>NZ_JASATD010000005.1:0-239552 GCF_038440115.1 Ralstonia sp. OTU4908 | reverse complement strand
ATTCGATCAGGGTAAAGCCAGCTTGGTCCTTGTTACTAATTTGGCGCTTTGAGTGCATTAACTCCTCCTAAATTGCTTAACCGGTTACTCGACTACCAAACAACGTTGGCGCCAAGAAGGAGAAGATTAATCGAGTGATCCTGCGCCAGGCCGAATCGCAACTCATTTTCATATTTCGCGATGAAAAGCCAAACAATCAATAAGAAAGCGCCCAATCGGGCGCTTTCGGTTATTTCGATGCGGCTAACGGTTCACCGCCGGACGGGTTATCTGCTGTCGCCAACAGTTTCTCGGACTTGAGGCGTACGCAGAATGTCTCGAGTGCATCGCCGCTCTTCTGCCCGCATGCCTGCTTGAGCAGCCAGGACTGGTCTGCGTAGTCGGTCCAATAGTGGCTGTGCAACCGGCGGACTTGGATGACGGCCTCCTCCGTCTTGCCCAGGTAGGCAAGCGCCAACGCGTAGCGCTGGACAGTGCTGGGCCCAGGATAGAACTGCACAGCTTGGCGCTCAAGCGTCACAAGCGACGCAGCCGTTGCCGGACCAACATTCCATCTGCTAGCCATGGCCTCGTTCTCATAGGGCAACAGCAAGGTCGGGGCGTGCTGGTGATCCCGTGTCAGCAGCGGGGGCTGGCTTGCGGAGCCGTATTGAAGGCGTTCAGCCGACGCGTAATCGCCCCAGAGCTGCATCAGCAACGCGATGGCGCCCAACGCCACGATTCCGGTAGACGCCCATGCAATGCGGCCCGAACCAAAACGCAATGTGCGTGTATCCAAATAGCCCAGCGCAAATGCCAGAGGCAACAAGAAGAACAGGTAGTGCAGCGGATACTCGAGCATCGAGTGCGCGGCCAATACCAGAATGATGGCGAGCAGAAATGCCCGGGCGGGCGTGATGGGCTGCTTTCGCAAGCTCCATGCAAAGCTGAGGAACGGCAGCGTCACTGCAAACAAGCCAAGCAGACCGACCTTGGCCAGCAAGTCCAGCACGATGTTGTGCGCATTCAATGACATCGCGACGTTGCCGAGCCGATCGGTCTGCACGTACTGGTTCCAAGCGTAATCGCCCCAGCCACCACCCAGCCAAGGATGCGCGAGAAACATATGCCAAGCGTGTTGCCAAAGAGCAGCACGCGGACCAACACCCTCCTGCATGCGCTCTCCAAGGGAGCCCGGCAGATCCAGATGCCAAAGCACATTGGCATACGAAACGAACCAGTTGCAAGCCTCATACACAGCGACGAGCAACAGCACAGAAGCGCCCACCGCCAACCAACGACGCAGGCCTCGTGCTGAGGCCGACCACGCCAGACCCGCCAACGCGCCGACTACAACGACGTGCAGCCACGTAACGCGGGAGATGGTCAACGCCATACCCAGTAGAAAGATCACTGCGATTACCGCCAGCGCGAGACGCCAGCGCTTGAATTCCTGCGCAACAAAGACACAAGCCGCAAGCCCGAACGCCAAATAGGAGCCGACGTGGTTCGGCTGATTGAGGTTGCCCCACATGCGACGGCCCGTACCAAGCGGCGTCATCGAAAAGAAGACACTGGGAAGCCGCGGCACACGAAACAGGTGCAACAGCTCCACCGCCACGGTCAACATGCCCCCGACGATGACACCTATTGCCAGGGCCGCCAGGACCCCCGGAACGTCACGACATCGCTCCCCCAGCCACGTAGCAACAACGGCCGCCAAAAGAAATGCCGACGCTGCGATCGAGAAGAACGTGTTGATCGGTGGCGCGACCACCAACTGCAGGGCCAATGCACCAATCAAAGCTAGCGGCGCTGTCACGATAACCGGGAACCCGGCCTTGCTACCCCATGTCAGCGCGAGCACGCAGAGTGTCAGTGCAGCCCAGCACACTGCAGCGGCATATTCAGCGTAGAACGTTGGAATCGGATATGTGTGCGGCGCAATCAGGAACGGAACGGACCAGCACGCGGCGATCGCGAGCCAGAGGGGCAGCAGCAAAGGGAGGGGGCGGGACATCTGGATAAGCTAGTGGTCGGTTCAATGACAAAAGCGCCCGAAGGCGCTCTTGTTAGGTGTACGCGAGTTTAGCTTATTGGACCTCATGAGCTGCCAACATCTTCAGTGTATCTTTATGACCTCAAGCACCAGCGCGCTGCCCTCCAAATTGCTAGGCTTATCGCCTAAGCAACTCATCGTCTTCATAGTTGTCCCAAGTCAAATCCGGCGACCAAATTCTCCGATGCCAGATGCGAACAGAAGCGTAGCAACGCGTCGTTCCAATCCCGCTTCTTGCAGGTGTCCACCAACAGACTAGACAACTTGGGATAGTCCTCCTCGAACATATTGCGCAACCGGCGAACCTGTATCACCGCCTCATCCGTCCTGCCTAGGTAAGCAAGTGCGAGGGCGTAGCGTTGGACGGTATTTGAGTCTGGATAGAACTCCACAGCTTGTCGCTCCAGAACCACCAGGGCCGGCGCCATGGCTGGAACCACATTCCAGTGCATTGCGATTGCCAAGGTCCCGAAAGGCGCAAGCAACGTTGTGCCGTGTTGCCGATAGCGAACCAACTCCTTATCAAACGACTCGGGCGAGTAACTCAGTCGCTCAACTGCCTTGTAGTCACCCCACAAATGCCCCAACAACGCCGTCCCGCAAATTACGACCGCCACGCTGAGTAGCTTCGCCATACCAGGTGATGGCAACCGCAAAACACGGTTGTCTGCATAGCCCAAGGCAAACGAAAATGGCAAAAGAAAGTAGAGATAGTGCAAGGGATACTCGACCATCGAGTGAATCCCCATCACCAGAACTATGGCGTAAAGGAACGCCAACTCGGGCACCACACGATTTCGCCATACGACCCGCACGAGCCCTAGGAACGAAAACGCAACCGCCATCGTTCCGACAATACCAACCTTAGCAAGCAAGTCCAGGAAGATGTTGTGCGCGTGCATGGAAAAAATGACAGGCCCCAGCGTATCAGTCTGCACATATTGATTCCAAGCATAGTCACCCCAGCCACCACCGAGCCACGGATGCGCAAGAAACATGTGCCAGGCATGCCTCCAAAGCAATAGACGCGTGGGACTTCCCGTTTGCATACGCTCATTCAGTGACACTGGGAATCCCAAGTGCCAGAACGCATTGGCACAGTCGACCGCCCAACTGCACACCTGAAATGCTGCAACCAGTGCCAACAAACGCACAGAAGCCAGCCACAAACGGCGCCGACCGCTTTCGCCACTTGTGCACACCAAGCCCGCGAGAGCACCAATGGCGATGATGTGCAACCAAGTTGTGCGTGAGAAAGTGACAATCATGCCAAGCATGAATAGCGGGACAATGCACGTCAACGGAACCCGCCAACTTTTATTCTTTTGCGCCAGGAACAAGCACGCAGCCAAACCAAAGGCGAGATAAGACGCCACGTGGTTGGCTTGATTGAGATTGCCCCACATGCGGCGGTCGTTGGTCAGCGGAATCACTGATATGTACGTCGGCGATAGCCCCTGAACACGAAACACCTGCACATACTCGATCGCGATCGTGGCCAAGCCGCCCAGAATGCACCCCACCGCCAAGGCTTCGACCAAGCCAGGAACCTCCCGACAACGCGCTCCGAGACCGCATGCGACGGCTGCCCCCAGTAGACAGCACATAGCCGCGAGAGAGTAGAACGCATTGAGCGGAGGAGCGATCTGCAACTGAAGGGCCAGAGCAGCGACCAATCCGAGCGGCGCTAAGACGATGGCCGGGAATTGCGCTTGACCGCGCCATGTCAGCGTGAGGACAGCTAGCGCCAACAATATCCAAAGCCCAGCAGCAGAGACCTCGTTATAGAACGTGGGCAGGGGAAAGGTATGGTACGCAAGCAGGAACGGTGCGGAAGAGCTCGTGACGGCAGCAAACCAAGCTGCGAAACGCAGCGGTCTAGATCGAAGCATTGGCGAAATGACGAGGCAACCAAGAAGCATCTTCCGAAGCCATGGGCGCTCCTTGGTCAAGTGCTGGGCTAGCATGGATCGTGCCAGCGGAAATTTGAATATATAGAAAGCAAGAGGGCGCCCAAAGGCGCCCTCTTCTTTCATACTGCTCTCGCTACATCAACCCTGGCACGCAGCGGGCAGGTACGGGAACATTGTCGGTTGAGAAGCCGTCGACTGTGCGCCAGTTCCGCCCGTCGTTTGGCATTTCCAGGTAATGGTGCCATCAGCATTCGCATTGCCAAAAATACCCAGATACTTACCGTTCACAGCAGCAGCACCGACACTGTTGCTGATTTGAACGACCACACCGACGTTCGAGCCGTTGGCCGTATAGTTGATACTTTGAACATAGTTGGCGTTCGAGCCCAGCGGCGGAACAGGAGAAGTTGTGGGGAACGTACCACCGTTCGAAGTAAAAGCTTCGGTGACGGCCGCCTTTGCAGCATCGAGATCCGTTGTCGCTTCAGTCAGTTTCGACTTGATCATGTAGTTGTTGTAGGCCGGCAGCGCAATAGCGGCCAAGATACCAATAATCGCGACCACGATCATCAGTTCAATCAGCGTGAAACCCTTCTGGACACGCTGCTTCATACGACGCATCGACTTCATGTAATCCCCCGGAATGTGTGGTTAAGATGATGCGGGGAGAGTAAAGCAGAGATCGTGCCAGGTGGAAATTGGGTATCTCCTCGAGGGAGCCGACACGATTTTGGCAACTGGTGCCTCAGATACTGACATTTTTCGACACACATTGACACAAAACGTTACTTTTGCGGTCTATGAATCACAAAATAAGCCTGCAAACTAAGCTTGCGAAGATACTGCGAACCCGGCGACCTGGTAGAAGCAAGGAAATAGACTCTCTCGCCACAAATAAGAATTGCCGCATCCCGGCCTCTCATTTTGGGCATGGATGCGGCGTCCGAAATGCTGGCGCCCAGACCGCGAACTTATAAGGGCGTTAAACTCCCGTCGACTATGCTCAAACAATTCAATGCTGACACGCGGCAGGCAAGAATGGGTACATCGTTTGCACAGCGGCACCAGATGCCGTGGCATTGGGTGCGTTGGCCGTAGAGCAAGACCAAAGCACGGTTCCATCGGATTGGCTGACGCCAAATATTCCCAAGTACTGGTTGTCGATCTGGGAGGCGCCCGTTTTCCCAAGAGTCACAACAACACCTACGTTAGAGCCTTGAACGGTGTAGTTTATGTTAGTCACGTAGTGGGCATTGCTTCCCACGGACTGCACGATAACGGGCGGCGAGGAGGTCGGCGGGAAAATACCTCCGTTCGATGTATAGGCTTCCGTTATCGCCGCCCGCGCAGCATCGAGCGTTGTTGTCGCCTCGGTCAGCTTGGACTTAACCATGTAGTTGCTGTAAGCCGGCAGTGCAATCGCCGCTAAGATGCCAATGATCGCGACCACGATCATCAGTTCAATCAGCGTGAAACCACGCACGCAGCGCCTTGTTCCGCTACTTTGCTTGAAGCCCATAACCGATCCCCAAAAGGCATTTTGTTGTGGAGAACTACACCGCAGGGACCGTGCCAAGGCATACGAGCAGCTTCCGCGCAAAAACTGGCGCGCTTTGTCGAAGTTTGCGCCGCAAATCTGACCGTTCCTGACAGAATTCCCGACAGAACCCGTCATCACCTACTTCCGAGGGGATTCGTTCGGACTAGGCCTGCCGCAACGTTCGCCGGCTCAGCCACCGGCCGACGCCCACGACCAGCAGCGCCCCAACGCAACCCACCACCACGTCCGCATACGGCACCGCGCGCTCAAACCACGCCGCATCGATCGGATCGGTGACGAGCATGTCGCCGGCAAGATAGCCGAGCAGTGCCGCCCCGAGTGTGATGATGACGGGAAAGCGCGCCATGACACCCACCAGCAACGTGCTGCCGAATACGATCAGCGGCACCGACAACCCAAGCCCCAGCACCAGCAGCAGGAATGTGGTGCCCGGCGGCCCCTTCTCGGCCGCGGCGGCCACGGCGACGACGTTATCGAGCGACATCACAAAGTCGGCGATGAGAATTGTTTGGATGGCAGGCCACAGGCCGTCGCGCTGATGGCGATCGGCGGCTTCGTCTTCGGCAGCCGTGAGCAGCTTCACGCCGATATAGACCAGCATCACCGCGCCAATCGTCTTCAGGTACGGCAGCGCGAGCAACTTGACGGCCAGGATGGTCAGCACGATGCGCAGCACGATTGCGCCGGCACTGCCCCAGAAAATGGCCTGCTTTTGCTGGCGCTTCGGCAGATTGCGTGCGGCCAGCGCGATGACGACCGCGTTATCGCCCGACAGCACGATGTTGGTCAGGATGATGGAACCAAGTGCGAACCAGAATGCGCTTGAGGTGAGCGCCATAGTGTTCCTGAAGCCGTTCTTATGGGAAGGATGATCTGCTTATACACATGTCGTGCCGAGATCGCACGTTGCATCATCGACGAGACGCGCGCACAAACAAAAACGGGAGCCGAAGCCCCCGTTCTCGCACAACCTCAAACTTCGTCGATTACAGCATCGCCTTGAGCAGACGTGCCATTTCCGACGGGTTCTTGGTGGTCTTGATGCCGCAGGCTTCCATGATGTCGAGCTTGGCTTGCGCGGTATCGGCACCGCCCGAGATCAGCGCGCCGGCGTGGCCCATGCGCTTGCCCGGAGGCGCGGTCACGCCAGCGATGAAGCCCACCACCGGCTTCTTCATGTTGTCCTTGATCCAGTAAGCCGCGTTGGCTTCGTCCGGACCACCGATCTCACCGATCATGACCACGGCGTCCGTTTCCGGATCGTCGTTGAACATCTTCATCACGTCGATGTGCTTCAGGCCGTTGATCGGATCGCCGCCGATACCGACTGCCGACGATTGGCCCAGGCCCAGCGCGGTCAGCTGGCCCACGGCTTCGTACGTCAGCGTGCCCGAGCGCGACACCACGCCGATGCGGCCCTTGCGGTGGATGTGACCCGGCATGATGCCGATCTTGATTTCGTCCGGCGTGATCAGGCCCGGGCAGTTCGGACCCAGCAGCAGCGTCTTGCTGCCGGCCTTACGCATCTTGTCCTTGACCATCATCATGTCGCGCACGGGGATGCCTTCGGTGATGCAAACCACCAGATCCAGCTCGGCCTCAACGGCTTCCCAGATTGCGTCAGCGGCGCCTGCGGGCGGCACGTAGATCACCGACACGGTCGCGCCGGTTTGTGCCTTGGCGTCCTTGACGGTTGCGTAGATGGGAATGCCTTCGAAGTCTTCGCCGGCCTTCTTCGGGTTCACGCCGGCGACGAAGCAGTTCTTGCCGTTGGCGTAGTCGCGGCAGCCGCGGGTGTGGAATTGGCCGGTCTTACCGGTGATCCCCTGGGTGATGACCTTGGTGTCTTTGTTGATCAGAATCGACATGCTGTAATCCTTTTATGCAGCGAGCCGCGCCGACGTACTCAGCAGCGGGCGCAACTCGCGTTCGCGTATGGTTGGGTCAGCGGGCGGCTTACTTGCCGGCGGCTGCGGCCACGACTTTCTCGGCGGCCTCTGCCATCGTGTCTGCGGCGATGATGGGCAGACCCGAGTCGGCCAGCATCTTCTTGCCGAGGTCTTCGTTGGTACCCTTCATGCGCACCACCAGCGGCACCGACAGCGACACAGCCTTGGCTGCAGCGATCACGCCTTCGGCGATCACGTCGCAACGCATGATGCCGCCGAAGATGTTGACCAGAATGGCCTTCACGTCCGGGTTCTTCAGCATCAGCTTGAAGGCTTCGGTCACCTTCTCGGTGGTGGCACCGCCGCCCACGTCGAGGAAGTTGGCCGGCTCGCCGCCGAACAGCTTGATGGTGTCCATCGTGGCCATGGCCAGACCAGCGCCGTTCACCAGGCAGCCGATGTTGCCGTCGAGCGAGATGTAAGCCAGGTCGAACTTCGAGGCTTCGATTTCCGCCGGGTCTTCTTCATCCAGATCGCGGTACGCCACGATTTCCGGGTGACGGAACAGCGCGTTCGAGTCGAAGTTGAACTTGGCGTCCAGTGCGATGACCTTGCCGTCGCCGGTCAGGATCAGCGGGTTGATTTCAGCTTGCGAAGCGTCGGTTTCCCAGAACGCCTTGTACAGGCCTTGCAGAGCTTGGCGAGCTTGCGCGATCGAAGCATCCGGCACGCCGATCTTGCGAGCGATGTCGTCAGCCTGAGCGTCTTGCAGACCGGCTTGCGGATCGATCAGCAGCGTGTGGATCTTTTCCGGGTGCGATTCGGCGACTTCTTCGATGTCCATGCCGCCTTCGCTCGAGGCCATCAGCGCCACTTGCTGCGACACACGGTCCACCACCAGCGACACGTACAGTTCCTTCTTGATGTCCGCGCCTTCTTCGATCAGCAGGCGCTTGACCAGCTTGCCTTCCGGACCGGTCTGGTGCGTCACCAGCGTCATGCCCAGGATGCTGCTGGCGTATTCCTTGACCTGCTCGATGCTCTTGGCAACCTTCACGCCGCCGCCCTTGCCACGGCCACCCGCATGAATCTGTGCCTTCACGACCCACACCGGGCCGCCCAGGGTTTCAGCAGCCTTGATGGCCTCGTCGACCGAGAAGGCCGGAATGCCGCGCGGAACCGGCACATTGTATTTGCGCAGGATTTCCTTGCCTTGGTACTCATGGATATTCATGCGTGTTTCCTTTGCTAGGCAGAGTGAGTGTGATGAGTATTGAAAACGCGAACGGCGCGGTGCCCTTCAGGACGAGGGCTCAAGCGACAGCTCGGTGGGTGGCGGTTGGATCTTGGCTTCGGGCTGGTATGCAAACCAGCGCGGGTAATGCTTGCGGACCACCTCACCCTCCAAATGCAGGGCATGGCAGCCGTGGAGTTGGTAAGGCGGCTTCTCGCCGGCTTCGACAGGACGCAGGTCGTTGGAGTTATCGCGCACCGGGAATACATCGCCGGCAAAAGCCTGGATGGCGGCGGTCGGCAGCACGCCACACAGCTCGGTCAGGTGCGTACAGCCCGCCACGCCGCCGAGTCTCTCACGCGAGGCCTTTCGAAAACCCTTCATCAGGTTCAGGCCGATGAGTTTCCGGTAGGCCGGGCCGATCGTGTCGCAGTGTGTGGGGTACGGCACCCAGTCGGAACACGCTTCCGCATCCACGACGTTCATATGGGTGTCGATGGTCACTCGCAGCCACAGGTCATGGAGCGGCTGGCCCTCGGGGCGTACGCCGCCGCTGGCTAAGGGGATGTCGCGTGGTTTGGTGTCGGTCAGGCGCGCTTCGATGTCCCATAGGCCGTCTTCCCGCAAATAGGCCTCCACCGTGATGGCACGGCGGTGGCGCATGACGCGCGGGACGGGATCAGACAGAGGCATGGACCAGACAGACCGATAGGACCGATGGAGGCGGCGCACGCAGATCGCGTGCATCGCCTACGGGACGTATGCGGCAGCGCATCAGCCGCCACACACGAACACTACCGCCCTGCAACCGAAATTGAGGGCGATATCAAAGGCCAGGATTTTAACACGTCGTCACGACCGGACTGGTCGCGTGCTGCAATGCAGTGTGAAAGTGGTTGCAACGATCGCATGAGGTGCAACCCACGTAATCTGCACACAAGAGGATTGTCCGCCTGAATTGTTGCGAGATCGTCGATGTTCAGTCCGACATGTCGCCATCTTCCAGCAGCTCATCCGCCCCTGCGATGATGCGCGACACTACGGAACGGGAGAATCCGCGCGCCATCATGTATCGCACCTGCTTGGCCCGTTCGGCCAGGTCGGCCGGTGGGCGGCCGAAGCGTTTTTCCCACAGGGCTTTCGCCCGGACTGCTTCCGTGCTTTGCAGTTGCGCCTTGACCTCGCCCAGCGTCTCTTCGCCGAGCTGATGCGTTTTCAACTCCTGCATCAAGCGCGCTGTACCGTAGCGGCCCGCGCGGCGGTGCACCATGCTTTCGGCAAAACGCGTGTTGGAGAGCCAGTTTTCGCCCTCCAGCCAATCCAGCAGCGCGTCGACCTCCTCGGCGGACTCTGCGTGCGGGACCAACTTACGGCGCAATTCGACGCGGCTGTGCTCGCGCCGAGACAGATAGCCCAGCGCACGTGCCTTCAGCGATAACGGTTGACGTGGCAACGGCATGCGGATTTGGCGTTCAAGGAGCGTGTTCCAAAGAAAAACGCCCACCGTTGGGGGACGGCAGGCGTATGAAGCTCGATAGAGCCGCCGATCTGCGCCGACGGCCAACCCAATTACTCTTCTCCGACTTCCTCGGCCACTGCAACGGCGCCCATCGGCGTCACGCCCAGTTGCTCGCGGACCTTGTTCTCGATCTCACGGGCAAGGTCGGGGTTCTCGCGCAGGTATTCGCGGCAGTTGTCGCGGCCCTGGCCGATGCGTTCGCCGCCGTAGCTGTACCAGGCGCCGGACTTCTCGACCACCTTGGCTTCCACGCCCAGGTCGATGATCTCGCCCTCGCGCGATACGCCCTGACCGTAGAGGATGTCGAAGATGGCTTCGCGGAACGGCGGCGCCACCTTGTTCTTGACGACCTTGACCTTGGTCTCGTTGCCGACCACGTCGTCGCCCCGCTTGATTGAGCCGATGCGGCGGATGTCCAGACGCACCGAAGCGTAGAACTTGAGCGCGTTACCGCCCGTGGTGGTTTCCGGCGAGCCGAACATCACACCGATCTTCATGCGGATCTGGTTGATGAAGATGACCATGCAATTGGTCTTCTTGATGGTGCCGGTCAACTTGCGCAGCGCCTGGCTCATCAGACGGGCCTGCAGGCCGGGCAGCGCGTCGCCCATTTCGCCTTCGATTTCAGCCTTCGGCACCAGTGCGGCCACCGAGTCGATGACGATCAGGTCGACCGAGCCTGAGCGCACCAGCGCATCGGCAATTTCCAGGGCCTGTTCGCCCGTGTCCGGCTGGGAGATCAGCAGGTCCGGCACGCTCACGCCAATCTTGTCGGCATAAGTGACGTCAAGCGCATGTTCCGCGTCGATGAAGGCGCACGTGCCGCCCTGTTTCTGCATCTCGGCAACCACTTGCAGCGTCAGCGTGGTCTTGCCCGACGATTCAGGACCGTAGATTTCAATGACGCGGCCGCGCGGCAGGCCGCCAACGCCCAGCGCCACGTCCAACCCGAGCGAACCCGTCGACACGACCTGGACCGGCTCGACCTCGGCATCGCCCATCTTCATGATGGAGCCCTTGCCGAACTGCTTTTCGATCTGCGCGAGCGCGGCAGCCAGCGCCTTCTGCTTTTCTGCGCTCATCGCGGCTGCCTTCTTACCGTCTTCCATGGTCGTCCTTCGTGCAAATTGGTGTATAAATGGGCCGCAAGGGCTTGCGATTCCAGCGGTTGCCTGCAACAACGGGCCGCTGGGTGATTGCCCCGACGCGACCCATTCCATGACTTTAGCGCCGCCAAGACTACAGCACCGCGAATTCGGAGTACTGTATAAAAAACCAGTGGTTTTGACAAGTCTCCAGATCAGTTGTCGCGCGAAAACAATGTAGCGGGCGGGATGGGCAAGATATCTTGCTCGGCATCGCGGGGAGACACGCATGCGCATCCTGATTGCCGAAGACGACGCCACGCTGGCGGACGGGCTCACACGCTCGCTGCGCCAGGCGGGCTACGCCGTCGACCAAGCCTCCGATGGGGCGACTGCCGACGCGGCGCTGTCCGCGCAAACGGCCCAGACCTATGACCTGCTGATCCTCGACGTGGGACTGCCGCGTATGTCGGGGCTGGAGGTCCTCAAGCGCCTGCGCTCGCGCGGGGCCATGCTGCCGGTGCTGATTCTGACCGCCGCCGACAGCGTGGAAGAACGCGTCAAGGGCCTGGACCTGGGCGCCGACGATTACATGGCCAAACCGTTCGCGCTGTCTGAGCTGGAAGCGCGTGTGCGTGCGCTGGTGCGGCGCGGCACGGGCGGCGGCGCCACGCTTGTGCGCCATGGGCCGCTGGCATTCGACCAGGTCGGGCGCATTGCCTATATCCACGATCAGGTGGTGGAACTGTCGGCGCGCGAGATCGGGCTGCTGGAGATTCTGCTGGCGCGAGTGGGCCGCCTGGTATCGAAAGAGCAACTGGTCGACCATCTGTGCGGCTGGGGCGAAGAAGTCAGCAACAACGCCATCGAGGTCTACATCCACCGCCTGCGCAAGAAGATCGAGGTGGAAGGCATCCGCATCGCCACCGTGCGCGGGCTGGGCTATTGCCTGGAACGCACGGCCACCCCAACCACCACCGCGACCGCTGCCCATGGGTGATCGGCTGGCCTGGCCGTGGCGTCGGTATCGCGCATCGCTGCGCGAACGCACCGACGCGATGCCCGGAGCCGATGGCCGCGATGACGGAGGCGATAGCGGCGGCAACCTCGCCGACACCCTCCCCCACCTCGAAGACGACGCCACGCGGCCCGCCGCCCGATCCCTCTTCGGCGAAATTCTGGACTGGATGCTTGCGCCGCTGCTGTTGCTGTGGCCGATGAGCATTGCGGTGACGTACCTGGTCGCCAAGTCGATTGCGAATGCACCATATGACCGCGCACTGGAATCGAGCGCGATCGTGCTCAGCCAGCAACTTCGCGAGGTGAATGGCCGCGTGACGCTGCAACTGCCGATCTCGGCGCGTGAGATTTTGCGTGCCGACGAAACCGACAATATCTATTACCAGGTGCTCGGT
The DNA here is from genome assembly GCF_038440115.1 of Ralstonia sp. OTU4908. Lineage (NCBI taxonomy): Bacteria > Pseudomonadati > Pseudomonadota > Betaproteobacteria > Burkholderiales > Burkholderiaceae > Ralstonia > Ralstonia sp. OTU4908. The sequence goes on along the minus strand of NZ_JASATD010000005.1, from coordinate 226,898 downwards.
ACCAACGGCGAGTTTGTCTCCGGGGACCGCGACCTGCCGCTGCCGCCCGAAGAAGACGCCAACGCGGGCGGCCTTGTGCAACTGCGCGACGACCACATCCATGGCGCGGAGATCCGTGTTGCGTATACCTTCGTGCAGCGGCCGGGCTCCGGCGGCAAACCCGCGCTGGTGCAAGTGGCGGAGACGCTCGACAAGCGCGCACAACTCGCCAACGAAATCATCAAGGGCGTGATCCTGCCGCAGTTCGTGATCCTGCCGTTGGCGGTGATCCTGGTGTGGTTTGGCCTCACGCGCGGGCTGGCGCCGCTCAATGCGATTCAGGAGCGCATTCGCGCGCGCAACCCAGGCGACACCAGCCCCATCGACGAAGGGGCCGCGCCGCAGGAACTGACGCCGCTCGTGGCGTCATTCAATGATCTGCTCGGGCGGCTGGAGCAATCGGTGCATACGCAGAAGCGTTTCATTGCGGATGCCGCGCATCAGATGAAGACGCCGCTGGCGGGTCTGCGCATGCAGGCGGAGCTGGCACAGCGCGAACAATCGCCCGACGAACTGCGCCGCACGCTCGCGCATATCGCCGACAGCTCGGATCGCACCGCGCACCTCGTCAAGCAATTGCTCTCGCTGGCGCGCATGGAAAACATGGGTGCCACCGACGGCTTGGTGCCGCTCGATATCTGCGCGCTTTCACGTCAAGTGGTGGCTGACTGGCTGCCCAAGGCGTGGGCCAAGCAGATCGACCTTGGCTTTGAGGAACCCGGGTTGCCGGTCACGATTTCGGGCAATGCGACGATGCTCGCCGAGATGCTCAACAACCTGCTCGACAACGCGATCCGCTATACGCCCGATGGCGGACATGTCACCGTGCGCGTGACCACCGCGCCATTCGAGCCGTTCGTCTTCATCGACGTCGATGACACTGGCCCCGGCATCCCAGTGGCCGAGCGCGAACGCGTGATGCAGCGCTTTTACCGCATCCTTGGCACACAGGCCGAGGGCAGCGGTCTGGGCCTGGCCATCGTGCGCGAGATCGTGCAGCAGCACGGCGGAGACATCGAGGTGCTCGACAACGTGTATCAGGCATCGCCGCGGCTGGCGGGCGCGCGCTTTCGCATCACGCTGCATCGCGCCTCGGCCGGCGAGGAGGCCTCCGCATGAGCATCACGCCCGGAACACCGGCGCGCCGCAGGTGGATTGCCAACATGCGTTGGATCGCAGCGCTGCTTGCAGTGTGGTTTGTGGTGACGTTTGTGGTCGCATTTTTTGCACGCGACCTGTCGATGCACCTCTTCAACTCGGACTGGACCTTCGCGTACTGGGTTGGCGCGCAAGGTGCGCCCATCGTCTATGTGCTGATTACCGTGCTGTATGCATGGCGCACCAACCGCGCTGCAGATGCGGCCGCCGAGCACGAAGAAGCAGTGCAGCGCGATACGTCGGAACCCACCCAGCCGCCGTCCATCTGACCCCGCGCGTTACGCTGCTCCCAATTGGCGCAGCTTCACAAAGGCCAACGCAGCCATCACCGCGTCGTTCAGCGCGTCGTGCGCATCCCAGGTCGGCAAGTCGAGTTCCTTCATGACGGTGGCGAAGCGCAGGTCGAGATCGGGGTCGCCCTGCTGCCGATATGGCGGCAGCTGCTGGAATCGATAGTCGTAGTAAAGGGCCGAGACTTCGATCTTGGGCTGCGGCAATCCGATGCCGAGCATGGACACCACCACCCGATTGAGCATCGCCACATCGAACTCAAGGTAGTAGCCGACCAGAGGCCTGCTGCCAATGAAGTGCAGCAGTGCATGAATGGCCTGCTCGATCGACACCCCGCTGTCCAGGTCGCGATTGCGCAGGCGATGCACGCAGATGCTTTCCGGGCGCATCTCCCCTTGCGGCCGGATCAGCAACTCCATGCGTTCGCTTGTCAGAATGCGATTGCCGACGATACGGACGGCACCGATGGAGACAATCTCGTCGGTGCGCACGTTCAGGCCGGTGGTCTCGCAATCAAGCGCGACCCACTCGCCTGGGGGCGGTGCATCAAGCAGGAAGCGGAACGCCGGATCGCGCAACTTTCGCATCTGGCGCTGCCTTTGCAGAACCTGCAGCCAGCTAGCAAGCCGCCCACCCATGATCACATCCACTCGGTCCGCCAGCGCTGCCGGAGCAGCGCCTTGAACCGTTTGACGGTGCTCAGCGCGTCCTTGAGCAGATCGCGCTCCAGCGACGAAAGGCGCGCCAGATGCACGTCGCTCGACACAGGTTGATGCGCATCGATTTCCGCCAGCCCGGCTTTAAGCCGCAGCGTCATCAGGAAGTGCAGGCTATCGCCCAGCTCGGCGGCCATGTGCGCGTCGAGCGCCCCGGCGCGCACCAGAGCTTCCAGGCGCGGCACGGTGCCTGTCTCGTCGAGTATCCGGTGGGCGAGCGCAAGGCTGCGCACCCCGTGAACGATCGGGAAGATGCCCTCCTTCTTCACGTCGAGTACGGGGTCGGAATCGCCAAACCCGAGCAGGCGATCGCGCCAGCCCGGCGCGGCACTGAAAGCTTCAACAGCAGCGGCAAAGCGGCCGAGGACGGCATCATTGTCGACCGTCAATTCCAGCAGCGCGCGCCGCAGTTGCTTGAGCAAGGCGGCATCGCCGCACACCGCATGGGCATCGAAGAAAATCGCCAGATGCATCAGGCCCTCGGGGCTCGGCAGAATTAGCCATTCGCGAATGCGCCGCGCGAAGTCGCTCGCGGTCATGCACCACTCGGGCCGGCTGAGCATGATGCCGCCGGGGCAAGGCGGGTAGCCGAATGCGGCGAGCGCATGGGAGAAGCGCGTGACGATACGCTGCAGGTCCGCGGGTGGCACGTAACCATCGCGCAGCACCAGCGCGTTGTCCTGATCGGTCTTGAGCAGTTGCTCGCCGCGCCCTTCGCTGCCCATGACGAACAGGCAACTGTTTTCCACCAGTTCAGGTGGCGCGATCATCTGCCAAGCGCGTTCGAACAGGCGGGCGTTGATTTCGCGTACGAGGCTGGCGACGTGGTCAATGCGCGAGCCGCCACGCGTGAGCAGCGTGACCATCCGCGTGATCTGGGCGGCCACCTGCGCGAGCGCGTCCAAACTCTGGGCCAGGTTGATCTGCACTGTCAGCAGATACGAGTGGTTGGCCAGGAAGCTGAACACATCCAGTGATTCGAGCAAACCGAGAATCTCATCCCCGCGCGTGACGACCAGCCGGTGCACGCGATGGCGCAGCATCAATGTCAGCGCGTCGCCGATCTGCGCAGAGGCCGGCACGGTGATCAGCGAGAATTGGCTCATCTGCCCAACCGGCAGACGATCCAGCGGAGTGCCTTGCAGGACGGCGCGCTGCAACGAACTGCGTGTGAAGATGCCCACGCGCGGCGGGTTGGCGGCGCCATCGCGCACGAGCACATTCGAGGTGTTCTGTGCCTGAAACAGCTTCACCACAGAGACCACGTCTGTGCCGGCATCAACGAAATGGGCAGGCCGGATGAAGGCATCGCTCACGTGCGAGACAGCCAGCGACTGCATCGTCTCCATGCTCTGCCGCTGAGCAATGGCGCTGAGCTTGCTGCCGAGATCGGAAAAAAGCAGCGCACCGAAGGTGGCGTTGGCGGCAATAAGGTCGCGCACCGCCTGACGTGCCACCTGATAAGCCACCACTTCTTCAGCAGCGACGAAGCGGCTGCTTGCCTTGCCGGCCACCAGCGCCCGGCCGTCAAAGCAATCGTCGGGGCCAAAGGTAGCGATCAGCTCGTCGCCGTCGTACTGGCCGACACGGCCTTTGATGATCACGAACAGGTGCAGCGGTGCGGCACCTGCGTCGAGGATGGTCTGCCCTTCTGGGTAATAGCCGATGTCGACCGCGTCGCGCACCAGGCGCTGCTCGTCCTGATTGAGGCAATCGAACGGCCAGACGGCGAAGTTGAAAGCGCTGGGCATGGTTGCCTGAAGGCGGGCGATGCAATGCGTCACCCGCCTCCGGTCAGCGTGGGCAGTGGCCGATCAGTGGCCCGATGCGCCAGCCGCACCGAGGCCCGTTTCCGAGCGGACCTGTTGCGCGGCAAACGACGCCTTTTCGTTCTTGGCGCGAACGCTGCTGTCCAGCACCGAGAACAGCCACACGCCCACGAAGCCGATCGTCATCGAGAACAGCGCGGGCGACGTGTACGGGAACCACGCCGAGCCCTTCGGATAGCCGAGCGTGGCCTCCCACACCGACGGCGAAACGATCGTCAGACCCACTGACGAGATCAGCCCCAGGAACCCGCCGATAACCGCACCACGCGTGGTACAGCCCTTCCACAGCATCGAGAGGAACAACACCGGAAAGTTGGCCGATGCCGCCACCGCAAACGCCAGCGACACCATGAACGCGATGTTCTGCTTCTCGAAAGCGATGCCCAGCAGCACGGCGATCACGCCCAGCACCAGCGTGGTGATGCGCGAGACCTTCAGCTCGTCGGCGCTGTTGGCCTTGCCGTGCTTGAAGACCGTGGCGTAAAGATCATGCGACACCGCCGATGCACCCGACAGCGTGAGCCCTGCTACCACCGCGAGAATCGTGGCAAACGCCACGGCCGAGATGAAGCCGTAGAACACGTCGCCGCCCACAGTCTTGGCCACCAGTACCGCAGCCATGTTGGCCGTGCCCGCGCCGCCCTTGATGACACCCTTGGCCACGTCGGACAGTTCGGGGTTCGTCAACACCAGCGTGATCGCACCAAAGCCGATGATAAAGATCAGGATGTAGAAGTAGCCGATCCAGGTAGTTGCCCAGAAGACCGATTTGCGTGCTTCCTTGGCATCGGGCACCGTGAAGAAACGCATCAGGATGTGAGGCAGACCGGCGGTGCCGAACATCAGCGCCATGCCGAACGAGATGGCCGAGATCGGATCCTTGATGAAGCCACCCGGCGCCATCACCGACAGACCGATCTTGGCGGCCTCATCGGGCGATTTGCCGGCATTGGCTGCAATGGCGGTCTTGACCTGCACAGCCTTGGCGAACAACGCCTCCAGACTGAAACCGTACTGCGCCAGCACCATGATGGCCATGAACGTCACGCCAGCCAGCAGCATGCACGCCTTGATGATCTGCACCCAGGTGGTTGCGGTCATACCGCCGAAGAGCACGTAGACCATCATCAACGCACCGACGATGACCACCGCGATCCAGTAATCCAGCCCGAACAGCAGTTTGATGAGCTGGCCTGCACCCACCATCTGAGCGATCAGATAGAACGCCACCACCACCAGCGTGCCAACGGCGGCAAAGCTGCGGATCGGGCCTTGCTCGAACCGGTAGCCTGCCACGTCTGCAAAGGTGAACTTGCCAAGATTGCGCAGCCGCTCGGCCATCAGGAACGTGATGATCGGCCAGCCGACCAGAAAGCCGATGGAGTAGATCAGGCCGTCGTAGCCGGAGGTCATCACGGCCGCGGAAATACCGAGGAAGGACGCTGCCGACATGTAGTCGCCCGAAATGGCCAGGCCATTCTGGAAGCCGGTGATGCCGCCGCCCGCCGTGTAGAAATCGGCCGCGGAGCGCGTACGCTTGGCCGCCCACTTCGTGATCCACAGCGTGCCGGCCACAAACAGTGCAAACAGAACGATGGCCGTGGTGTTGGTTTCCTGCTTGGCGGTCTGTCCGACATCGCCGCCGGCAGCCAGAGCCGCTCCGCAGGCGCCAGCGGCCAGTAGCGCCACCAGCAGGATCGAAAGCATCTTCTTCATTTGGCGACGTCCTTCAGGATGTCCTGCGTCAGTTGATCGTATTCGCTGTTGGCGCGGCGCACGTAGATGCCGGTAATGACGACGGTGAAGATGATGACCGCCATACCGACGGGCATGCCCACGCTCATCACGCCTGTACCCACGGGCTTGGCGAGAAATGCCTTATCGAAGGCGATCAACGCGATGTAGCCGTAGTACACGGCCAGCATCAGCACTGTCAGAACGAGGCCAAGCCTGTTGCGTCTCTGTTTGAGCTGCGCATATTTCGGATGCGCTTCGATTTTTCCTACCAATCCATCCTGCATCGCCTGTCTCCTGGTTTGCTCTTGGAATGTGTGCGGCGATTCTGGATAGCGAAACTGACTGAACTCTTACTGAGGCCGTCCGCGGCGGTTTACTGCGATAGTGGTTTTCCCTAGCGCCGCACAACAACGTAAGAAACGGTGCGCGACATCCGGCGGCAAATCGGCCGTGGAGCGACAGCCATCGCCCAAAACGACGTCGGTAACCGCGTGCCTCTTGTGCGTATGCACATTCGCAGAAGGTGCGCATGCCGTCTGGCACTGCATATACAAACGGGCGGTTGGATGATGCAGCGCACGCAGCCCGGCGACGGCCGAATCAATGCGCCGCGCGCCAGCCCGCGCGCACCCAAGGGCTTGATTTCGTTGAAATCGTCACCGCCAATCGCGTGCATCGGAAGGCACATGCCTGTCAGAACGCCGTAAGTTTCGGCTTCCACAATCGTTGACACTTCCGCGGGCGAAAAGCGTTTGCGTTGTCATGTCGATGCCCAGCGGGACGACCTACGAAAAAAACAGGAGACAACATGGCAACCGTGCAGAGTGCACCGAACGCGCCCGTCGGGCGTGTACAGCCCGCGCCCATGACGAGGGAGGAGAAGAAGGTCATCTTTGCCTCGTCGCTGGGGACGGTGTTCGAGTGGTACGACTTTTATCTTTACGGCTCGTTGGCGGCCATCATCGCCAAGCAGTTCTTCTCGGGTCTGGACCCCACGGCGGGCTTCATCTTTGCCCTGCTGGCCTTTGCCGCCGGCTTCCTGGTGCGCCCGTTCGGCGCGCTGGTGTTCGGCCGCCTGGGCGACATGATCGGGCGCAAGTACACGTTCCTGGTGACCATCGTCATCATGGGTACGTCGACGTTCATCGTCGGCCTGCTTCCGTCGTATGGCACGATTGGCGTTGCTGCGCCGGTCATCCTGATCGCGCTGCGCATGCTGCAAGGTCTGGCGCTGGGCGGTGAGTACGGCGGCGCCGCCACGTATGTCGCCGAGCACGCCCCGCACGGCCGCCGCGGTGCCTACACATCGTGGATCCAGACGACGGCTACGTTGGGCCTGTTCCTCTCGCTGGTCGTCATCCTGGCCGTGCGCGAACTGACCGGCAAGGCGTTCGACGACTGGGGCTGGCGCATCCCGTTCCTGGTCTCGATCCTGCTGCTCGCCACGTCGGTGTACATCCGCCTGTCGATGAGCGAATCGCCGGCATTCCAGAAGATGAAGGCCGAGGGCAAGACCTCCAAGGCCCCGTTGACAGAAGCGTTCGGCCAATGGCGCAACCTGAAGATCGTCATCCTGGCGCTGCTCGGCCTGACCGCCGGCCAGGCTGTGGTGTGGTACACGGGCCAGTTCTACGCACTGTTCTTCCTCACGCAGGTGCTGAAGGTCGACGCATTCACGGCCAACGTGCTGATTGCGGTAGCGCTTGCCATCGGTACGCCGTTCTTCGTGTTCTTCGGCTCGCTCTCTGACCGCATCGGTCGCAAGAAGATCATCATGGCCGGCTGCCTGCTGGCGGTGCTGACCTACTTCCCGCTGTTCAAGGCGCTCACGCACTACGCCAACCCGGCGCTGGAGCGTGCCCAGCAGACCGCGCAGATCACCATCACGGTCGATCCGAAGGAGTGCTCGTTCCAGGGCAGCCCGATCGCCCGCGAGGTGGACTTCCGCTCGTCTTGCGACATCGCCAAGCGCACGCTAGCGCAGTCGTCGGCCAGCTACGAGACGGTCGAAGGCCCGGCCGGCACGGTCGCATCGGTGTCGATCGCGGGTAAGCAGATCACCTCGCTCAACGCCACCCGCACGGCAGACGGCCAGAACTTCGACGCCGACAGCAAGGCCAAGATCGCCGACTTCAAGAAGCAGGTGAGCGAGTCGCTCAAGGCGGCCAACTACCCGGCCAAGGCCGATCCCGCCCAGATGAACACGATCATGGTGCTGGTGATCCTGGTGATCCTGGTGATCTACGTGACCATGGTCTACGGCCCGATCGCGGCAATGCTGGTGGAGATGTTCCCGACGCGCATCCGGTACTCGTCGATGTCGCTGCCGTATCACATCGGCAACGGCTGGTTTGGGGGCCTGCTGCCGACCATCTCGTTCGCCCTCGTGGCCCAGAACGGCAATATCTATCACGGTTTGTGGTACCCGATCTGGATCGCGGCCATCACCTTCGTGATCGGAGTGCTCTTCGTGCGCGAGACCAAGGATGTGGATATTTATCGCAACGACTGACGCAGGGGGTTGACATATTCGCCGAAGACGGTAGAATCCCGCTTCTTCGGCGAATTAGCTCAGTCGGTTAGAGCGACGGAATCATAATCCGCAGGTCCGGGGTTCGAGTCCCTGATTCGCCACCACTCACTGAAAGGCCGCTGCTCCGCAAGGACCAGCGGCCTTTCGCTTTCCGAGACCCTTGATTTATAAGGGTCTCCAGGGTGCTGGCTAAAGTTTTTCCGCTTGTCGACCGTAACAACGGACCGTAGCAATTTGCGTACGAATCCGCCTCGATAGGTCACCCAGTGGACAAAGCCTTGCAACAATACCTCTACAAACGGCCCGACAGCGAAAAGTGGCAGTTCCGGCGCCCGGTCCCCAAGCACCTCCAAGCTTCAATCGGCAAGCCGGTCATCACCGCCTCCCTAGGCACGCCCGATTACAAGACTGCCGCCAAACGCGCCCGCAAGCTGTCCGTGGAGGCTGACAATCTCTTCGCGACCCACGAGGCCAAACTGCAGGTCGCAGACGAGACGCCGCCCACGACTGACGCGGCAGACGAGATACCGCACACAAGTGAAGCCGCCCACGATGAGCAACCACAGAAGCTCGAGCGCTGGATGATTCCATCGCTCATCGAGCGCTATAAGGCTGCGATTCTCGACACGGACGAAGACGAGCGCCCCAAAACGCTCGCCGACCTGCAGGCACGCCGCGCCGAGCTCGGGCAGGAACTGCAGGCGCTCGAGGACGCGTGCGCGATTCAGGACACATCGTACGCCGAGCACAACACCGATGACATGCTGGCAACCGAGGGCTTCGACGCCGCCACGGCGGAGCCCGGCCTGCTGCAGCATTACACTCTGCAACTGATGCAGGCCGACCTACAGGTCATCAAGAGTCAGCTAGACCGGCTGCGGGGCATCGAGGTACCCACCCCTGACATGCCCGCCGCCCCCGGTGAGAATGACAGCTGGGACCACTATCTGGGCTATTGGGCCAGCGAGCGGCACCCCGAGCCCAAGACCGTTGATGAGGCCCGGTCACAGGTGGCGCGGCTGCGGAAGTTTTCCGGCGACAGTGCGCCGGTCGAGCTCACCGCCGATGACATTCGCGACTATGCGCGATACCTCGAACAGAACGAAGGCCTCTCCAAGAGCCGCGTGAAGACGATTTTTGCGCTGTTACGTCCCATCCTGCAGACGAATCTGGAGAGTGGCCTCACGGCGTTGAGGGCCAACCCTTTTTCGGAAGTCAAAATCAAGGTCTCGACGAAGGAGAAAAACGACCAACAACCGTTTGAGCCCTCGCACATCCGGCTCTTGTTCAAGACCGAGGTGTTCACCGCAGGCAAGCGGCCCGCCAAGGGTGGGGGCGATGCCGCATTCTGGCTGCCACTGCTCGCGGTCTTCGGTGGTGAGCGCGAGGAGGAGCTTGGCCAGTTGATGGTCTGTGACGTGCAAACCTGGAACAACCGCATGTTCCTGCGCATTACGGACTTGCACGAAGAACAGGGTGTCAAGAATAGGGTCTCGAAGCGTCAAGTCCCCGTCCATAGCGAGCTGATGAAAATCGGCTTTGGTCGCTATGTCGAGCAGATGCAGTTGGCCGGAGAGGAGTGGCTCTTTCCGGGCCTGAAGCCGAACAAGTATGGCGTGCTCACGGCCCAGTTCTCGACCTGGTTCAACGAGTATCTGGACAAGCATGTTGTGGACGATATCCGCTACAACTTCCACTCCTTCCGGCACACATTCGAAGAATACGGTGGCCGATGCAAGCTATCGCAATATCAGCTCGACGGCATCTTGGGCCATCAGCCCGAAGGCATGGCGGGGCGCTATGGAAAGAAGCGTGCAGGCCGCCGTATCTACGACCCGATGGAACTCGCGGCAGGGATGGACCTCTTCAAGATTGAAGGGGTGGATTTTTCGCACCTCTACAACAGTTACTGACAATGGCGCGCTGTAAACGCGACTCGCACTTGCAAGGGGCCAACTATTGAGCACACTCGCGGAGAATCTCCATGGGCACAAGGTCGACGCGGACACAGCGTTATTGCAAGCGCGTGCCCTCCTTGAGACATCTCTAGGAACACAGAAAAAAGGGGAATAGGAAGCGCAACTAGCATTCAGACCCAAGCCTCTCCCAAGGCCTCCGCCTGCTGCAACACCAACTCCACCGCCCCCTCCTGCTGGTCCGGCGGATACTTGTACTTGCGTAAAATCCGTTTGACCATCAGTCGCAGCTTCGCGCGCACGCTTTCGCGCGCTGACCAGTCCACGGTGATGTTCTGGCGTAGGTTCTCGGTCAGTTCGTGCGCAATCTTCTTCAGCGTCTCATCGGAGAGTTCACGCACGGCGGACTCGTTATTGGCCAAAGCGTCATAGAAGCGCACCTCATCTTCGGTCAGTCCCAGCTCCTCGCCACGGCTGGCGGCGGCGCGGAACTTCTTGGCCATGTCGATGAGCTCTTCGATGACCTGGGCCGTCTCAATGGCTCGGTTCTGGTAGCGCTTCACCACATTGGCAAGCATCTCGGAGAACTTCTTCTCCTGAACCACGTTTCCAGCAAAGCGACTCTTGATTTCACCTTCCAGCAGTCGCTCCAGCAACTCGACCGCCAGGTTGCGTTCCGGAAGATTGCGCACTTCCGCGAGGAAAGCGTCATCGAGAATGCCGATATTCGGCTTGTCAAGGCCGACCGCCTCGAAGACGTCCACGACCTCTTCGGAAACCACCGCAGAGCCGATGATTTGCCGGATGGCCAACTCACGCTCCTCGTCGGTGCGCTTCTTCTCACTGAGCTCGCGCTTGGTCAGGATGACCTTGACCGCTTGCATGAAGGCGACCTCTTCGCGGACGGCCTTGGCCTCGTCCAGCGTGCAGCACAGCGTGAACGCCTTGCTCATGGCAAGCGCCGTGTCGGCGAAGCGTTTCTTGCCATCCTTGAGACCCAGCACATGGTTGGCAGCACCAGCCAGACGCTTATGGCCAGCCGTCAGGAAGTCGCTGTAGTCGAAGCCGTGGAGCATGCCGCGCAGGATGTCCAGCTTCTCTTCCAGGAGCGCATACGCCTCAGCAGCGTCGACGGTGGGGCGGCCACGCCCATTGCTCGCCGTATATTCCTTGAGCGCGCTCTTGAGCTCATTGGCAATGCCGATGTAATCGACAACCAATCCGCCCTGCTTGTCCTTGAAAACGCGGTTGACGCGGGCAATGGCCTGCATGAGGTTGTGGCCCTTCATCGGCTTGTCGACATACAGCGTATGGACGCAAGGCGCGTCGAAGCCCGTTAGCCACATGTCTCGCACGATGACAATACGCAACGGGTCGGCAGGGTCTTTGAAGCGCTTTTCCAAGCGTTTCTTGACTTGGCCGCTGTAGATGTGAGGCCGCAGCAGCGCTTTATCGCTGGCCGAGCCAGTCATCACAATCTTGATAGCGCCCTTCTCGGGGTCGGGGTCGTGCCAGTCGGGGCGCAGCTTGATGATTTCGTTGTAGAGGTGAACGCAAATCTCGCGGCTCATCGCCACCACCATGGCCTTGCCGCTCTGCGCCTTGTTGCGCTCTTCGAAGTGCGCCACCAGGTCGGCGGCGACAGCGGCCACGCGAGGTTCCGCGCCGACCACCTTTTCCAGAGCAGCCCAGCGGGTTTTCAGTCTCGCCTGCTGGCTTTCCTCTTCGTCCTCGGCGAGCTCATCCACCTCCGCGTCAATCTGAGGCAGCTCCTCGGCCTTAAGCGACAGTTTGGCTAGGCGAGACTCGAAGTAGATGGCCACCGTGGCGCCATCCTCCTTGGCCTGCTGCATGTCGTAGACGTGGATGTAGTCGCCGAACACCGCCCGCGTGTCTCGGTCCTCGCTCGATACCGGGGTGCCGGTGAAGGCCACGAACGTGGCATTGGGTAGCGCATCGCGCAGGTGCTGCGCATAGCCGACCTGGTAGACCGCTCGGGGTTCGGCAACCAGCAGGCCCGAATCGTCGTTGGCGGCGGGCCTCGGCGGGCTCAACGTCTTCAGCTTGGCTTCGAAGCCGTATTGGGTCCGGTGCGCTTCGTCGGCGATGACCACTATGTTGTGCCGGTCCGAGAGCATGGGGAAGTTATCTTCATCCTCCCCTGGCATGAACTTCTGGATGGTGGCGAAGACGATGCCGCCGGAAGGCCGGTTTGCCAGCTTGGCGCGCAAGTCCTGCCGAGTTGCCGCCTGCACCGGTTGCTCGCGCAACAAGTCCTGCGCTAGAGAAAACACACCGAAGAGTTGCCCATCGAGGTCACTGCGGTCCGTGATGACGACAATGGTGGGATTCTCCATGGCCGCTTCCTGCATCACCCGAGCAGCAAAGCAAGTCATGGTGATGCTCTTGCCGCTGCCCTGCGTGTGCCAGACTACTCCGCCTTTATGGCTGCCGCCAGGCACAGAGGCAGACACCACTTGTTGGATTGCGGCCCGAACAGCATGGAACTGGTGGTAGCCGGCGATTTTCTTCACCAGAGTGCCGTCGTCCTCGAACAGGACAAAGAAGCGTAGGTAGTCCAGCAGATAGCTTGGCGCCAGCAGACCCCGGACCAGCGTTTCCAATTCGTTGAACTGGCCGAGCGGGTCCAAGGTGACCCCATCGATGGTGCGCCACTGCATGTAGCGCTCGGCATTTGCCGAGAGCGAGCCCATGCGGGCTTGGGAGCCGTCGCTGATGACCAAGATTTCGTTGTACTGGAAGACGTCTGGAATCTGTTCCTTGTAGGTTTGAATCTGGTCGAAGGCCCTCCAGATGTCGGCGCTCTCGTCAGCTGGGTTCTTGAGTTCCAGTAGCGCCAATGGCAAGCCGTTGACGAACAGAATGATGTCAGGCCGTCGGGTGTGATGCGGACCCTTGATGGAATACTGGTTGACGGCCAGCCACTCGTTGGCCCCTGGATTGGCCCAGTCGATAAGGCGAACGAAATCGCCACGGGTTTCGCCGTCCTTCTGATATTCGACCGGCACGCCACCGACCAGCATTTGATGGAAGCGCCGGTTTGCGGAAAGCTGAACAGGGATACCCAGGTCTCGAATCTGACGCACCGCGTCTTCGCGGGCAGTCAGCGGGATGCTCGGATTCAGGCGCGCCATGACGCCGCGTAGACGTTCGACCAACAGGACTTGACGGTAATCGGCTCGCTCGGCGTTCGCTCCATCGGGAGCGAGGTCAGGGCCGAAGAGGCAGTCATAGCCGACTTCGGAGAGCCAGCCGAGCGTTTCCTGTTCCAGTCGGTCTTCTGTCATGGCGGCGTCAGGCTGCTAGGGCATCTGCTTCTGCCTCAGGGAGGCGGAGTTGGCCGGAAATCAGGCGAGGGAGGAGGGTGTCCCGAAGCGTCGCTAAGTGCCGCGCCTGCAAAGAATTCGCAATGCGCCGCTCAATTAGTGGCGCGACAAGCTCCGACATCGACCCGAGGACGTGAGCAGGTGGGATTGCCAACCGAGCTTCCGTCAAATGCTTGCGCTGAATGTGCCCCATAGTAGTTGCCTTATGGGCGGCGATGTCACGGAACCTTAGAAGAAAATGCCGTGTCGACAAGTAATAAAACCACTTTGGCACTTCAGTGGAAGTGACCTTAAACAGGTGCTGATTCAAAGCTCCGTCGCCGCCACACCACAATTCAACTTCCAGTGTGCCAGACCAAGAAAACAATACATCACCATCGTGAACAACGTATTCGGGTTTGAGCCTAGAGCTAGCGCGGTCCGCGCCTGAAGCGCTTCCCGCCCGGAGCTGAGCAATCTTGATAACTGGAAGGTACTCGTCATCGCTCTCCGGTGGGTATTTTTGCAGTGCCAGACCGTTGAGATAGTTCGCAAAGGAATCAAGCGAACGGACCGCCCACCCCCTTGGCACCAACCCCAACTCCGATTCCTCAAATGCATCCGGAAACTGCGCAGCGCTGGCTTCGTCCATACCGTCTGGCGCGCGGCCTTCCTGCTTGGCGCGGACGGGGTCGAAATCGACGAACCAGGACTTGAATAGGGCTTGGGCAATGGCTTCCAGCGTGGCGTTGGTCTCGCGTAGGAGGGTGATGCGGTCGTCGAGCTCATCAAGTAGGGCTGCCACTTCTCGTTGTTCGGCAACGGGAAGGAGAGTGATACGGAGTCGTTTCTGGTCTGACAGACTAAGATACGGCGCCATGTCCGTAGAACGGCTCATTGCATCGAGCTGACACCTGAACTCAGCCCCACGCGACCAGGCACGCAGAAAACCTTGGCATAGACGCGTTTCATCAAGGGACCGCCAATAGCTCAGGTGCGGTGAATAGACAAACTCTGGCATGTCACGAGTGACGAAGGCCACGCGCCCAGTACTGTTACCTTTCGTCGTGACCACGACATCTCCGGAGCGCGACACCTTGTCCTTGAACTTCGAATTATCAGTCGTTTGAAATCTATCGGCGCCGCCAAAATCTATATGAGTATCGCGAACATGTCCTGCGCGTAGAAATATAGTTCCCGCCCCACCAAGCTCGTCATTCTTCGCTCTGTAGCCATCGCCGATTTGCAATGCTCCTTGTGCGATTAGTTCTGAGAATATGCTTGTCTGTTGGCACTCGACACCCGTTGAGTCAAAGCTCATATCCCATTCCCCCAAGCTTCTGGCGAATCAACTGGTCCAGTTCTGCGCCCTTTGCCAACTGCTCCCCCAGCTTCTCCGTGAGCTTCTGCATCTTCTCAGCAAAAGCTTCATCATCATCCTCGACCTCCTCGGCGCCGACATAGCGCCCTGGGGTCAGCACGTGAGCATGCTCCGCAATCTCCGCCAGCTTCACGCTGCGACAATAGCCGGGAATATCTTGATACTCGCCAGTTCGTTCGACGGCCTCACCACGCCACGCGGCAACGGTATCGGCAATCCGGTCGATGGTTTCTTCAGTGAACTCGGCCTGAACCCGGCTAGTCATGGTGCTGAGCTTGCGCGCGTCGATGAATAGCACTTCGCCCTTGCGGGTAGTCTTCTGTTTGGCGAGGAACCACAGGCAGGCCGGAATCTGGGTGTTGAAGAAGAGCTGCCCCGGGAGGGCCACCATGATTTCCACCGCGTCGGCATCCACCATCGCCCTGCGGATATCGCCTTCGCTGTTCTGGCTTGAGCTCATCGAACCATTGGCCAGCACGATGCCTGCGCGGCCATTCGGCTTCAGGTGATAAAGCATGTGCTGCAACCAGGCATAGTTCGCATTGCCGTGCGGCGGCGTGCCATAGGCCCACCGGGGGTCTCCCTCCAGACTGCCGTGCCACCAGTCGCTGACGTTGAACGGTGGGTTGGCCAGGACGAAGTCCGCGCGCAGGTCCGGGTGCTGGTTGCGCACAAACGTGTCCGCCGGCTCCCGGCCCAGGTTGTAATCGATTCCCCGGATAGCCAGGTTCATCGCCGCCAGTCGCCAGGTGGTGGGGTTGGACTCCTGCCCATAGATGGACACGTCCCCCAACTTGCCGCCATGTGCCTCGATGAATTTTTCCGACTGGACAAACATGCCACCGGAGCCGCAGCAGGGGTCATAGACCTTGCCATGATGCGGCGCGAGCACGGCCACCAGCGTCTTGACGATGGACGCCGGCGTGTAGAACTGGCCGCCCTTCTTACCTTCGGCGCTGGCGAACTGGCCAAGGAAGTATTCGTAGACTTGGCCGAGGACGTCGCGCGCCTGACCGGCATCCGCACCAAATCCGATGGTGGAAATCAGGTCGACCAGCTCCCCCAGCTTGCCATCGGGCAGTTGCGCCCGGGCATAGCGCTTGTCCAGAATACCCTTGAGCTTCAGGTTCTCCCCCTCGATTTCGGCAAGCGCCTCGTCGATGCGCTTGCCGATGTCCGTCTGCTTGGCGGCACTGCGCAGGTTCTCCCAACGGGCGGATTCGGGTACCCAGAAAACGTTGACTTCCTTGTAGTAGTCCCGGTCCTCCAGCTCTTCCGCGAGCAACTCGTCGTCGCAGTCGTGGAGGAAGTACTCGTCATTCTCGTCGGCGAAGCGGCGCGCCAGGTCAGCACGGCGGGCGGCGAAGGTATCGGAGATGTATTTGAGGAAGATGAGCCCGAGCACAAGGTGCTTGTACTCGGCCGCGTCCATGTTGGCGCGCAGCTTATCGGCCGCAGCCCAGAGGGTTTTCTTGATATCGTCGAGCATTGCAGGCTGCGAGGGTGGTAAACCAGTTGCTCATTATCAGGCAAAAATGCCACTCCATAACGACCGCCCTTCCCTCTCGCAGCACATCAGCAACAAGTGGAAAAATATCGGGAGAACAGTACCCTGGAAAGCAAGCGGCCCACCAAAAGGGGGCCGCCTTCTTCGAATCACGCATCAATACCTCGGTTCGCGATGCCCCTCGTGCAGCGCCAGCGTTCGCAGGTGCCGACTAATCGTGGACATGCTGCCCCGTCCAAGTTCGGAGCGTACATTGCTCGGTCCGACGCGGCGCTTCTGGTGCATGAGTGCAACGCAAGCGCGCACGACATCGACCAAGCTAACACCAGGTCGCCCTACCATCGTTGTGCCCTCCTCTGATATTCGCCCGATGGGCGCACAGCACGTATAGGCAACTACGATGGGATTACGTAATCGATATTTTAATTACGTAATCGATATTTGCTGCATTCTCGACCGTCCTCGCACATTCTGTTTTTACTTCATAAATCAGGAGAAACGCGAGTGAGTTCAATCAAAACCACACAATCCGCCGGTGTTCGCACAGTAGTGCACCTGTCGCCCGCCGTATGCGCGGCCGCGCTATCCGCTGCACAGCAATCAGCGCAGAGCCTGCAGGAATGGCTCGAGGACCGCGTCGGCTATGCGATGGCCGATGACGATGTCATGCTTGATAGGGGACTCGACGCGGTGGCGCCGTGGTCGCTTGCGTGCGCTGACCTGTTCGTGCAGGTCGCCAACGGCGCACCGGAAGCGCTGCACGGGCGGTGGGCCTTGCTGTATGAACGCGTGCGACTCGAGCGGTCGCTATGGTGCGAGCCAACACAAACCGTTGACGATATCGAAGCAGGCGCTCCAGTCAGCGAGCCGTATATTTCATTGCCAAAGCTGCGGGCAGCTTGGCCACGTCTGTGTGCGGCGACGTTTTGTGTCTGAGGTATCGGAGGCGAGCCATCGAAGTGACAAACTGCCAACCGGTATCTCGACCGGAGAGCGAATGAAATGGGCTTGAGAGGATTGCTCTTCCAGGTGTCTCGCTTGACTCATGCTGTTAAGCACGCGCTTCGGAAACTCATGGAGACGAGAAGCAAGGGCATCGATGTGCGCTTGCTGGAACCCACCAAGCCGATGACCGATGCCGAGAGGGCAGAGCGATATCGTTCGGGGCGTTTCGCGGAAATGACGGACACCCAAGCAGGGCTGTAAAATTTCTCGCCAATCATGCACATCAATGTCTGTGATTAGCGGATAAGACGGCCGGCAACGGCCACCGGAAGGCCCGACGTTTGGTTAAGGAGTTGATAACGGTAGGTCCGCCAGCGTTATCAGACACACGACGAGCGTTTGTTGTCCGCTCGCAAGCCGTTGAGGCGAAACACATCGGCTTCCTGATGCAGACGCGCCAACGTTTCCAAGTCCCCTTCAACAATGGCCTTGATACGCGCACCCCAGCCCGGCTTCCAAATATCACCGGACCCCATCATGCAGTCCAAAGAAACGCCCGCACTCGCGCCTCCTGTAATCAGAATCAATATTTCACAGTACTCGACGTTGCGCAACAGTTCGCCGTAGGTGTTGGGCTTGGCGGGCAGCCCGAAGGATGCGAACAGCTTGGCCACCTTCTGCCGGGTTTTCTCGCCCATCGAAATGGCGTCTGTCATCTGCGGCTCTCCGGTGGCCCCGTAGACCGTGACATCCTGCCAATCAATGTTGACGTCGTGTTCGCCCCACAGCAACTTACCCGTGTCCCTGTGAAATTTTGCTTCTTCGAAGTCGAGGATGTCGGCCATGGTCGCTCTCGCTTTAGAATCAACCTGCACTATACATCAGCGTGCTAAAGCGGATGATGAAGTTACTTGGCGGCCAATTTTTAATCGCAGCAAGCCCGAAGTGGTGCCTTGTTTAGACCAAAGCGTTTCCGCCAGTATCAACGCCCTGCGCGTACACAGTTTTAGTGCTTTCGCTCTCTTTTGCGACGGTAAGGCCTTCCCCTCGAACTACAAGTTCCTTGCTTGAGAGACATTCGAGGCAGAACGGTGCAATTCAGAGGCACCTCTCGCAGCTTCGATAGAAATCATGCTGCAGCAAGACCCAGCCAGAACACTACAAGCCGGTTTCGTCATGTCCGCATCTTTTCACCGCTACGTGGGTATCGACTATTCCGGCGCTCAGACGCCCAGCGACAGCCTGCAGGGCATACGAATCTACATGGCGGGCCCTGAGAACGACGAACCCACCGAAGTCACTCCCTCACTCAAATCCTCACAAGTACTGGACACGACGCGGCATCGCCATATGGCTGACCGACCTTCTACGAGAGGACATTCCGACCATCGTTGGCATCGACCACAGCTTCTCATTCCCCCTGCGCTACTTCGAGGTCCATCATTTGGAACCGGACTGGTACGCGTTTTTGGAGGACTTCCAAAGGCACTGGCCAACCGACGAGGCGCACGTCTACGTCGATTTCGTTCGCGATGGTCTTACCGGTAACGGCGCTGCGCGGGAGGGAAATCCCAAGTGGCGGCGCATCACCGAGGCGCCCTGCAGGGCCAAGTCGTCGTTCCACTTCGACGTGCAAGGCTCGGTGGCCAAATCGACGCATTCCGGCCTACCGTGGTTTTTGTATCTGCACCGGCAGCTCGGCGAGACGGTGCACTTCTGGCCGTTCGATGGCTGGGATATTCCTGCGAGTCGCTCGGCGATAGTCGAGGCCTACCCGTCGATGTGGCGACACGCGTTTTCCGCGCGGGAAGGCATGACCAGCGACCAGCACGACGCGTACGCGGTCGCAAAGTGGCTACGGCGTGCCGACCGCGAGGGTCAATTACAGGCGGCACTCCATCCTCGCCTGTCTCCCGCAGAGCAAGCCATCGCGGAAGTCGAGGGCTGAATTCTGGGAGTTGGTTCTGACTAACCTGCCACGTGTTGACGCCGATGCAAAATTGACCCGCCCTGTCCCATCCAGCCGAACCATCGTAGCCGTAGCCTGACAGCGGATGCGGTGAGATATGCCAGGGCTTCGCCCAAGTACTCTTGCCTGGGAGAAGTACAGGACGCCGCAGGCGTTCCTTGGCATAGCGCGGTGCCCGCACCGCCCCTACGGCTGGCGGCGACCAAACGTCCGCCAGCCATAGTTCGCCCTGATGAAACTACTCTCTTTCTAGAGAAAGATAGAGCAGCCCCTTTCGATGAGCCGCCAAGCCTTACGGGATAACGGTTTCCTCGTTTGTCCGCGTTCACGTCATGCCTGGGTTTGGTGCGCCTGATGTCGGGAGCACCAATACACGCCCGCCCCTTTTGGTCGACCATCGCTGCCGAGCTTGATATGTGCCAGGGCTGCGCCCTCGAACGCCCGGTAGGGCGCAGTCCCGCACGCCCGGGCGTGCTTAGCTCGGTGCCCAGCACCGCTATCCACGGCCGGCGCGAGCCCGAGGCTCCGCAGGCCACACTTCGCCCTGCTGAGACTATCTTTCTAGAGAAAGATAGAGCAGCCCCTCACAATCGCCCGCAAAGCCTTGTCTGATAAGGACTTCCCCTCAACGCCGCGTTCACATGATGGTGGGTTCTTGTGCGCCTGATGCCTGGGCATCATATGAACGCACCTTACCCGTTGAGGCGATTCCATCAGTCTAAAAATAGGCCCACGTCACTGAATCCGGAACCCTTTCGTCGTGCAACTGCAAGGCGTATCTCGGCGTCACCGCGAGCGCGGAGCGCGTCCGTGCCAGGGACAGTTACGACTTACGTAGCGGTCGAGACGAAGAGCGAGGCTGACAAAGGGCAGCGCTAGAACGCATTGCCAGTGATTGGCAAAAGCGGTCGGCAATTCAGCAGCGCCCGAGCGTTTAAGACGAGTGAATACACATAGAGCCACGTGGTGGCACCCGGCGTCGCGGGAGGCGTTTTCAACCCTCTCGCTCCGGGGAATCTACCTTTTGGAGTGTATTCCATGTCTTACCTGTTGGACCTTCGCGAACTCGCGGAGCTGCTCGGCCGCAGCCCGGAGACAATCAAAAAAGACCTCCGCCTCAACCCGATGGCTGTTCCACCACGGCTTAACATCCCCGGCACCCGTCTGCTCCGCTGGCGTCGTGCAGATGTTGACGCCTGGCTCGCCGAACATGTAGTCGGAGGCGGCCAATGACTGCGCTCTCCGACCTGAAGCTGAACATTCGCCACCTTCTGATGACGCCGCCGCCGACGCTGGAACACATCCTGCCAGGCTTGCTGGCGGGTACGGTGGGCGCCCTCATTGCCCCGGGCAGCTTGGGAAAAACCATGCTCCTGATGCAAATCGGCTGTGCGATGGCGTCGGGGCAGCCGATTCTCGGTGGAGCACTGGACGGTTGCAGTCTATCGCCGGCCAAGGTCGTACTGTTTCTGGCTGAAGAGCCGAAGGCGGTCATCCACCAGCGATTGCATGGCGTCTCCGAACAGTTGCAGCAAAGCATGGTATCCACGAGTCGTGACAGCCTGCATACTTTCCTCGCGCGTCTGCATGAGAACCTGGGCATCTATCCACTGAACGGACGCGGTTCGTTAGTCTGCTTCGGCGTCGGCAACGAGGAATACCGCCAACTGGTCGAGTTATGCAAAGGGGCGCGCCTGGTCATCGTCGACCCTCTGCGTCGGTTTCACGACGGGGACGAGAACGATACAGCGATGATGACAGCCGTCGTCAACCGGTTCGAACGACTCGCACATGACACGGGTGCCGCCGTTCTTATCGCGCACCACGCCAACCGCATGTCCATGACAACCGGTGGCGGTGAGTACGCCTACGCTTCCCGAGGCTGTACCGCACTGACGGACGCGATACGCTGGCAAGCGAATCTTTCCCCGGTGTCAGAGCAGTTGGCCGGCGAGCTCGGCATCCCCAAGGCCGAGCTCCGTCAGTTTGTGCGGTTGGACAGCCCGAAAACCAACTACGTTGGCACCCCCGCGACGGTTGTGCTGCGCAAGGCCCCACACTCCGGAGCAATGACGGTCTGGACGCCCGATGGTGCATCGAAATCGCCTTCGGCGGCACGAAAGGGACGTACGACGGGGGCGAAGCGATGACATTGCCAGTTCAAGATAAGCGTATTGTGCGGTACGACCCGATGCTGCCGGGTACAGGGTTGTTCGGCTCCGTCGGCAATGGTGAGCGGCCGAAGCTCGACGCTCGGTGTACATTCGGTGGTGTCACTTGGCGGCTGCGCGGCCCGGACCGCCTAGGCATTCCCGAACAAACGCTGTTGCTCGTGCTCCTGGAATTGGCGGGAAAACAGTACGGAAAGGCTCAGCAGCAAATCGCCGACTGGGCACCTATCGAAGCAGCGCTCTATTGTGAACCTGCTGCCCGCCCGCTTGCCGCCATCCATGAGGGAAATGCACCTGCGCTTGCAACGCTGCACGTGAGCTATGCAGAGTTGTCACAGCGCTGTGGACGTGCAGCCGAGGGCGGTAGTGCAGCAAAGCAGATTCGCCGCGAATTGATGCGCTTGAGTGAGGTCACGATATGGGCAGCGAAGGGCAATGAGGAATTCAGTTCACGGCTACTCCATTGGCGTCGCGGCGACAAACAGGGCGCGCAGGTCATCCTGAACGCGCGGCTGACCGAAATTCTGATTGGCCAGCAATACTCGCCCGTTTCGCTGCAGGAGCGCCTGACGCTGCAAACGGATACCGCACGTGCGTTGCACTGTGCTCTCTCGGTACGCATCCGACCAAGAACAACCATGTCCTTCAACTTGGATACGCTGGCGACTTACGTCTGGTGCACGACGGACGTCGCTGGCGCCACGGTTCGGCGGCGGCGGCAGCAGTTGCGTGCTGCACTATGCGAAATCAACGGTCTGCAGGGATGGTCGATGCGCACGAGGAAGGGAGAGCCTCTGGAGCAGGCCGAGGGCGTTAATGTTTTCCGCAAACCGAATGGGCCTAAGGAATTTCGCCCCATTCCGCCGCAGGGCAGGCGAGCCATCAAGGCGCCTTCCAGCATCATCGCTACGCCGGCGGTCAGGAAATCGCAGGCCATCGCGGATGTTTCATCCCTCTTTACATGAGCCGGCTCCGGCTACTCGGGGCCCTCGCATGCGGCCCGTTCCATCCGCATGCTCTGGCGTAATCATTGAGGAAACGGCAATATTTGCACTGCTAACCAGCAGTGCGTTGCAACCTTGACGCACTGCCACTAGATGGTCAACTCACCCAACCTATTCTCTTATGGCAACCAAAACAAAGACCGCCGCAAAGAAGGCCGCACCGGCAAAGAAGTCGGCAGGCACGGCACCTGCCATCAAACCGCTGAAGGACACGTTCACGAAGGCCGCCCTGGTGAGCCATCTGGCTGAGCAGGCTGAAGTCGATGCGAAGTCGGTAAAAGCCGTCCTCCTGCATCTGGAGAACACCATCCTGGGGTCGCTGCACAAGAAGGGCGCGGGCGAGTTCACGCTGCCGGGCCTGTTCAAGGTGACCTCGGTCAAGGTGCCGGCGACCAAGCGCCGTTTCGGCAAGAACCCGTTTACCGGTCAGGAGCAGTGGTTCGAGGCCAAGCCTGCGTCGGTGCGCGTCAAGGTTCGCGCATTGAAGAAGGTTAAGGACGCCGCTGCGAACAGCTGATGGGCCGCCGGGCATAGCCCAAATGTGTAATGAGGGGGCTTCGGCTCCCTCATCGCTTTTTAGCCTGCCGTGCCCGCCCAATCCAAACTCACCTCCCCTTTGCCTTCGCAAAACCTGCGTCCTGCATCGCACGCAAAAGGCTGTCATCACCGGCGCCATCTATGGCGCTCTTGATTGCGGCCCACAGTTGATACTCGTTTGTCGCTCTCACGTTCTCCTCGGGCGCCTTACCGTAGTCCCCATCCTTGACGGACTTGGTCGCCCGACGAATCGACTCAAGAGCGTCATTCAGCGGATGGTTCGTCTGACTATTCTGCCTCGACGGCAGGACGAACCCACGCAGGTGCTCGGAGACATCCACCGCTCCTGCTGCGCCGACGGCATCCAATACGCCCGGACAGGCATCGCTTAGGTTGCGAGCCTCCTTCAGCAAACGTGCCGCTTCCACGATGCGCCAGTTCGGGTCGCGCTCGCGTGCTTGAGCCTTGAGCCGTTCATCCTCCGCCCGTTGGCGCGCCGGCTCGATGATTTCGCGCTCGACGTAGCCGCGCTCAGCATCAGTCAGCTTGCCGGCAAGGTCGTCTGGAATGGCCAACGACTCAGCGGGCAGGCTGCCGACAAACTGCTGCTGCGCATATCCGTGGGTATTGCCTTTCTCGCCCTTGCGCACGTAGGTGCTGCGATAGAGTTGGACTCGGCCATTGCGGTGTTTTGCGTGCATGTGTTGTCTCCAAAATGTGGTTGATGCACACATGTATAGCAACCTGTGTTGCGCGCGAATTGCCCACGCAGCAAACACAATCAGACGCAGCTATGCTGCAATCGGCATCACTTGGGGACAACGCCCAGTGAGAAGAGGCAATTTTCGTCTTAAGGAAACAGTTGCCTCTTATCTTGTGGCCTCATGGTGATGCGACACATGACCAAGCGCACTCGAGACACAAAATGCCTCAATATTCCCCTAGACTCGGCGCGCACGTACCTCTTCGGTGAGCAATGAACAGTTCCGATGCGCTGATAGTGCTGTCCGCGTCGGTGTACGTTCGGCTTCCGACAAGCTTTTCCATCTAGAACTCAGTTCCGTCAAACACATCCGCCCATGCACGTTACGTTCGGACTCAGCTTAGACAGTCGCCAAGGACCCTCGCGCAAGAACTCCCTTAACGAGCCTGTCGTTGGGCGGATGGGCCTACTCGGGCTCCTCGAAACCTATCTGGGATTGAGCCGCCCGGAGGAGACCCTGGCCCGCCGTGTGACGAGCTACGTGGGTCACCTCAAAAAGCATGCGGACCGCCCACGCTTCTACAGCCGGTCACTGGAAGCCGACAGCGTTGGCACAGGCGCAAAGCTTTTGGCTTGGCGCGACGAATGGCGCCTGGCAGGCTGGGACGGTACCGCGCCAGCAGATGGACCAAGAAGGCTCCAAGAAATGGCACTGGTGGAGCAGACCGCCTTTGACGATATACCGCCGGGTGAGGCTGAGCGCCTCTTCGAAGTGCTGGCGTGCTTGGCGACTGAGCGCACCCCTATTCAGTCCGTTCTCTTAGTGGACCCGCTGGAAAGCTTTCCCTCGGTCTGGCGTAGAGTCTTGGACCTCTTGCCCAACGTCAGCCAGTGGCAACCTGAGCCACAGGGGCATGGACAACTGCGACAACTGCAGGAGCGTGCGATTCAGGCACTGCGCGACGGGCAGCTCCGAGCCCTGGAAGGACCGATTGCTGACGACAGCGTGGTCTTGGCACGGGCGTCGACTCGCGAGACGGCCGAGCATTGGCTCAGCGCCACTTGCCGGTATCGCACGCGCCAGTGTGGCGGGCACCCGGGCACCGAAAGCGTCACCACGGATGCAGCGAACGCTCACCACGAGGGTAGCCAAGGCAGCACTCTCACCGTCGGTCAGTACGGCTTCTCAACAGGCCCGGCCCGACGACACCAAACCCGCGCTCCCGATGGCGGCAGCGGACGGACGGCACGGCGTCCAGCCGTGGGCCTTTCCTAAACGCAGAGCGGCGTGCATGGGTCAGCTGACCATTGCGGGACGGCTACGGGAGAAGAGCTGCTCGCGACGGGGCCAGGCGAAGGCGGGGCGAAACCCCGCCGCCGGCCCAGCGCATGTCGACATCGAGGGCGGACGCAGACGCGCGAGCGGATGCTGGGTCTGGCGCGGGGTCCCCGCGCTGCGTTGACGACAGAGTTGCTTCACGCAGCACGGGGCAGCCAGGCCGGCACGGCATGCCGAAAGAAGGGTTGCGTGCCGCCGTCCCAGGGAAACAGGGGGCCTTGAAAAAACGTCTGCGGACGGCGGCGGGGTTTCGCACCGGCGGAGCCGGGCCGAAAGCGCGTTCACTTTGCCGGACGTCGCGACGGATACGTCGGCGTCGCGCGCCCCAAGCGCGCGAGGCTGGACGAGGGGAAGAGACAGTTGCCCCATGCCCTCGCCCAGCCGGGCGACGAATCCTTGGTAGCGCAAACGCTCGCCAAGGCGTGCGTGGTGGACAGCCTCGTAGACCCTATTGGCGCTGATAGCTATACGAAAGCACATCCCACGCACGCCCGGCAGCACAACGAGGGGCGCGTGGCGTTGCAAACGCTATCAACGGAGATACCCACGATGAAACCTAACCCCACGGCACCGTCTCGCGCTACCAACGACACACGCCACCGCGCAGTAGAGGCACACGACGCTTGCCTACGAGAGACTGTCAACAGCTTCTCTGCGCCGCAGCAAGGTGCATCACATAGCGCGGAGGCGATGAACACTGCGGCGCAGACGGACGCGCCTACGCCGACCAACGTGCGGCAACGCGCGTCGCAAATCAAGAGCCGAGGGCTGACCTCCGAGATACATCCAACCGTTCTACAGGAGGCCATGTGGCTGCGAGCGCTGTCGACACTGAATCGATTCCGCGTTATCCGCGCCGTCGATATCGCCCTCGCGTGCTGCCCAGAGCGCCCCTTCAAAGCAGCGCTCACTGCCGCCCAACGCGCAATGCGAGGAATGGCCAAAGCTGGACTGGTCCGTCGCTATCGCACCGACCGATTCCAGCACGTGTACGGACTGACCACGGCCGGTGCACGATGGCTTGATGACCACGGCATAGCCGCGTGCCCCTCTGTGCGACGTGTCGCCGATATGAGCAATCCAGAGCACCGGCTGTGGATGAACTTCATCGTCTTGGCATGCGAAGCGCGCGGGCTGCGTGCGCTCACGGAATCCGAAGCGCTACGAGAATTGAACAAGGGAACGGGCAACACCGGAAAGGTCAAGCAAGGTTTCATGTCGGTCGAGGTGTGGCCCGACACACCTCGAACGCTGCGTCCTGACGCGCTCGCATATGAACCGGATGGAGTCACTTGGTTTGAAATCGACCGAAGCAAACGCGGTAACGACCGCGAGACGGCGTTGTCCAAACTGGTGAGGCGCATCGGGTCCGCCTTAGAAGACGATACGACACTTCGACGTGTCGTCGTGTTCGCTCGCACCGACCGCATATTGCAAGATGCCCTTGCCGTAATTCGCAAGACAGCCAAGGTTTCAAACGCCGAGGTAATCAATCCGGACTACGGTCGACACTTCAAGGAGGTCGAGCCTGGGGTGTTTGAGGTTTGGGCCGCTGTCTGGCCATCCGGCGGTGGCGGCGCTATCGATGTCCGTGTGGGTCATGCCATCGTGCAATTGTTGCCGACGTGGTTGCCAAAGGTGAGACTGGATTCCACCAACGAGCACTCACTGTCCGGCTGGTTCAACGAGAACTATTTGCCCTATCGACGCCCGAACACCGCGAAGCCGTGGCGGCAGCCGGTTTCCCCGCTTCGGCTGTAGGGCCGCTCGATGTCTTTCGGCTGGTGCCTATACGTAGTGATGGAACGCCATCAAAAACCTACGTACCACGCAAGGACATCAAAAAATGCAGGCATTTGGCAACGTGGCTACCCAGCCACAACAGAAGGAAACAAAGACAACCGGCAAGACCTATTACGAGTTTCGGATGTGCGAAAGCCAGCGCGGAAGCGATGCAGAACCCTGTTGGTATACCGTGAGGGTCATGAAGAGCGAAGACTTGGGCCTCGCCAAAGGCGATTTCGTCAAAGTCACCGGCAAGCTGAAGGCGGATTTCTATCTGTCGCGCGAGGGCAAGCCCACTGGCACGCTACTGATTCTGGCGTTTGAGGCAGCGAAAATTGCCAAGCCGGTGGCCGCTCCAACTGGCCAAGAACCGGCCTCGGCTTGAACGTACCACCCACGCCTTCTTTCAAGGTGTGACGTGAGTACAAGCGAATTCGAATTTCCCGCAAGCAAGCGCTAACAAGTAAGGTCAGCCGGACGCTCAAAGGGCGAAGTCAGGAGAGCCTGTTGGTCATACTCGAGATAGTTGAACTCCTAGTCCGGTCAAAAGATTGGAATGGGCTCACCGAGTTGTTCTCAGACGATTGAGGGTCGCAATTAATTTTGGACTCCCGGCGCCGGCTGTATCTCAAGGACAGTGATTGATTCGGCCACCCGTTCCCGGGTGGCCATTTTTTTGCCCACGAAGCCACTCAACGAAGGCGCAACAAGCCGACATGACAACCAGTCGTGAGTGGTGCGACCTTGTCATCCAACCTTATAAGCCGCAAATCTCGCATCGACTTCGGTCCCGAAGGCATGATTGGAGTAATTACTCAGAACCTTAACGGAGACGGCCAGGATGATGTAGAGCACATCTTGCTCTTTGTAGCCAGCATCGAGAAAGGCGGCGACCTTGCCTTCGCTGGGGTTGCCGAGCGTACGAACAATGTCTTGAGTCAGTTCGAAAAGCGCTGCCAGCTTGGCATCGGGAATAGGCTGTTTCTCTCGAATGGCCTTCAGAACAGGTGCAGGAACACCCGACATTTTGTCGGCAATCATGCTGTGAGCGGCCGTGCAATAGCTGCAGCCATTGACCTGGCTCACTGCCAGAAAGACAACCTCCTGCTCCGCCGGGGAAAAACCAGACTCGCCCCGGAACAGTCCATAGCCATGCAAATATGTGCTGAGCACCGCCGGCGCGTTCGCCATGTTGGCATACATGTTCGGGATGAAGCCAACCTGCTTGAGCGCCGTATCGAGAACTTCTTTCTGCTTGCCTTCTGCAGACCCGTGGTCAACGGAGGTAAGTTGCTTGAGGTAGGACATGGTTAATTCCTTGGATGAAGAGAAAAAATGGGCTGCTGCCGCTCATTGCGCGGTCAGTTGCCGTGACCGCTACAACAGTGATGGGCCATCTGGATGGGTGGGCACTTCACCGAAGTCGTAGCTGCAAAAGACGCTGCAGCCTCCTTGCTTCGGTGTGAGAGTCGCATTGCACTTCTTGCACACATAGAACCACGTGCATAAGTCGGTGGGCATCGTCTCTTACTTCGCGTGCCCGCAGCTTAGGCACGTGATGGTTGACTAGAGTACGTACGGCATTGAGTAAATTCCTTTGGACGTAACGGCTCGCTTTACCTCCTATGCCGGTTAGAAACTAGCGTAGGCGTATGGTGAATGGTCCCCGCAGGGTTGATGACACCGAGCGTATCGACCTCTTGATAGTGCGTCTCGGAGCCACATGGTCCGGATATTGGAGCAACTCACCAAATGCGTGTCAGCAACGAAGCCAGACCGAGCGCCCCGAAAGCAAGGTGCATGATGCACCGGTTGTCAATGCTCTGTACCCCTATCGATACAAGCGACTACCGTGGTCAAGACAAGTCAGCGAGGGCGTGACGCGCGGTGTCCTCCACAAAGCGCCGGATAAGCGCGGCGTCGGGCCGGGGGCTCAGGTTCTGAGCCGTCCCGACCATCCCGGTCGGAACCGCTTCGAGCAGGGCTTCGGCATGCCCCGTCTCGAGGACGTAATGCCGGCCGCAGTTGCCACAAAACACGCTATCGCCAAGGCCTTGCTCACGCCTTGTGACAAGTGTCGGTCCGCACGCTAGGCAGAACTGAAGAGGGATACCGTCGTCGCTGTAGCCCGCAATGTGGCCAAGGAGCCCCTCTTGCCCCAACTCGACGAACCGTTGCCCGAGCTCAGCGTCGAAGCGTGAACCCAGCCCCAATCCGATATCGTCCAATGCCGAGTCGATGCAGCGAACCTTACGACCGGGTCGCGCACTGGTCATGCCATCGAAGGCATCGCACAAGCCGACAATCCTGGCAACCAGCGGAATATCGTCGCCTTTGAGGCCCTTGGGATAACCGGAGCCGTCGGGGGCTTCGTGATGCAGATGCACTGCGTCCAGCACGAGCGGCGAAAGCGGGTGCCCCGACATAAGCCGAGCGCCAACGTCCGGATGCGTCTTGATAACCGCTAAATCCTGTGCATTCAATGGGCCGTCTTTGCGAAGGGCGCTATCCGGCATGGCGATTTTGCCGAGGTCATGCACGAAGCCAGCCAGCGTAATGCTGGCGCTCTGTTCGATGGGTAGACCGATGCCCTCGCACAGCAAAGCACAGTAGCGCGAGACTCTCCAGAGTCGGCCTCCCGAGAATGGGTCCCTGGAGTCAATAACCCAGGCCAAAGCGAGCAGGTTCGAAAGCAACTGCTCGCCGTGTGCCGCATGCTGATTTACATCCTTGTCGTGTTCTGTCTCGACACGAGATTTCCACAGTCGCATTTCTGCCATCCCCCTATCGCTGACCGCCCACAATGGAGAAGCGCCTTACGAAACGGCGGTCAATCCAATCTTTCCAATACCAGACCCACGACCCGCTCCA
Source organism: Ralstonia sp. OTU4908 (assembly GCF_038440115.1). Taxonomy (NCBI): domain Bacteria; kingdom Pseudomonadati; phylum Pseudomonadota; class Betaproteobacteria; order Burkholderiales; family Burkholderiaceae; genus Ralstonia; species Ralstonia sp. OTU4908. The sequence goes on along the minus strand of NZ_JASATD010000005.1, from coordinate 197,141 downwards.
AGACCATTTGCCCCAGGATGCAATTGCGTGACGGCCTCCCGTGCTTACCAAATACAGCGCTCGCTCCTGCGGCTCCCAATCGACCAGCGTCCGCCCTTCGCAGAAGGCACGAAGGTTCGAGGCCAACACCGGCCCCGCTCGAACAGCGTAGACCCCTGCCTTGGGGCGAGCCGAGTGGTACGCCGCGACGTCTCCTGCTGCAAAAACGTTGGGATGTGATGTGCTCTGGAGAGTCGGTTCAACCGCGATAAAACCTGCGGCGTCTGTGGAAAGCCCGCTTTGTACCGCCCACGCCGGCGCAGAAGCGCCCGTCACAGCAAGGCACGCGTCAACCTTTAGCGGAGGTCCGCTTTCGAAAGTGAGGTTGTCCTTGAACGCAGCCGTAACACGTCGACCGCCAATCCAACCGACCCCAAGTCGATGCAGCAACCGCACGGCGCGAAGACGAGCCACACGCGAGACCCCATCCAGTGGCAGCGAACTGGAGCCGATTAAGGACAGACGCAAATGCGACCAACCCTCGCTGATGGCGCGACGCTGAATGGCAAAAGCAAGCTCGACACCTGCTGCACCGGCGCCGACGACAGCCAGGTCAAAGGGACCATGGTGCGAAGCGATGCGGGAAGCGAGCTCTGGCAAGGCCGCCACAAACGCCTCGATGGGTCGGATTGGGATGACATTTCGTGTGGCTCCGACGATGCCATCGAGCGAGGTTTGCGGCCCCGTGTCGATGGATAGCGCGTCGAAGGGCTCCTGACTCCCGTCTTCGCATGCAATGACGTTCCGGCGCAGGTCGATTTCGATGCCGGATGTCCGATGGAACGGTATCCCAGCCGCTGCGGTGAGGGCATCGAGGCGCACCGCGCACTGTTCGATGTCGTAGTGCCCGGCAATCCAACCTGGGAGCATCCCCGAGTAGATTTGGCGCGGGTATGGCGAAATCAGGTGAACTTCCCATCCGGCAATCGGCTTCTTGCGAAGTTCGGTGAGCACGTGGACGTGAGCATGTCCGCCGCCAAGGAGAACGAGCCGTTTCACGTGTAGTCCTCTGCTGCGGACTCTGTCTGCGCAGCGGTTGTCGACCGAACAGACTCAGAGGAAGCTGCTGCCCGTCTGACACGCCGGTGCCAATTTGACCAATGACCTCTCTCCGAACTGCTGGCTTTCACCTCGGATAGCCGCTCCAGCCGTGCTAAGTCCGAAGGCACGTCAACGTCCCAAAGCATGTCAAGCAGTTCTGCCCTCAGACCAAGTGAAGCCGCACGCTCGAGCGTCGCTCGCAATACATCCGAAGTACTCCATGGAATACCGTCAAACAACGCAGGCTGCGGCTCGTGCAACCCAACGAGCGCATACCCTCCATCCTCCGAGGGGATAAATACCGCGTCATTGCCGCGCAAGAGAGCTTCTCCTGCAAGCCGGAGATGCGCAGGAGAAAGTGCAGGACAGTCTGTCCCGATAAGGAGGAGCGGCCCTGTAGCGCAATGGCGCGCGAAAGCGTCGGTCATCTTGGCACCGAGGTCTCCGTCAGCCTGTATCAGAATCTGAATTCCATAGTGGTGCCGCAGGGCGCGAAAGAGGTGGTGCTCAGTATCCGGTGTGCACCAGAGCGTTAAGGGGCCTAGGTTTGCCGCAATAGCCGTTGCCACTGTGCCCCTGATAAACGCACGCTGCAGATGCGCAGCGCCTGTGGCGCCAAGTGCTGGAATGAGCCTGCTCTTGGCGAACCCCGGCAGTGGCGCCTTTGCAAAGACAGCAATCTGAACGCCAGAAAAAGAACGCCTAGCGCGATGGGATTTGATAGCCATATTGAACCGCCAACTTGTTCGGGTCGGCGCCAAAGAAGAATGCAAGGCGAAGGCGCCACATAAGAAGAACTGTTCGCCAGATGCCATAGCGCTCCCAGCGACGCGCCGAGGTGACAACCCTTTGCCGTAAGCATGCGGGCGGACTCAGCTTCTTGAGTCGTTTGGACATCACGACGTCCTCCATCAGTGGAATGTCCGGAAACGCCCCCGCTTCCTGAAACGCCTCATACCTGACGAACATGGCTTGGTCGCCGGTAGCAATGCCGGTCCACCTGGACCGAACATTCATCAGCGTTTCCACAAGACGAAGTGCTGGGCGACGCGAATCCAGGCGGACGTCAAATCGTCCCCATTGGCGCGGGCCACGTAAGGCACGCGCGACCAGGACATCAGCCGATGACGGCAACAGGGTGTCCGCATGGAGAAACAGCAAAATGTCGGCCGGGCAAGCGGCCGCACCCGCGTTCATTTGAGAAGCACGCCCTCGAGGTGCCAGAAACGCCAGGTCTGCATGTTGGCGGGCGATAGATAGGGTGTCGTCGTCGCTGCCACCGTCGACAACCACGACGCGTGCTCCGCGTTTGCGCATGGCTTGCAGCGCGCGCAGGCGCTCTTCGAGGGTTGGCGCCTCGTTGAGGACCGGCAAGATGATGCATAGTGCTGGCCTCACGTCGTGGTCTCCATGAACTCGTTGCGCCACGAACGGCTGCGATATTCGAATCCGCGCGCCAGTGTCAATTTCATGATTGACTGCCGAGTCGCCAGCCATGGAAGCGCTCCAACCAACCGAGCAGCCGGTGAGGAATATGTGCGCGTTTCCAGGCGCCCGCCGCGTACTTGTTCGCTTCGGAGAACGTCGGATACGTGTGTATGGTCCCCAGAATCTTGTTCAACCCGATGCCATGCTTCATGGCGAGCACGTACTCAGCCAGCAAGTCCGCCGCATGCTCTCCGACGATGGTGACGCCCAGAATCTTGTCCTTTCCGGGCACGGTGAGCACCTTGACGAAGCCGTGCGCTTCGCTGTCGGCGATGGCACGGTCCAGGTCGTCGATTCCGTAAACGGTGGCCTCATATGGGATGTTGCGGTCCGTCGCTTCGGTCTCGTTCAAACCAACTCTGGCAATTTCGGGTTCAGTAAATGTTGCCCAAGGGATGACACGATAGTCGGCTCGAAACTTCTTGAACGGGTCAAGCAACGCGTTGACGGCCGCGTACCAGGCTTGGTGTGCCGCCGTATGTGTGAACTGGTAGGGCCCCGCCACGTCGCCCGCAGCGTAGATATTCGGATAGTTCGTCTGCAAATACCCGTTGACCTCGACTGTTCGACCGAGACTGACACCGAGTTCCTCCAGACCGTACCCCGAGAGATTTGGCGTCCGCCCGACCGCCACCAGCAGCTCGTCAAACTCAATGGCAGACTCAATGCCGTGATGCTCGACAACGAGCCGCTTACTCGCTTCGTCCACCTCAATGCGCTTTGCACCATGTTCCAAGCGTACGTCAATGCCTTCAAGCCTGAATCTTTGCGCAATCAGTTGCGAGACGTCAGGGTCTTCGCGCATCAAGAGGCGAGGTGCCATCTCAACCTGTGTTACCTGGCTGCCCAGCCGCGCAAACGCCTGCGTCAATTCGCAGCCGATGGGGCCTCCCCCGAGAACTACGAGACGGCGTGGCAGCGCCCGGAGGCTCCAGACGTTGTCAGAGGTGAGCACCTGAATCTTGTCGATGCCGGGCAGAGGCGGAATGGTGGGCCGTGCACCGGCGGCGATAACGATGGCTCGCGTCGTGAGGTGTCGAGTCGTTCCATCCGGTTGACTAACCTCCACCTCCCACGGACTGACGATTCGAGCCGCGCCGTTGACGACGTCGACACCAAGACTGGTGTATCGCTCCGCTGAATCGTGCGGCTCGATGCGCTGGATGACGTTCTGCACGCGCTCCATCACCTGCGCGAAGTCGAAGTCGACGCTGGCCGAGCGGGCACCGAAGTCTTGCGCTCGTTGCACATGCGACAGAAACTTCGCGGAACGGATAAGCGCCTTGGACGGCACGCACCCCGTGTTCAGGCAATCACCTCCCAGCTTGTGCTTTTCGACCAGCGTCACCTTGGCACGCATGGCGGAGCCTATGTATGCGGTGACTAGGCCGGCGGACCCGCCGCCAATGACAACGAGGTTCCGGTCGAATCGTCTCGGCTTGGGCCATCGCTTGTAGACCGCTCGCGCTTGGACCGAGTCGGCAATCTTGCGAGCGGCGAGAGGAAACAGGCCGAGCAATGCCAGAGAGCCTAGCAAACCGGGCGAAGCGATTGCAGAGATAGAGTCGACACGCGAGAGCTGCGTGCCCGCGTTGACATAGATGATGGTGGCGGCGAGCATTCCCAGTTGGCTCACCCAGTAGAACGTCCACGTCCGGATGGTCGTGAGCCCCATCAAGAGATTGATGGCAAAAAACGGCACCACCGGAACAAGGCGCAGACTGAATAGGTAGTACCCGCCATCCTTCGCAATGCCAGCGTTCAACGCGCGGAGCCGGTTTCCAAACCGAGCTTGCACCCAGTCACGAATCAGCCACCTGGCGCTGAGAAAAGCGGCCGTTGCGCCCAGTGTGGACGCGAAAGACGCAATAACCACTCCCCAGAGCGTCCCAAAAATGGCTCCGGCACCGAGCGTGAGAATGGCCGCCCCCGGTAGCGAAAGCGCGGCGGCCGCCGTATAGATTGCAAAGTACACCCCGGCAGCGACGAGGGGGCTTGCATCGCGCCACACAAGCAGGCCGGCTTGGCTATGCTTGAAGCCTTCCAGGCTGAGGTGCTGCCCAACGCCGAGAGCATGCAGCGTCGCTACCATCGCGACGAAAAGGCTCAAAAATACCCACCGTTTATCCAAACGCATCGACGCCTCGAGGTTCGGGGCCCGCGAAAGTGCTGGCCGCACTTGATAGACGATGCAGCGCCAACGTTCCTTACACAGGACAAACGTAAGGAAATCCGCCCCTCAATCGTCAAGAACGACTCAACCTACGGGAGGAGGAGTCATGCGCAGAGCGCGAATTGGCGTGATAGGCGGAAGCGGGTTGTACCGCATGGAGGGGCTTACCGACGTTTCCGAAATAGGCATCAAAACCCCATTCGGCGCACCCTCGGATGCCTTCTTGATGGGACGTCTAGGTGAGGTGGAGGTCGCCTTCTTGGCTCGGCACGGCCGTTCGCACTCGCTGCTGCCGCACGAAATCCCGTACCGAGCAAACACTCATGCCTTCAAACAGCTAGGCGTCGAGTACCTCATTTCCGTATCGGCGGTGGGCTCGTTGGCGGAGGACATCAGGCCTCTGGACCTGGTTCTTCCACGGCAGTTCCTCGACCTCACGAAACAGCGCTCATCGACATTTTTTGGCGGTGGGGCGGTCGCGCACGTATCGATGGCCGACCCAGTCTGCGCCCAATTGGAGCAGACGATGGCCGACGCGGCCACTGAGGTTGCGTCGAATGACGTCCAAGTCCACCGAGGTGGCACCTACGTGTGCATCGAAGGTCCCGCATTCTCTACACGGGCCGAGTCGCATTGGTATCGTTCGATGAATGCGTCGGTCATCGGCATGACGAACATGCCGGAAGCGAAGCTGGCGCGCGAAGCCGAAATCGCCTACGCAACGCTGGCGCTCGTCACCGACTGGGATTGCTGGCATCCCCATCAAGCCTGTGTCACCGCAGAGTTGGCGATTGCCAACCTTCAGCAGAACGCTACGCGGGCCCAGCAAGTCGTATCGGCGACCGTGCGGCGGCTGGCCAAGCTCTGGCCAGAATCCTTGGCGCATCGCGCGCTCGACAGCGCCTTGGTCACACCGCCTTCTGCGATTCCTGAAACAACGCGTCGGCGCCTGGGGGTACTGCTAGCCCGTTTCGATACGTCAGCGCAGGGCAATGCACTAGCGAAATAAGCACGCACACCTGTAAGCCGACGGGGCACTCCTTCGTCTATTCGAACGTAGGGCAGCGCGCCGCTGTTATCTAGCAGTCAGCAACCGAACGGCCGCCGAGTCCTGCAGGCTCAAACCATCGACACCGAATCATGGAGATTCAAATGAACTTGCGCATTTCTTCCAAGGTGCCCGCCGCCGCGCTGGCCCTCGCCCTGGGCGCCGCCTTTGCGGCGCAACCGGCCTTGGCCCAATCGGCCGAGAAGGAAAAGTGTTTTGGCGTGGCACTCAAGGGCAAGAACGACTGCGCAGCCGGCCCCGGAACGACCTGTGCCGGTACCTCCAAAGTCGACCACCAGTCCAACGCCTGGTCGTTTGTTCCGAAGGGTACGTGCGACAAGACGGTCTCGAAGACGTCGCCGACCGGCTTTGGCCAGCTGCAGGCGTTCACGGCCGAGAAGAAGGCTTGACCGTCTTGCAAGCGTCCTAATCATGTTCCCGCTCCTCGCCCCCGCTCCTCATGACACACCCGCAGCTCGCTGCGAGCGTCGTGGGAATTCCCATCTTCCTTCGAGGGCGGGAGTGGGACTGAAGCCGCAGCACACGAAGGAAGTAGTCGAAACGAGGCCGGACGTTGGTTTCTTCGAGGTGCATGCCGAGAACTACATGGTGGACGGTGGGCCGTTTCACCACTGGCTAAGCCGGGTTCGCGAGGCGTACCCCTTGTCGATTCATGGTGTCGGTTTGTCCATCGGGGGCGAAGCCCCTTTGGACGAGGCGCATCTGGAAAGGCTCGCGGTACTGCTTGCGCAATACGAACCTGAGTCGTTCTCAGAACATTTGGCGTGGTCGACACACGGCGACTTCTTCTACAACGACCTACTGCCTATCCGATACGACCGCGTGACGCTCGAGCGGATATGCGACCACGTCGACCAAGTTCAGGAACGTCTGAAGCGTCGCATCCTTCTCGAGAACCCCGCAACCTACGTTGAGTTCGCGGGCAATGAGTTCCATGAAGCTGAGTTTATCCGCGAGGTGGTTCTGAAGACAGGGTGTGGGCTCTTACTCGACCTGACGAACGTCCTTGTGTCCTCCGTCAACCATCACAGGGGCAGTTTGGACTACCTGTCCCGTCTTCCGCTGAATGCAGTGGGGGAGATTCATCTCGCGGGCTTTTCTACCGATAGGGATGCCAACGGTGCCCCTCTTCTGATTGATGACCACGGTTCCCGTGTTTGCCCCACCGTTTGGGACCTGTTTAGGCGCACGATTGCATGGCTGGGTCCTACGCCCACACTCATCGAATGGGACAACAATGTGCCGCCGCTGAGCGATTTGCTCGCTGAGGCGCGGCACGCTGAGCGTGGCTTCAGTCGCCCTCTTCACGGCGAAATCGGGAGACGAGCATGAGTCAGCGCACACAGGCGGCTCAACGCGATTTCGCTCGCGCGCTGTTGGACTCCGAGGCTCCTGTTCCTTTGGGTATCCAGGCGTGGAACAACTCAGACCCGTCCAGGCGGTTTGCCGTGTACCGCAACAACGTCGTGGTCTCACTGGTCGATGCCCTTGCCGAGACCTTTCCCGTCGTTCAGGAGCTGGTTGGCATCGAATTCTTCCGCGCGGCAGCAGCACTATTCGCCCGCCAGTTGCCGCCGAGTTCGCCCATCTTGGCACTGTATGGGCGCGACTTCGCCTCATTCATCGAAACATTTGAGCCGGCATGGTCTGTACCGTATCTGGCCGACGTCGCGAGGCTGGAGTTCACACGCGTTGCTGCATATCACGCTGCAGACGCTACGCCGCTTACTGCGCTCGACCAAGAGTTGGTCGGCGCAAGCGGCGCAACCCTGAGCGCGCTTCGATTCAACTTTCATCCTTCTGCAAGGCTCGTTCGCTCCAAATTTGCGGTGGCTTCGTTATGGGCAGCCCACAACGGAACGGGATTGCTGGAGAGCATCGACATTGACACACCGGAAGACACGCTGGTCTGCCGTGTGGACCTGGAAGTCGAGCTTGTTCGATTGGCGCCGGGAGGGGGCGAATTCGTTGAGGCGCTGATGTCGGGGCACCCATTGGGGGCCGCAGCAGAGTACGCGCTGGAATCACACAACGACTTCAACCTGTCCCTTGCGCTTTCCACGCTTGTGCGACAACAGGCGGTGACGCTCATTCAACTATCGAGGCAGGAGGCAACCTAAAGTGAACAGTTCTCCCATTTGCAAGCCCCTTGTTCAGTGCGTTCAGACGGTCATCCGCATGATGTCGTCTTTCCCTGACACGCTGTTGGCGCTGGTTGCTAGGTTCTCGATTGCCGCTGTGTTTTGGCTTTCTGGCCAGACGAAGGTGGAAGGCTTCAAGCTCAATTTTGTCAGCGGCGAGTTCAGCTTCGGCTTGCCCAGACTGTCGGACTCCGCAGTCGCGCTGTTTCGGGACGAGTACCGGCTCCCGTTGGTGTCTCCGGAACTGGCTGCACCAATGGCGGCGTTCGCAGAGCACTTCTTTCCTGTACTGCTTCTCATGGGGCTTGCCACACGTTTCTCCGCGTTTGGGCTCTTGGTGATGACGCTCGTGATTGAGATATTCGTTTATCCCGATGCGTACCCAACGCACGGTACGTGGGCTGCGGTCTTGTTATATCTGATTGTCCATGGCCCGGGACGATTATCCGTCGATAACTGGCTGGAAAAACGGTTCGCAATCGGCATCCAGCGATGAACTCAGCTATTGGTATCTCATTTCGGACGCGACGGGCCAATCCCTGCGCGGACTACCCACGCTCTTGCAACGGAACGCGCCAATGGCTCGGGCCGCGCAAGCGGTCCCAGGCAACACACCGGGTACTCGTTATTACAACGTCAACCTACTGAGGAATTCTATGAGCAATCTGTCTAACCAACTCTCGCGTGCTGTGGCATCCGCAGTCATTACCGCTGCGGCACTTGGGGGCAACGCGTTCGCTGCCACCTGCAACGCCGCAAAGTGCAGCCCGAAACAGGCCGCTGCTGCTGGCTGCAGCGCATGCAAGGCCAGTGGCCCGAAGATGAAGGCTAAGAAGAAGGCCGCGTGTGGTGCCGCCAAGTGTGCGGCCAAATGCGGCGCATGTGCTGGCAAGAAGCAATAACCTTCCCCATCTAACGGAGCAATAACTATGCAGGGATTGTCTTCAATGCTCGCAAAAACGCTCGCATCGGCGGTCGTGACAACGGCCGCGCTGAGCGGCTGCGCGATGATGTGCCGCGCGTGTACTGGTCGTAAGTGCAGCGCACAGACGACACAGCAGAACGCCGCATGCAAGACCAAGTGCGGCGCGTGCGGCGGCAAGAAATGACGTCACGAGTTTGACGATGGGCACCCCGAGATTGCGCACGAACGCTGGAAGGGTTCTACGAGAGTCTTGGCGCAGGCTTTCGGACGAGGATTTGCTCGCTCAAGTGCATGGCGCTCGAGCGAGCGTCGAAGCTTTCAGCCGCGCCACGTCAAAGGCTGGTTCGCTGATTCAGAGTTGGATTCGAGGGCGGACGGTCGTCGAATACGACCACTATCCGCCTGACGACGTCATCGACGAGGTCTCGGGGTCGCAGTTCTATTACCACGCGCATCGGAGCGGCGTGGAGCACGGCCATGTGCACCTATTTTGGCACGCTACGCGCAATGGCCGCCGCCGCCGACTGCCAAGCGGGAAGGTCCGTTGGGTGAACACGGCACCTTCCCATCTGTTTGCGATTTCGCTCGACGACCGTGGGCTGCCTGTCGGGCTGTTCACGGTGAACCAGTGGGTTACGGATGGCCACTGGTTCGACGCCGTGACGACGCTTGCGCTGGTAGACCGATTCCGGATGAGCGCGGTCCGGAGGCACGCAAACTCATGCGAGTGGCTCAACGAGTTTGTTCGCATGTACAGACCCGTCATATCAGAGCTGCTGGTTCGCCGAGACGAGCGGCTAGCGCGAAGACCGGACAAGAAGGAGGCTCTGAAGGACCATCGCCTTGAAGTGTTGAGCCATGTAGCCATCGACTGGGGCGCCGACCTGGATGCATTAGAAGCGGAGCTTGTACGCCGCCAAGAACCCTGTCCTCAGGGGAACGGAAGACCCCACCCGTCTCATGTTGCCAATCCTGTTTGAGTTTGGAGGACTGCTATGTCGACCTTGAAATGGATATTTGTAATGCTGACCATGTGTGCTGCGACCCTAGCGCAAGCGCTCGAAATTCAGCCGTACTCGGCTTCGACGCTCGCCGCAGCGCAACAAGCTGATAAACCTGTCGCGGTGCACTTCCGCGCTGACTGGTGCCCGACGTGCCGAGCTCAGGACAAGGCATTGCAGGAACTGCGGAAGGAGCCTGGCCTGGACCTTACCGTGCTCGAAGCCAACTATGACACCGAGAAGGAACTGAAACGCAAGTTTGGCGTGCAGGCGCAATCCACGCTGGTGGTCCTGCATGGGCGCAAAGAAGTCACTCGCCTGGTCGGTGATACGTCGACAGACGGCATTCGTCGCGCATTGAAGGCAGCGTTCTGACGATGCTGCCGACGACGCTCTCTATATCGCTCCCGCAGTTGGCCTTGAGCGTGGCGGCGGGAAGTCTGACGACCTTGTCGCCTTGCGTGTTCCCGGTTCTCCCGCTTGTTGTCGGAGGAGCGCTGCAGGGCAACAGGTTCGCACCGGTCGCGATGGGGCTGGGTATGACAGCGTCCTTCGCGGGCGTCGGGATGCTTGTTGGCGCCCTCGGCCCAGTACTTGGCATCGACGGCGACACAGTTCGCACGCTGGGCGCCGCAATGCTTATCGCGTTCGCGGTCGTGATGCTGGTGCCAGCTCAGGGAGAGCGCTTCTCTCGATGGATGCTTCCCGTCGCGGGCAGTGCCAACGCGATGTCAGCGAAGTTAGACAGCACCTCTCTCGTGGGTGCGGCGCTCCTCGGAGCAGTCCTGGGACTTGTGTGGAGTCCATGTTCCGGGCCCCTCCTCGGCTCAGCCTTGACCTTGGTCGCCAGCGAGGGCGGCGTCGCGCGCGGAGGATTCATCCTCGGTCTGTTTGGACTTGGAGCCGCAGTACCGCTTGTGGGTGTTGCTTACGCGTCCAGAAGCGGATTCGCAAGAACTCGGGACTGGGTGTTGGCACGCATTGAGCGGATTCGTAGCGTGTTTGCGATTGTGCTCGGCGTGTCCGGCGTTCTTATCCTGACCGGAGCGGACAAGTGGGTGGAAGCTCATGTGCTTCAGTGGCTGCCAGATGCGTGGGTCAACCTGACTGTGGGAATCTGAACAGGCCGCAGTGACAAAAAAGAACCGGGTCCAGCGGCCCGGTTCCGGATTGACATTCGCTGCTACCGCTGCGCCAAGCGTGCCTGTAGCTCCCGGAATCCATCTTCGACAAAGTCATACTCCATGTTCGGATTGGGGTCAGGTGGCCCCGGCGGCCCCCATTCCTGGGGCCGCCGGATGAACGCGGTATGGAATCCAGCCTTCTTTGCGGCGTTCAAGTCGAAGTTGTGACAAGCGACCATCAAAATTGAAGAAGGCTCGAGCCCCATCCACTTCGCGGCGGTCGCGTAAGCGCTCGAGTGCGGCTTGTACACCCCTATCATCTCGCACGAAATGATGGCATCCCAGGAAATGCTGTTTCGACGCGACACGTCAACCACCAACGCGGTTGGGAGCATGGTGAACGACACGACCGGGATAGTTTTCCTGATTTCGGCCAGCGCACCCGGAAAATCGGGCCAAGCGTCCAGATGACGCCAAGCCTCCCAAATCTCTCGGCGCTCAGCTAGGCTCAGCCGTGCAAGACCGAAGTGGTTCAGAGTCTCTGACAACGTCTGCCGGTGAACGTCGTCCATGTTGAAGGCGGGATATATCTGGCCCACGATGTCCCGCATGGCACGCCGGCGCCATTCGTTCACCACCTCATGCCAGTCGAGCGAGACGTCATGAGCTGCGCCCACTTTGGCCAGTGCCCGTACCAAGCCACTGTGCCAGTCGAGCACAGTTCCGCCGGTGTCAAACGCTAATGCTTTAATCTCCATGCTGCTCCTTTGTGTTTGGTTTGTTGGCCTTCCATGTCGGCAATAGGGCACGCTTCGAGCGCCCAACAAGGTCGCTCGAAGCGTCGCGGTGAATGTCGGAACTCGGCGAGCTTTCCAACGTGTTGCCTCATACAAAGGAACGTCGCGTAGTTGCCAAGTCGGTTTGGACATTGAGCCGCTCAGCAGCAAGAGCCAGACATAAACTGTGCGTGGCCGGTGTCGAAAGGAATGGCGCTGCCACAGCCCTCGAAGAGGCCGTAGTGCCGCCGGAAGTCGCCGACAAACGTGAAATGAGGGAAGAAGCGGGAGTCGCGCAGCATCCGCCAGGTGTTTCCGCAGACGGGAAACACCTGGCCGGCTTCGATATCGTGGTGCTTATCGAGCACGAACCGAGTCGGGCTTTCTGCCACGGTCCCACGGTAGATGACGGCCTGCCCATAGTCTTCGCAGGCAGGCTCAAGCTCATCAATCTTGAACAGGCGATAGGTTGCTGAGTAGAAGTCGACGCCCTCGAGCCTGTCGGCCAGCGTCGGGTCGGTGACGGCGAGGGGACGGTCTTCCACAAGGCGCGGGTCAGTAAAGCCATGCTCGCCCGCAAGCCGCAGGAAGTCATTCCAGTACAAGGCGCCGCCCAGGCACTCCCCATAGAGCACAGGGTCTTCGCGAAGCGACTCGGGGACTCGACGGTCAGCGTAGACGTCCGAGAAGTAGAGCTCCCCGCCCGGCGTGAGCAGGTGACGAACGCCCTCAAGCACAGCCCCCTTGTTCTGAGAGAGATTGACGACGCAGTTCGATACGATGACGTCAAAGCTCCCGGCGTCCAGACCGAGTTCACCGAGCCGTTCGATATAGCCGTGGATAAACCGGACGTTGTTGTAACCGAACACACCTGCGTGATACGCATGATGCCTGGCTGCAACCTCAAGTTGCGCCTCCGTCATGTCAACGCCGATGACTTCTCCTTCCGGCCCGACAAGCTGCGCCAATGCGTAGACGTCTCTGCCCGAGCCACAGCCGAGGTCGAGAACACGGCATCCCGTTAGAGCCGTCGGGCAAACCAGGCCGCACCCGTAGTATCGCGACAGAACCTCGGGATGTATGCGAGCAAGCAACGGTTTGAGCCAATGCGGCACCTGACTGGCATCGCAGCAGGCGCTGGTCTTGAGGTCGGAGGAGCTCTTCAATTGCCGGCCGTAGTAATCCTGAACAAGTTCGAGCGTCGACATGGGGTTAGGCTCCATCAGCACATACGAGAGTGTTGCCCTTGTTCTCGAGGGCGCCGCCGCAGCTTGAGCCTTGTCCGGCCGTGCAGCCGAAGCAGTGGTCTGCGACGCGAATCGGGCGGTTCAGGAGCTGAGGCAATGTGACGTCCCCCAAGTGCACCCGCATCCGATGCGCATCATGAATTGGCACGCCCAACTGCTGGTTGAAATCGCAGTCGTACAAGTACCCCTGCCAGTCGACGCTCAGTAGGCTTCGGCACATGACCTGGGTCAAGTTCTGCTCTCGGTGCGCCTGCCTGAGGATGTGCATGTAATCGCTAAACTGCCCCTTCGAGACCAACATGGAGCCGAACCGCTGGATAGGCATGTTGACCAATGTGAAAAGTCCGTTGAAGACCACACCGAACTCGTTCTCGAGGTGGCTCTTGTAATCGCGCTCCAACTTGTCCTGGGGAGGCGGCAGGGTCGGACCTTGGGGGTTGTAAACCAAGTTCAGAACAAGCGCCGAGTCCTGTTTGCCGTACCCGAGGGCGTTGAGACGCTGCAGCGCTCGAATGCTTGAACTGAAGACTCCACGACCTCGCTGGCGGTCGACGTTGTCTTCCATGTAACAAGGCAAAGATGCCACCACCTCGACGGCGTGCGCAGCTAGGAACTCCGCCAGGGTCTCCTGCCCGGGCTCTTCAAGGATGGTGAGATTACAGCGGTCGATAACCTTGACGCCGCTGGCGTGCGCGGCCGCCACGAGGCGCCGAAAGTGCGGGTGCAGTTCAGGCGCGCCACCGGTCAGGTCCAGGGTAGTCACCGTCGGATTGGCTACCAGGAACTCGATGACGGTATCGACCGTTTCGGCAGACATTTCCTCGGTGCGGTTCGGTCCGGCATTGACGTGACAGTGCACGCAGTTCTGATTGCATCGGTATCCGAGATTGACTTGGAGGGTCTCGACCGACTGCCGGCGTATCGCGGGGAAGTCGGACTTTAGAAGTAGCGGGAGGGTGGCGTGCATTTCTTGGGAACAGTGGCCTTTGTGCGTTGGACGAGCACAGGCGTCGCCGACTTACACTGATTGCGCTTGTGTAAGGTTTGGACGAGTCCCCACGTCTAATTTGACGGCAGCATTTACCTCGCCTCACCGTCGGCTGGCTGCTGGTGCGTTGGAAGGATGAAACGCGTGGCCTGGATTCCGAGACTCCTGGTCAAGAGCCTGGGAGTTGGCTCCCCTAGGATGGGCCCGCATTTTCTACGTCCTGCGCCCCGCAGTACTTGACTCGGCAAGCTTGGCATGCCGAGACGTTACACGGAAGGAGAGCCATGGCTCGACGGAATACCGCTGACCTCAACTACCAACAGCAGACTTCCCCTGGCGTGAGCTGGGAAGCACTTACGGCGCTGCGAGCGGACATGCTGCGATTTGCTGAGCTTCAGCTTCGAAACCGGGAGACGGCGGAAGACCTCGTGCAGGAGGCCATTGAAGCCGCGCTGCGCCGCTCCTCGTCCTTTGCTGGCCATTCAACGTTGAAAACTTGGGTTTTCGCCATTCTTCGAAATCGAATCATTGACCACCTCCGTCAAGCGGACCGGTGCGTCAACCTGTCCAGCCTTGTCAAGGAAGATGAGGACTTGGAACAACGCTTGGAGGTCCTGTTCAATGAGGGCGGCAAGTGGAAGGACGGGCACCGCCCAGCAACCTGGCCTAATCCGGAGCAGGCGCTTCAATCTCAGCAGTTCTGGAATGTTTTCGAGGCTTGTTTGACTGTCTTACCGGCCAAGACGAGTCGCGTCTTCATGATGCGAGAGTTCCTCGGATTTGAGGCCGAAGAAATTTGCACGCAGCTTGGAATCACCATGAGCAATTGCCACGTCATCCTGCATCGAGCGCGCCTGAAGCTACGTGAATGCATGGATGTCGGCTGGGGACGAAAGGAGGCGCCGGTATGCTGAATTGCCGCGAGACCACCGAGCTTTGCTCCCAGGACCTCGAACGACATCTGAGCCTACGTGAGAGGGTCGCAATGAAGGCCCATTTGATGATGTGCCGGCACTGTTCGAACTTCAAGAAGCAGATAGGGCTCTTTCATGAAGCAGCAACAGCTTACTCGCATGGGCAGGTCGACGTTCCTCAGGACAAGACGAAACACGACCCTGAGTCTGGGACGTGACGGCCGGCTATTCGCAAACTGGATTGCGTTGGCTTCGCGCTGAATTTCATGAAGCTCGCAACTCCTTGGGACGCATCCATCGTGCGAAGGGCGCTGCTGGTCGCAGCGTTGGTCGGTCCAACATTGGTGTTGGTCAACCAGGGTTCCGCGCTGCTGCACGGTCTGCCTATTGACTTGGGTAAGGCCCTCTTGACCATGCTCGTTCCCTTCTTTGTCGCGAGCATGTCAGGGGCAATGGCGCGCTCGCGCGCGGCGATTGAGTCTGCCAACCGAGAGCAACGGCTATCGGGGGACCTGCAGGTAGTTTCGTCCAGGGTCCTGGAAATTCTGGAGGGCACCGAAATGGTTCTAGCGGTAATACGCTCGATAGACTCGAAGCCGGTGGTTGCAGGAGACAAGCAGTTCGTGGCTTCCAACGTATGTGTAATGAAGTTGTGCACGACGTCCAGAGAGATGGCGACGATTCGTGCGGAGCAGAACATTCGCCTGGCGCGCGATGTGTTGGCTCGCTTAGGTGATTTAGTCGATGTCCATGCCCTGAAGCGCCTGAACGGGAGTGAAACGCTTTGAAAGACCTGCTTAAGTCGATAGCTGGATTGCCCGCGTGGGTGCAGACATGGCTCGCGATTCTTGTCGTCACAAACGTGGCGTCGTTGACGTTCTTGGATTCACCTGTGGGCCGCTACACGGCCATGGCGTTCGCCATCGTCGCTGCGGTGAACGTCCCAATAATGGTCCTTCAGCGAGGACTCACGCGACTCTTGTCCTTCCCGCACTTCGTTTGGGTTCCGTTGGTCCTCTATCTCGCCAGCCAACTTTGGGGCGCCAGCCCGCTCCCCACTGGTCCCGTGCGTATGTATGCGTGGGTGGTGTTTGTCGTAAACTCGATTTCTCTGACGTTCGACATCATCGAGGCGGTTAGATGGCTGCGAGGCGGGAAGGAAGTCTTGGGGTTGGAGCGAATCTAACTACAAAAGACACGCGGTAGGGGCTACTCGTTCCGAGCCAGGCCCCTCGTCATTTGCTGATTTACAGGTCCTTGGGAGCCTTGTCCTTCAGTGCCGGCCAGCCTTTTTCCGCGTTCTCGATGTTGCCAGGCACATCGTCGAGCCAGCGCTTCTGAACGTCCTTGCTGACATTCAGGTAGAGCTTGTCATTCACAACCCTGTATGCCAGCGGGTCAACGTCCAGCTTCTTGCCCAGCGCTACCCCCATCGCGCAGAAGCCACCATACTGCGGAGCATATTGCTCGGGGGCCGCCTTAAACTTGTTGCGATTGGCGACGGAAGCGAAGTAGTAGGTTGCGCCGTCATGCTGTGCCGTAATTTTGGCCTTCCCGTGTATGGGTTTCGACCCGCTGAAGTAGGAAACAGGGTCGTAACCCTTCAGCGCGACACCTTTTGCATCCACGTTCATAGCGGATGGAGAGCCTTCATCGTAAGCAAACGATGAAATAGGGACCAAGGTCAACGCGACCGCTGCGGACGCAATGGCCGACAGGAACAGCCGGCGAATAGGCTGCGAAAGATTGACTTGCATCAGGGTTCTCCGATTTTGTATATACAGACTGACAGGTTGTACCGGCCAAGCGCCGGACCCTTGAAAGTCTAGGGATGCAACCGCAGGTGTTGGTGATGCCCCGTCCCGTTGTCATGACCGAAAATCTCACCCTGACATGGAACGTCTCTCAGAGCTTCTGAATCGCTTATCTCTCAGCGCCGGGGTCTTCTATACCGGCAACATCTGCGGCGTTCATGGCTTTGAGAAGGACACGCGCAGAGGACACATGCACCTCATCAGACACGGACCGGTAAAGCTGATTGGTGGACGCGACGGCTGCTTTTCGATTACCGAGCCGACCTTGGTGTTCATGCCGAGTCCCGATGCCCATCAACTCATAGCCGATGAGCGCGAAGGAGCCGACGTGGTGTGTGCGGCGATTATGCTCGGCGCCGGTCGACACAATCCCATCGCTGACTCGCTGCCGAGCCTCGTTCTCATTCCCCTTTCGCAATTAGCCGGTGCTCACCCTCTGCTCGAGCTGCTCTACGACGAGGCTTTTTCCAACCACTGCGGCAAGCAGGCGTCGCTGGACCGTCTCTGCGAGCTTCTCATGATTCGCGTCCTACGATATTGCGTCGATAACGGAATCACAAATAACGGAACGCTCTCAGGCTTGGCGGACCCTCGACTGGCGAAGGTTTTGACGGCCATTCATGGGGACGCGGCACACCAGTGGGAACTGAGTGAAATGGCCCAGGTAGCTGGAATGTCGCGCGCCCGGTTCGCCCTCCACTTCCGCAAGGTGGTAGGCCAAACACCTGCCAGCTACCTCTCGTCATGGCGTCTCACACTCGCGCAAGCTCTACTGCGTGCCGGTCGCCCCCTCAAGCACGTCGCCATCGAAGTGGGATATGGCAGCGCCAGCGCTTTGACGCGCGCTTTTTCACGAAAGCTTGGGACGTCACCTAAAGCTTGGTTGCGGACCGTCTAGCGTCTCGCGCACTACACACCGTGGCGTCGTGGATAGCCAAGACGTACAGTCAATAGTTCGACACGCAAGGTCGTCTCTTGGAAAACGTGGCTCCTAGAATCGTTATGCAGGGCACGCTGGAGCGGCGTGCCCTCGTACACGTCAAACGCGAGAAATCCCGACCATGTCCAAGGCGCCACAGCTTGCTGTTTCGATGCGACCTTTGATGAAGCGCTGTTGCTTGAAGCGAATATTGATATTGCTATGCTGTTTTGAAGCTTCCTTAGGTAGTGCGCCGGGCCTGCTGCCGCCATCAACAATAGGGATTCGCTCGAAACAATTCGCTTGACTTTGGTGCGTAGTCCAAGCTCTAGCATTTCTTTACCTCCCGCCTTTGGGAGGCATTGAACGGAGTGAAACCATGACTGCCAAACGAATTATCGAAATCTATAGTGCTGGATGCCCTGCCTGTCACGAAGCCATCGACCTCGTCACGAGTATTACGTGTTCCTCATGCGAAGTGGTCGTTCGGGACATGAACGATATCAACGTGGTGAAGGAGGCGAAGCGCCTTGGAATCCACAGAGTGCCGGCCATCATCGTGGACGGCAAGCTGGCGGCATGCTGCTGCGGGGCAGCCGTTGATGAAGCGATGCTGCGCGGTGCTGGTATCGGCACGCCACTTTGACGCATCGCTAAGGTAGTCCTCCGGGCCTGTTTCCGCCTTCGATGCTTGACTTTGGACTTAGCTCCAAGCTCTAGAATGAAAATCAAGTTTGGAGGACACCATGTTTACCATCAGCAAGATGGCTGCCCTAGCCGGCGTCAGCACTGATACCTTGCGTTATTACGAGAAGGAAGGGCTCCTCGCCCCCGATTCGAAGACCGAAGCCGGATACCGCTTGTATGACGCGACCATGCTTGGACGCATTCATTTCATCAAAGACGCACAACAATGCGGTTTTTCTTTGTCGGACATCCGTGAACTGCTCACCCTTAAAAGCCGCGACTCCGCCTGTTGCGACGATGTCCGCCACCTCGCCGTTGAGAAGAAGCTACAGCTCTCGGCAAAAATTGCGACCATGCAACGCATGTCCGGGACACTGGACCAACTGCTCGCCAAGTGCACTCAAGGGGCGCTCCCGTTGGACGACTGTCCCATTCTGGCTGCGCTGGAAGATGGCTTTAACGAGCTGCGATAACAGAGCCTAGCATGGTCAAAGTCGAACTCCTAACCTCGCCCGGCTGCCAAAAGTGCGCCGCTGCACAAGACAGCATTCGCGAGCTAATAGCGTCCTTTGGAAGCGACCAGGTAACGCTGCGTGACGTCGATGTTCTCGACGAATTGGATTATGCGGTGTCGCTTGGCGTCTTGACGATTCCCGCCATCGCCATCGACGGAGCCCTGGTGTTTACCTCGTTACCCACTACCGACGCATTACGCGCAGAACTCGCAAAACATCTGAGATTGGGCGGCGGCAAGTGAACATAGACATATTGCGCAGCGCGGTTGAGCACGTTGGATTTCCAGCCCTCGGAGTTGCGGTTCTTGCTGGTTTCCTGTTTAGCTTCAATCCTGTGGCCTTGGCCGCCATTCCGGTTTCGCTCGCCTATGTAACGCGCGCTCAGACTACGTCTCGCGCGGCGTTCTTTGGGACCATGTTTGCCGCTGGAATGGTACTCACCCATGTTCTGCTGGGATTCGCAGCAGGATTGGGCGGAGTCTGGGTACAAAAACTTCTAGGGCGTGAGTGGGGGTTGGCGTTGGGGCCCTTGCTCATCGTGCTCGGGCTTGTATGGGTTGGATGGCTGCGAGTGCCACTTCCAGCCGTAGGCATTCGCGCGATGCCAGTCAAAGGAGCCTGGGGCGCGTTCTTACTGGGCGTGCCGTTCGCAGTCGCGATTTGCCCCGTGTGCACGCCGGCGTTAGTAGTCATGCTAGGGGTGGCCGCCGGCATAGGGTCCCCTTTCTTCGGTGCAGCGCTTCTTCTTGCCTTTGCGCTTGGCAGGGCCGTTCCGCTTGGGCTGGGAGCTTTAGCGATAGGTTGGCTCGAACATTTGAGGCCTCTGGGCAAGGGGCAGAGGGCATTTGAAATTACCGGCGGAGTCACCCTTATTCTGTCCGGGCTCTATCTCTTGAACGTGTATTTCGTCATCGTCCCAAGCTTGGCGCTTTGAACATCGCGTTCGGTGCATTCGACCAGACGTTGACACGTTACCGCACAGTCTCTGTGACAGGGCGCGTGCTATGGACCATGCGGCCTCGCACTCTCCCTTCGAAGACGGATTGCCGTCACAACCTGCCACGCAGCGTCATCCGGGGATATAGCGGGCGCCTGCTCTCGTCTGCATGCTCCATCTTCAGCCAGCCACGACGTCCTGGTTGCCTCGCGGCACCGGCAGGCGAGTGGACTCCAGACGCATCACATCTGCGCCTTACTAAGTCGCAAAGCGTTCGAGACGACGGACAGCGAACTCAGACTCATGGCAAGCGCCGCAATCATCGGCGACAGAAGCAGACCCGTTGTGCTATAGAGGACACCTGCTGCCAATGGCACACCCAACGAGTTGTAGATGAAGGCGAAACCGAGGTTCTGCTTCATGTTGGCAATTGTCGCTTCCGACAGCTGACGGGCCCGGGAAATTCCTCGCAAGTCGCCTTTCACCAAGGTGACGTGGGCGCTATTCATGGCGACGTCGGTGCCGGTGCCCATTGCGATGCCGACATCGGCTTTGGCTAGCGCAGGCGCGTCGTTGATACCATCGCCCGCCATGGCTACCACCCGGCCTTCGCCTTGGAATTTGCTGACCAACGCCAACTTGTCGGCAGGCTTGACCTCCCCGTGGAACTCGTCGATGCCGAGTTTGTCGGCAACCGCCTTGGCGGTCACCACGCCGTCCCCGGTGGCCATCACTACCCGGATGCCTTTCTCTTTGAGACGTTGGAGGGCCTCCGGAGTCGTTGCCTTCACCGGGTCGGATACTGCCAACAGGCCGGCCAGCTTGCCCTCGACGGCAAGGTACATGACGCTGGCACCATGCGCCCGCAGCTCGTCGGCGGTTTGGCTCAACGAGGCTGCTGATACGCCTTCTGCCTCCATGAGCACGGTGTTGCCAAGCGCGAGCTTCTTGCCTGCGACCGTTCCCCGCACCCCGATGCCTGTGCTTGACTCAAAATCTTCGGTCTTGTCGAGCGGCAAATCCCGCTGACGCGCGGCGTCCACAATCGTGGCGGCCAAGGGGTGCTCGCTGCCTTGGTCGAGACTGGCCGCGAGCCGGAGAACCTCCATATCGGAAAAGCCGTTGGTGCCAACGCTGCGCTCGAAGGCCGGCTTGCCTTCGGTCAGCGTCCCGGTCTTGTCGACGATAAGCGTGTCGACCTTTCGCAAGTTCTCGATGGCTGCTGCGTCGCGGAACAGAACACCATTGGATGCACCTTTGCCGCTCGCCACCATGATGGACATCGGGGTCGCCAGCCCTAACGCACACGGGCAGGCAATGATGAGAACAGCGACGGCATTGACGAGACCGTATACCCAGCTCGGCTGTGGCCCGAAGAGTCCCCAGGCAAAGAACGTAAGGATAGCAACGGTCACCACCGCGACCACGAACACGCCCGCCACCTTGTCCGCCATCCGTTGCATCGGTGCTTTGGACCGTTGCGCCTGGGCAACCATCTGCACAATCTGAGACAGGACGGTCTGCGAGCCCACCCTCTCGGATTCGATGACCAGGCTGCCGGAGGCATTCATCGTCGCGCCAATGGCGTGGTCACCCACCCGCTTGGTCACAGGAATCGGCTCGCCCGTAATCATGGACTCATCAACAGAACTTGTACCCTCGATGACCACGCCATCAACGGGCACCTTCTCGCCAGGGCGGACACGGAGACGGTCACCCACGTGTACGTGAGTCAGAGGAACGTCTTCCTCGCTACCGTCTGGGTTGATGCGACGCGCTGTTTTCGGCGCCAAACCGAGAAGCGACTTGATGGCGGCCGACGTCTGAGACCGCGCCCTGAGCTCAAGCACCTGTCCAGCCAAAGTCAGCGAGATGATGACTGCGGCCGCTTCGAAGTACACGCCAATGCGGCCATGCTCAACGAACGTTTCGGGGAATACGCCGGGCGCGACAGTCGCGACAACGCTGTAGACGTAAGCAGCACCGGTGCCGAGCCCGATAAGAGTCCACATGTTTGGGCTGCGATGGATAAAGGACCGGACGCAGCGCTCGAAGAACGGGTACCCCGCCCAAAGCACAACGGGCGTCGCCAGGACCAATTCGACCCAACTCTGTGTGGCCGCTGCCATCCAGCCAAAACGGTGCCCAAACATGGCCAGGACTAAAGCCGCAGCGCTCAAGGGGAGCGTCCACCAGAAGCGTCTTTGGAAGTCGGCCAGCTCCGGATTCTCTTCTTCCAACTGTGGGATGACCGGTTCCAGCGTCATCCCACAGATGCGGCAATTGCCGGGATGGTCTTGCCGGATTTCCGGGTGCATCGGGCACGTGTAGATGGTCCCTTCCTGCGTAGGGGCGAGAGCGGCTTCGGCCGAAGAGGCCAGATACTTCTGCGGCTCGGCAACAAACTTGTCCTCGCACTGCTCACTGCAGAACCTGTACGTCTTGCCTTGGTGCTCAGCCTTGAAGCGCGAATCGGTGCTGACACTCATCCCGCAGACGGGGTCTTTCTCGGTCAGCTCGTCAGCCGATGCTTCGAGCTCGTGATGCTGATGCGCAGACGAACCGTGAACGACATGAAGGTGACGCTCGAGGTCCATGTGGTGATGGCCATGCTCCTCGCCACGCACATGACGATGGTTATCCATAGACCTTGGCTCCGTTCGGTTACCGCCTGTGCGCGCCGCATGGCATGGCGGAAAACCATGGCAAGCGTACTGGCGATACAGTTAGCTGCCCCAGTCAGCCAGGCGGGACGCTTTGAATAATTAGGTTAGACCTTCCCATACCAGGAAGGTCAATGTGTCACGGCGCACACAATAGACGTTCCACTATCCGGAATAGAGCTGAGCGAGAACCGGGCGACCTATTTGGTCATCATGCCGCCACCTATTCCCATACCGCCGCCCATACCCTGACCGTCCATCATCGACTGCATCATTTCCTGCATCAGGGCCATGTGTTGGCCCATCATGCCCTGACACAATTGCGTTTGGGCAGCCAGGTCTTTGCTCTTGCCCTTCGGCGGCCGCATCCCCATAGGCATTCCAACGGTCTTGTGCATGGTTGCCATGGCTTCCTGCATGACTTGTGTTCGTTCTGCCAGGAGCGCTTGGCGCTCTTCAGGGGTATTGGCTCGTGACAGCCGCTCGCGGATTGCACGCAAGTGGGCAATCTGGGCGTCAAGCTCAGGATTCCCTTGATGCGCTACCGCCGGCGTTTCGGGCGGCTCTGGGGCGTGATGGCGGTTGTGGGACGCCCCACTCGTCGACGCGGCCGAAAACGCCAACGGCGCCCAAGCGAGCGCAGCAACAGCAATACACAGTGAGATGCTTCGATTCTTCGCCATAGTCGTAGTCCTTCATTGCGAAGCCCAATGGCCCCTATGGCGAATGTAGGTCAGCGCTTCAGCTGGCAATTGATGTTCATCAACTGGTGTGCAGGCACAAGAACATCTCTTGACCTTCCCATAAGGGAAGGGTCCATCATCACCATGTCGACTGCTGGACCAAGGCGTAATAAGCGCCCTGGTGAGAATGATGAGGCGCAGGAGATTATCGGATGCCACCGCACCCCTCGAGGGCTCTTTACAGAAGGAGCTGCTCATGGTCTTCGAGCGAGCTTGCCGTGAGCAGGATTTTGCAGTGGCAGACCACTTGCTGGCTGCTCTCGAGACGATTGCTCGTCGACAGGATGATGAGGCGCAACTTGTTCCTGCTTACCTCATCTTTGCCGACGCGTGCATGATGCCTGCTTGCCAGGCAATGATGAAACAGTCATGCCAGGACTTGATGCAGCAACAACCTAAGTAAGCATGGGGCCCGGTCCCAGCGAACGAACCGTGGTGGCTCGCCGGGACCGCTATCATCTGCTGCAAAGGCGCAACAGGTGACCTTACCTGACCGATACCGACCACTGCTACCATTCTCGCCAAATCGAACAACAACATAGCGTGCGCACATCTCTTCGCCGGCTGTGGATGACCGGCTTCCTCGTAGTCGCCTTCCTGACAGTTCAACTGGCAGCGGCCGCGTACGCCTGTGCGGGAAGTCTGTATTCAGTCAGCGCCATGAATGGGATGGCCGGGATGACCGAATCCTGCCCCGAGATGGCAGCGATGGCGCAGAAGGATAGTGAAAAGCGCGATGGCCTGTGCCTTGAGCATTGCCAGTTCAATGCCAAGTCTGCCGACCACTTCTCTCCCCAGAGCCCGGCATTTCTGCCGGTGCTCGTGAGCGTGGTTGAGCCCGCTCCCGTCTCCGCCGCGAACTACGTCGCACACGTACACGAGGGCGCCGTCGCGCGAGCCCCGCCGCCGCCACTCACCATCCTTCACTGCTGTTATCGAACGTAGCCTTCTGAGCAACGCTGTCTAAGTCCGTCTCGCTATATCGAGACAGGTACCGTTGCTCCTGGAGGCTACATGCTTTTTTCTCGTCAATTTTTACAGGCGCTATTTCTTGCGCCTGTCCTTGGCTTGTCTGCGCTTATCCTTGCACACGCGGAGCCAACGTCCGCGCTTTCCCTCGAAGAAGCCATTGCGCTTGCCACGACGCGTGCGGCCAACGCTGAAATCTCGCGCGGCTCCGTGGAATCGGCTGCGCAGATGGCCGTTGCAGCTGGCCAGTTGCCTGACCCTGTGCTCAAACTCGGGGTCAACAATGTCCCGATAAACGGTCCCGACCAGTTTTCCCTCGGCCGGGATTTCATGACCCAGCGTTCAATTAGCGTGGTGCAGGAGTTCACCCGGCCGGACAAACGCCGGGCGCGCGCTGGACGCTACGAGGCCGAAGCAGCGGCCGCCGAGGCACAACGGACAGTTGGCCTTGCCAGCGTCCAGCGTGGTGTTGCTGCGGCCTGGCTTGACCGCTGGTATGCGGAGCAGACTGACGTGCTGCTTAGCCACCACAGCCACCCCCTCCAACTCGAACTGCAAGCAGCGACGGCCGCCTATCGGAGCGGGCGCGGCACGCGCACGGACGTGCTGGCCGCTGAGGTGGAAATTCAAAAGCTGCAGGACCAGCGCGACGAGAATCAGGCTGCCATCGATGCCGCCAGGGCCAACCTTGAACGATGGGTTGGGCAGGCGAGCAGTCGGCCTCTTTCGGAGCGGCCGTCCCTCACCGTCCCGCCGCGCATCCAGCAACTTGCTCAGACCGACATGGATGCCATACCGGAGTTGGCGGCGGCCCAACGCGACGTTGCTCTCGCCGAGGCTGATATTCGCGTTGCAACCGCAGCCCGTAACCCGGACGTGAGCGTTGAATTGATGTACAGCCAACGCGGCTCGGCCTATTCCAATATGGCCTCGGTCAACGTTAGTTTTCCTTTGCCATGGGACCGCGCCAACCGCCAGGACCGGGAAATCGCAGCAAAGCTGGCGGAAGCGGAAGAAGCCCGGGCCAAGTCCGAAGTCGTCGCACGCACAACCCGGGCGCAGATTTCAGCCAAGTTATCCGAACTGCAACGGAATCTTGGCCGCCTCCAACGCTATGACGAGAAGCTTCTGCCGCTGGCGAACGCCCAGTCAGATGCCGCACTCACCGCCTACCGGGCCAATACCGGGACGTTGCTGGCTGTCGCCGGTGCCAATCACCGCGCCATCGATACAGCGCTGGAACGCCTGACGCTGGAAGCCCGGACAGCAAAGCTCTGGGCCGAGCTCGCCTACCTCATCCCGTTGCCCACAGCCCAAACCGAACCGGCCACAAAGGAATCCAAATGAAGAAGCAAGCCATTTCTGTCGTGGCGGGTCTGATGGTTGCCGGAGCTGCGCTCTACGGCACCTATCGATTTGGCGTAACGCAAGGGCGAAACTCTGCACAGCCGCCAGCGACGGCAACCGCCAACTCGGGCCTCAAGGCAGGCGACGTTGACCCGAAAACTGGCAAGAAGATTCTGTACTGGCATGACCCCATGGTGCCCGGGCAGCGCTTCGACAAGCCTGGCAAGTCGCCTTTCATGGACATGCAACTGGTGCCGGTCTACGAAGACGCCGGCGCCGGCTCGGCCGCCGTCACCATTGACAGCCGCATCACGCAGAACTTGGGCATCCGCACGGTAGAAGTGAAATCGGGCCGGCTCGAATCGGTGCTGGAGGTGCCCGGCAACGTCGCCATCAACGAACGCGGCATCGAGGTTATCCAGGCACGTACCGCAGGGTTCGTTGAGCACGCCTATGCCAAGACCACACTCGACTCGGTCAAGCGCGGGCAGCCATTGGTGGTCATCTATTCGCCAGACTGGGTGGCCGCCCAGGAAGAGTACCTGGCCGTGGCGCGCGCAAACGCGGGCCTCCCAGGTGACCTACGTGGTGCAGCGCTCGCGCGTATGCGCCAAGCTGGCATGACCGAGGGCCAGATTCGGTTGGTGGAAACCACGGGCAAGCTTCAGCCCCGGCTTAGCATCGCCAGCTCCGTCGACGGCGTCGTCACTGAAGTCGGCGCTCGTGATGGCATGACGGTCACGCCCGGCATGACGCTGTTCCGGGTGGCCGACCTCTCGACTGTCTGGGTGCTGGCAGAAGTGCCGGAAAGCCAGGCCTCCGTCGCCAAGCCCGGTCAACCGGTGACGGCAAGTGCTTCGGCGTTACCCGGGCAGACGCTGACAGGCAAGGTCGATGCCATTCTGCCGGACGTCAATCCCACCACGCGCACGCTGAAAGTTCGCATCGAACTGCAAAACAGGAACCGGCAGCTGGTCCCTGGCATGTTCGTCAGCGTCCGCTTTGGTTCGCAGGGCGGCGCCGAAAAGATTCTCGTCCCGACGGAGTCCCTCATCCGCACTGGTACTCGCACCATCGCCATGGCCGAAGCTGGCAATGGCGGCTTCAACCCGGTCGAGGTCAAGACCGGTGCCGAGGCGAACGGACAAACGGAGATTACCGAAGGCCTGAAGGTGGGCCAGAAGGTCGTGGCTTCCGGCCAGTTCCTGCTTGACTCGGAAGCAAGCCTGCGCGGGGCCACCACGCGTATGGAAAGCGCATCTGCGCCAGCCGCTCCGGTAGCGGCGGGCCCTGAGCACGAAGGTGTCGGACGCATCGAAGCCGTTTCCCCGCAAGCGCTCACCATCTCCCACGGACCGATTCCGACCATTCACTGGGGCGCCATGACGATGGAGTTCAAAGCACCGCCGACTGGGATGCCGAAGGGCCTGAAGACAGGACAACAAATCCGCTTCCGCTTCCATATGGATGCGGATGACACGCCTGTGCTTTCCTCTGTGCAGCCGGTCCCCGCAGCGGGGGGCACCAAGCCATGATTACCCGGCTCATCCTTGCGTCCATCCGCAACCGGTTCCTGGTGCTGCTAGCCACCATCATGCTGACCGCATGGGGTCTGTGGGCGGTGCGCAGCACGCCGCTCGACGCGCTGCCCGACCTCTCCGACGTACAGGTCATCATCCGCACGCCGTTTCCTGGCCAGGCGCCGCAGATTGTCGAGAATCAGGTCACCTATCCTCTGACGACCACGATGCTGTCGGTGCCGGGGGCCAAGACCGTGCGGGGCTACTCATTCTTCGGCGACTCCTTTGTCTACGTGCTATTCGAGGACGGCACCGACCTTTATTGGGCGCGTTCACGCGTGCTGGAGTATCTGAACCAAGTGCAATCGCGCCTGCCGGCGGCAGCCAAGCCGGCGCTGGGCCCGGATGCCACCGGCGTGGGCTGGGTCTACGAGTACGCGCTGGTCGACAAGACCGGCCATCACGACCTGAGTCAGTTGCGTGCTCTGCAGGACTGGTTCCTGCGCTTCGAGCTGAAATCGCTACCCAACGTAGCTGAGGTCGCCTCCATCGGGGGCATGGTCAAGCAGTTTCAGGTCGTGTTGCAACCCGACCGGATGCGCGCCTACAACCTGTCCCAGGCCAAGGTTCTCGCGGCACTCAAAAGGGCCAACCAGGAGACTGGTGGTTCGGTGCTGGAGTTGGGCGAGGCCGAATACATGGTGCGCGCCTCGGGCTATCTGAAAACACTCGACGATTTCCGGCAGATACCGCTGGTGACAAGCGGCGCCGGCATCCCGGTACGGCTCGGCGACGTTTCCACGGTGCAATTGGGCCCAGAAATGCGTCGCGGTATCGCTGAGTTAGACGGCCAAGGCGAAGTGGCAGGTGGCGTCATTGTGATGCGGTCTGGCAAGAATGCCTTGGAGACCATCGACGCGGTCAAAGCCAAGCTGGCGACTCTGCAGAAGAGCCTACCTGCCGGTGTTGAGATTGTGCCAACGTATGACCGCTCTTCGCTGATTACCCGCGCGGTGGACAACCTGACGCACAAGCTCATCGAAGAATTCATCGTTGTCGCGCTGGTTTGCCTAGTCTTTCTGTTTCACCTGCGCTCGGCGCTTGTGGCCATCATCTCTCTGCCGCTCGGAGTCTTGTCGGCCTTCCTGGTCATGCGCTACCAAGGCGTCAACGCCAACATCATGTCACTTGGCGGAATTGCCATTGCCATCGGCGCCATGGTCGACGCCGCCGTGGTCATGATTGAGAACGCGCACAAGCATCTAGAGCGCTGGTACGAGGAGCATCCGAGCAGTAGCCTCTATGGGCATGAGCGCTGGAATGTGATTAGCGAGTCTGCGGCAGAAGTCGGCCCTGCGCTGTTCTTCTCACTCCTGATAGTCACGCTCTCGTTTGTTCCGGTCTTTACGCTCGAGGCCCAGGAGGGGCGACTGTTCTCGCCGCTCGCGTTCACCAAGACATATTCCATGGCTGCGGCCGCTGGGCTTTCAGTGACATTGGTCCCCGTGCTGATGGGCTACCTGATTCGGGGAAAGATTCCGCAAGAGCAAGCGAACCCATTGAGTCGTTGGCTCATTCGCGCATACCAGCCCGTCCTCGCTCGCGTACTCGCCTATCCAAAGACGACGTTGGCTATCGCTGGCGTGTTGCTGGCCCTGACCGCTTGGCCCGCACTGAAAATCGGTGCCGAGTTTATGCCGCCCATGGATGAGGGTGACCTGCTATACATGCCCTCCGCGCTGCCCGGCCTGTCCGCTGGCAAAGCCGCCCAGCTACTTCAGCAGACGGACCGGCTCATCAAGACCGTGCCAGAGGTGGCGTCAGTTTTTGGGAAGGCAGGCCGCGCCGATACGGCCACCGACCCGGCTCCGATGGAGATGTTCGAAACCACGATTCAGTTCAAGCCGCGAGACCAGTGGCGGTCTGGTATGACCACGGATAAGCTGGTCGAGGAGCTGGACCGCACAGTCAAGGTTCCTGGTCTGTCGAACATCTGGGTGCCGCCCATCCGCAATCGCATCGACATGCTGGCCACAGGAATCAAAAGCCCCGTCGGCATCAAGGTGTCCGGCGCAGACCTGAAGGAGATAGACCAGCTGACGACTCGAATCGAAGCTGCCGTCAAGCTGGTTCCGGGCGTCACATCAGCGCTGGCGGAGCGGCTGTCGGGCGGCAGGTACATCGACGTCGACATCAACCGCGCGGCGGCAGGCCGCTACGGGCTGAATATTGACGACGTCCAGAGCATCGTGTCCTCAGCCATCGGTGGCGATAACGTTGGTGAAGTGGTGGATGGACTGGCGCGCTTCCCCCTCAACGTGCGGTATCCACGGGACTATCGCGACTCCATTGAGCAGTTGCGTCGCTTGCCTATCGTTACTGACCGAGGCCAGCAAGTCCTGCTGTCTGATGTGGCAGACATTCGCGTCGCGCAAGGCGCCCCCATGTTGCGCAGCGAGAATGCACGCCTGTCTGGGTGGGTCTACGTCGATATTCGCGGACGTGACTTGCGGTCTGCCGTGCAGGAGATGCAAATCGCTGTTGCCAAAGCGGTCCCCATGCCTCCCGGCTACTCGGTCAGCTGGTCCGGGCAGTTCGAATACCTGGAACGAGCAACCGCAAAGCTGAAGGTCGTCATACCGTTCACGCTGCTCATCATCTTTGTGCTGCTCTACATGGTCTTCCAGCGCATCGACGAGGTCCTGCTCATCATGGGGACGCTTCCGCTCGCGCTGATTGGCGGCTTCTGGTTGCTATACCTGTTGGGCTTCAACCTGTCAGTCGCGGGTATCGTGGGCTTCCTGGCGCTCGCCGGTGTGGCAGCCGAGTTCGGCGTCATCATGCTCCTCTACCTGAAGCAGGCGTGGGCTGCCCGTGAGCTGAATGGGAGAGCTGACGTTCAGGCTCTTATCGAGGCCATACAGGAAGGCGCAGCTCTCCGCGTGCGCCCCAAGGCGATGACTGTCGCCGTTATCTTGGCCGGCCTAATTCCCATCATGTGGTCCAGCGGTACAGGTTCCGAGGTGATGCAGCGTATTGCTGCGCCCATGCTTGGCGGCATGGTCACCGCCCCTTTGCTGTCGCTCTTCGTTGTGCCGGCTGGCTACTTGCTGCTACGCAGGCGGCAACTGAAATTCAAGAGTAGCTCCCAACAGCCTTCTCTCACCGTGGAGTTCAAGTGAAACCCGCCCTCGTACTCTCGCTACTTTTTGCCATCGCTTCGGGCGCATACGCCGCAAGTTCGACGGATTCGATGGATATGAAGCCATCGACGCAGGCCAGCCAAGCGGCCAAGCCCGTAACCGCCGAAATCAAGAAGATTGACCTGCAGGCTGGCAAGGTCACTCTCAAGCATGGTCCGATTGAAAATCTCGGCATGCCAGCGATGACGATGGCTTTCCCGGTTAAGGA
Organism: Ralstonia sp. OTU4908; assembly: GCF_038440115.1. Classification (NCBI taxonomy): domain Bacteria; kingdom Pseudomonadati; phylum Pseudomonadota; class Betaproteobacteria; order Burkholderiales; family Burkholderiaceae; genus Ralstonia; species Ralstonia sp. OTU4908. The sequence continues at coordinate 166,690 of NZ_JASATD010000005.1, read as the reverse complement.
TGCCGGAAGCCTGAAGAGCTTCAAGGAGGGAGACCCCGTGAATGCCGTCTTTGGCCAAGCCAGTGGCACCGCCACAGTGCCGGAACTTCGGCGTCGATAAGGCTGGTTGCTGAAAAGCACGAGGCCCGGATAGACAACGCTGTATCCGGGCATCCAACCCCTCGCTAGTTCAGCCGCAACAACCCTGTTTCTCCTGAATTGACGGGCATTTCACTGAGCCATAGGAGCAGTAGACGCAGCAATCGCCAGGCTTTGGCCGCAAGACCGTCTTGCAATTCTCACATTCGTAGTAGAACTGGCAAGAATCGGTCGGCATGGTCTCCTGTTTCGCGAATCCGCAGTGTGGGCAGGTCAGAACCGAATTCAGATTGACAGTGGCCATGATTTTCACTTGTGGGGCGTTGATGGGTAACCGGCATTGGTCGTGGCTTTGACCAGCATGGCGGTATCGGCCTTGGTCGGGTCAAATCTCACGGTCGCCGTTTTATGGTCAAAGTCGACCTTGGCGTCCTCGACGCCAGGGACCCTCTGCAATGCCTTTCTGACCGTCACTGGGCATAGGGGGCAAGTCATATTCTGCACGTCGAGGACAACGGATTGCGTGGCCGCGAACGCGGACGCCATCGGAAGCAGCGCGATAGCGAAAAGTTTGGTAATGAATCGCATAGAGACTCCGCTCAAATAAAGAGGGGCGCGGCCAGAGGGGTGACCAAGAGACCAAGTACGAGCACGGCTGCCAGCCAGAAAATCAGACGCTGCCGCGTCCGCACCATGGGCTTGGCACAGGAAGTGTTCGGCGCACACACCGGCTTGACCAAGTACAGTCGACGGAACGCCAGACCGAAAAATAACAGTGTCAGGGCAATGAAAGCCGGGCGATAAGGCTCAAACGCGACTAGATTGCCAACCCATGCACCGCCGACGCCAAGGGCGAGCAAAACCAGGGGCCCAACACAGCACACCGACGCACCAATCGCGGCGAATACACCAAGGGTCAGTGAGCGTTTCGAATCCAAGAAAGACATGAAAGCTCCAGTCGTCATCTACGTGCTAAAAGCATAGACTCCGTACTTAGGTACGGAGTCAAGCGGAAATTCAACGAGAGACTGACTATGTTGACGATTGGACAGGTGGCGAAAGCTGCGAACGTCAATGTTGAAACGGTGCGGTATTACCAGCGGCGCGGGTTGCTTCGGGAGCCGGAAAAGCCGGTGAGCGGTCAGCGGAAATACTCGGTGGACGATGTCCATCGCCTGAGTTTCATCAAGCGTGCGCAGGTACTCGGTTTCACACTGGAAGAAATCGGAAATCTATTGCAGCTTGAGGGAGCCGACTGCTGCGGCGATACGCATGATTTGGCCGTGCGCAAATTGACACTCATTGACGCCAAGATTGCTGACCTGACCAGCATGCGCAAAGCGCTGGCAGACTTGGTGCTCCAGTGCGAACTAGGGAATCAGCAAGGTAGCTGCCCAATCATTCAATCCCTTCTACCGGGCTGATTTCCGCTGACGAGAACTGGCGTGCCGGACACACTGAAAGGAACTCGACCGGCGCGGACGCGGCCCTCCAGAAGAGGCCACATCGAACGAAGAAGACCATAGTCGTGTATCACGTTCCACGCAGCGACATCCATCAACCTGCGCCAGCCACCAACGAAGCCGCTGCCCCGCTCCTCGTGTAAGGAAGTCTGGGCGCCGGCCGTCCAATCTCCAACACCGGCAGTTAACCGAACTAACCAGCAAGGCCAGGGTGTCGGGCCGCAACTTCCAGTCGGCCCTAAGTACCACAGTGCTGCAGGCACCTGGCTGGAATTGGGTAATGAGGCAACTGCTGTCTGAAGTCTTGCCCCAGCGTTGACTGGGGGAGTAACTACCTGAAAAGGAGATTGAAAATGTTGAAGAGAATTCTCTTGCTCGCTGTGACAGGTTCCGCGCTTGTCTCTTGGTCCGCCTATGCTGGCATCCAAGGTCCTGCGTCCCCCTATACCCATGGAGCGAAAGCCGCGACGTTTGACGTCTACTCGGATGGTGCAAACTCATCCAAGTTCGATGTCTATAGTGACGGCAAGTTCAACGTGTACTCAGATGGTGCAAAGTCATCCAGGTTCGATGTCTACGGTGATGGCAATTAAGTCTCGGACAGGTGCGACGCATTGGCAGATAGCGCGAGATTTACCAACGGCGATAGGCTTGTCGGCGACGGCTCGCAAGAGTAACCGCCCCATCGGCGCTTGGAGAGGTACTCTCGGCTATTCGCTTGGTGTCGCGTCCACCTGCACGTTACCTACTCCCTCAAACATCGCCCTCATGGGGCGTTGCCTTTGACGGGACGGCGCATCGTGTGGCCGCGTCAGGCGCTGCAATTGCAGAGGTAGTCTTCAAGCCATGTCTCTCACTCACCACCGCGCACTGGCCTCCCGTCCGCGCGCTCTTCCACTCGTGACTCGCCTCCGTATCGTTGCCCTGCGCGCGGTGTAAGGAATTTTGGGCGTCGTTCGTCCAATCTGCAGCATTCGCTCATGCAAGTCCTAGGCACCCGAAGCTGAAACGAGGGCCGGCGAGGTTGCATGGACGAGGACTTGGCTCGCTCAGCAAGTCACTCTACCCACAACCAAGGAACGCTCAATGTCACGCAGAACCTTCCTGTTGCAGTCCGCTGCAATTGTCGCCACTACACTCGCCGCCCCGGCAGTTTTCGCGCAGCAGCGCAAGCTTCGCTTCGGTGTGGGTCCTTTCATGCCGACCATGGAAGACACCAAGCGAGCGTTTACCCCGTTGTTTTCATATATCGCCAAGCAGATGGGCGCGCCGGATTTCGAGCTCGCCGTAAGCTCAGACTGGGCCGGTCTCGCAGTGGCAATGGGCTCGGGCCAGTTGGACGCAGCGTGGATGGGGCCATGGGGCTACGTGATTGCCAACAACGCGACCGATTGCCAGGCAATTGCCACGGTCAAGTACGACGACAAGCCCACCTACCACGCAATCATCATCGGCCGACCGGATATGGACGTCTCGCGCTTTCCTGACGATACGCGCGGTCGCTCAATTTCGTTTGCGGACTTAGGCTCGACATCGGGCTGGTTGATTCCAACCTACTACGCCGCTCGAGTCTGGAAGATTGACCCAAAGGCGTTCTGGAAATACAGCGAGGGTGCGGCCCATCCGGCCAACGAGATTGCCGTGGCCGCCGGGCAGGTCGACCTGGCAACCGACTACGACCGCAACCGCAACGCGATGATTGCGGCAGGCCGCATCAAGCCGGACGGCACGAAGGTTATCTGGACTTCGGAGCCGCTACCCAATGACGCCTTCGCAGTGCCGAAATCCGCACCGCGCGAGTTTGCGCAGAAGCTGCAGGCCGTTCTCACCTCGCTGACAACCGAGCAAGCCAAGGAGGTCATGCCACCCCGCTATACCGGCTTCGTCTCGGCGACACACGCGACTTACAAGATGATTGAAGACGCGGGCATTGCCGTTGGGCGTATCAAGGCCAAGAGCTGACGGCACCGGGAGGCGAGCCGAAACTCTGGCGGCCTTCTTGCTTGGTCAGCGGCGCACCAGCCGCGTTCCCGGAGCTATACCAATGAACAGGCCCGGACAATCATGCCCGATTGAGTATCACTACGACGCACGCGAATTCCGACGCGCGACGACCTCGCGCGCGGAGACTGCATACGTCGTCGGTGGGCTGTATGGCAATCTCGAGGCACTCCACGAAATTCTGCGCATGCGGGAATCGGAGGCCAAGCGTGGCATCCACATCGACCTCGTGTTCAACGGGGACCACAACTGGTTCAACACGGACATCGAGAGCTTCAGAGAGGTCAATCAGGTTGCTCTTGAGAGCACCTCCATTCGCGGCAACGTGGAGGCGGAGCTGTCGGCGCCCACGGATGCAGGATGCGGTTGCAACTACCCTGACTACGTCAACGCCGAATACGTTGCGCGCTCGAACGCCATCATGCGCCGACTCAACGACACCGCAGCCCAAGCGCCAGAACTGCGAGAGGCGCTCGGGCGACTGCCGTACTTTCGTGTACTGGAAGTCGGCGAATGCCGGATTGGCATTGTGCACGGCGACGCCGAGGCACTCTCTGGCTGGGCGTTTGCCGCCGAGCGGCTGTCGCCGATTGGCAAGTGCTGCTCCGGCGACGAAGCTGATGTGGAGCCGACTCCGCTGCAGACAATCGAGCGCTACTTCAGAGATTCCGGAGTCCACGCCTTCGCCAGCACCCACACGTGCCTCGCTCACGCGCGCGACTATCGCGTCGACGGCAGTGACCGCCTCATCATCAACAACGGCGCGGCCGGCTTGCCAAACTTTGCGAACACCGGCTTCGGTCTTATCACGCGCATCTCGACCGACACGCGGATTCCCCCGGAAAGCCTCTACGGCATCAACATGCATGGCGTGCGCTTTGATGCTGTCCCCGTGCGTTTCGACACCACGGCTTGGCTCCGACGGTTTTTCGCGAACTGGCCACCGGGGTCACCCGCCTACGAGGCTTACCACAGCCGCATTATCAAGGGACCCGAATTTGGGCTGAGACACGCGATTGGCGGTCGCGTGCAGCGGACAAATTTCTGATGTCGACTCACGAAATTGCAGCGCGCCGGGCGCTCGAAGCAATCGAGCGCCGCCGAGAGCGGACCTGGTACCAAAGAGCGAAGCGTTACGCGCTTGCGGTCGCGATTGCGGCGTTCTTCGTTGAAAGTTGGCGACTTGCACAAGTCGACTTGGAGCGCTTTGTCAGCGGCCTGCCAAAGCTTGCACACTGGCTGGCGATGGCATGGCCGCCGAAACTGGATGAACTCCCCGTCTTCCTCGAGCGCACGGCCGAAACCGTCGGGATGGCCGCAATCGGCACGATGATGGCGACGTTCCTGGCCATTCCCATGGCGATTCTGGCGAGCCGAAACATCACACCGCTCCCAAAGCTGTATCTGCCTGCCCGATGGTTCCTGAATGCCCTACGCGGCATCGACGCCTTCGTGTTTGCGTTGTTGTTTGTGGCGGCGGTCGGACTGGGGCCATTCGCCGGCGTGCTGGGCATCGCACTACATACCTGGGGAAGCGCTGCCAAGCTCATCGCAGACCACGTCGAGAACGCCAACCTCGGGCCAATGCGAGCGGTGGAGACAACAGGCGCCAGCCGTATTGTTGCCGCAGCGTACGCGTTGATTCCGGACGTGCTCCCCGTCACCCTGTCGACGACGCTGTATCTGTTTGAATTCAATGTGCGCGCGTCGACCGTGCTGGGAGTGGTCGGAGCAGGCGGTATCGGGCAGGAGCTCAAGAACAGCATGGACCTGCTGGACTTCGCTCGCCTGGCCACAATCATCTTGGTCATCTTGGCTGTGGTTACCGCGATTGACCAGTTATCCGGATGGATGCGTCGCAGGTTGGTTTAGGTATGCATGATTCCCAAACAGCACGGCTGGTGCCAGCGCGTTTCCCCGACGACCGTGCGATTCTCGAAGTGCGCGGGCTCAACAAACGCTACCTCGGCAGCTCGGTCCTGCGAGACCTATCCTTTGAAACCATGCAAGGTGAGTGCTTGGCGCTGCTCGGCCCCAGCGGCGCCGGCAAGACAACACTCATTCGCTGCATGGCGGGTCTCGATGCGCCTGATGCTGGGCAGATTTTCTTCAACGGCACTCGGGTCGGCGAGCTCGGCGGAGCGCAGCGGCGCCGGATTGCCGTCGTCTTTCAACAGTTCAACCTCATCGGTCGGCTCTCAGCGCTGGATAACGTACTCGCGGGTAGGCTCGGCCACGTCCCTGCCTGGCGTGGACTATTGCGCCGCTTTTCCCGAGAGGACCGGCTGCTCGCTCTGGAGTGCCTGGACCGCGTCGGGCTGCTGTCGCTAGCCCAACAGCGGGCAGACACGTTGTCCGGTGGACAGCAACAGCGCGTGGCCATTGCACGCGCACTCGCCCAACGTCCCGACATCATCCTCGCGGATGAGCCCGTCGCCAGTCTGGACCCGCAAAGCGGTGCCAATGTCCTCGCGTTGCTGCACGACATATGCCGCAATGATGGAGTGACCGTCATCTGCAGTCTGCATCAGTTGGATTTTGCGCGAAGCTGGGCTGACCGCATCCTCGGGATGGCGGCAGGCAACATCGAGGTTGATGTCGCTGCCAAGGACTTCGACCGCCACGTAAGCTTGCGAATCTACGGTAGCGGCATTCCCAAGCCTGCGGCTGCAATCTAACGTATGGGCGCCATGGACCAGCCTATGGGTAAATACACTCACAGCGTGCTCCCGCTGGACGACTGCCGCATCCTGGCAGCGCTAAAACGGAATGCTCAGCGGAGCGCTGCCATATCAACAGGAGCAAGCGTAGCCACGTCAATGGACGCGTCCCCCGCAGTGTTTTTCTTTACCCAGGAGAGAACGATGAACGCAACTCATCTGAAGTACAAACGTATTATTGGCGTCTGTTTGGCGGGGCTCGCCGGCTTGATAGCCACAGTGGCACACGCGGACGGCGAGATGCGTGCGCTCGATTTCGAAACGCACGCGGCCTTCTTTTCCGCCGAAACTCACCAAAAGGCGACGCTGGACCCGCAGGTGTTCGTTGCCGAGCGCGGCGCGCCAGCGGTCGTTGGCCCGCAGAACATCAAGCACGTTGCCGACTTGCGCAATGCGCTACTGAGCGATTCGCCAACGCTGCCTATCGTGAATGCGTCGGGCCAAGCGCTTAACATGACGCTTGGCGCCTGGCTTGGCGCCAAGGGACAAGTTATTTTGACGCGTCTGCCCGACGGCCGCGAACAAGTCAGCGTGGCCATGTCCGGCCTGAAACCTAATGGGCACTACAGCCTGTTCGAGAATCACTTCGACCAGAAGCCCATTGGATTCACACCGCTCGACGGCAACGGCACCGACAACAATTTTGTTGCCGATGCGCAAGGCAAAGCTGTTATTACCACAATATCGCCGGCCCCCCTTACTCATGACAATGCCGTCTTGCTGGTTTATCACTCAGACGGGAAATCGCATGGGAAGCTGCGTGGTGAAATTGGCGTGACCGCTCACCACCAGCTCATTGTCCGGCCTTAATTCAAGGCACCACTGCGGGCGCTTGCCCCAGGCACCCTCAAGGACACGCAGAGCCTTGGTCTTGGACCGCCGCTTCTCAACCGTCCGCACCAGCTCGTCGAACTGGCCTTCGGTAAGGGGCAGCACCTGCCCGAGCAAGGCTTAGAACGACTCGGCCTTCATGGTCCACATCTCCTATGAGGGGGCCGAATTTTAGGTCAAATCAATACGAATCGCGAACAGAGCCCATAAAAATGCGGCGACCAGTACCCAGGCAGGTACGGTCGCCGCAGAATCAACTCCGATGAACGGAAGCTAGGACGCGTCAGTGCCGCGTCGTATCTGGCATCCGCCCTTCCTCCTCTGCCCTTGCCTGCATGGCCTTGAGGTAGCGCAGCCGAAACACGGGGGCCCCATTTGGCGGCGTGGCATCCCCCAGCATTCGGATATCCACCTCTGGCGCCGCTCTCAACATAAGCCGCAGCGCTGCGAAAAACGCCTTGGCCTCGGGCTCGTCGCGCGCCTCGACCACCGCGATGACGTCCTGCGTTGGTGGGTCGCTCACAACGTAGTACGCGCAGTCGGGTTCCAACGCCAGCAGCAGTCCCTCCGCCTTCATATCGGCTCTCCCGCCAGGTCGACCTCCCCCTCTGCGCAATACATCGCGGGCGCGAGGACCGACACGCTCACCTCAGTCAGGTCAATGCCCTTGTAGATGCTTGGTATCGTCTCTGGCCGGCAGATGGAGTGAATGGCCTCGGCCATCTCTTCCAGCGCCTCCCCAACGCTGAGACACCTGTCCCGCTGACACATGCCAACCAGAGGCAGAATGGTTCGCCAGGGCAACAAATTGTGCAACATCAGTGCCTGGCTCTGCCCTGCGCGGCCGAGCATCACCTGAATCGGCTGCCGCTCCAGCGCCTCTAGATACGCGATGACCTGCGGTTCAAACAGTGGCAGGAGGAATCGATGTTGCATGCCACCGACCTGCTGCGTGATGGTCGCGTAAGCGCCTTTGGCGGAGCCAAAGAAACCTGACAATCGCAGGTCTACGCCCTCACCCCGCGTGGCAATGGTGTCAAACATCGGCTCAGTGGTATCGCCGCACAGGCACCAACCCGCAAACACACCGGGAATGCCGTTTCGGCTACGGACCGCGTCCAGTACCTCAGCGGGCTCCATCAAGCGAGCGTTGCACACTTGCGAACCGTAAAAATCAAACGACTCGACGTTCATGTTGTCCTCTGTGAAATACGTCGGATTGACGCAATTCGTATAGCGACAACATCAGTGCTCCGCGATGTACCTAACTAACGCCCACGCTTAAAGACCCGATGCTCAAGTCAGTGCAGCAAGCGTCAGGCATTGCAAGATTGGGGCGGCCATAGGCCAAATCTCTGCATCAGTTCCGCCATCACCTCATCACCGTCGGTGAAGATGTTGTGGATTTCGTCGTGCCGGTTGGCACGCATCCACCGCATCGTCGAAACCACGTCCTCAAACGCAGAATCGTCCAACCATTTGCACAGCGACGCCGGGTCACCTGAGGCGTAATTTTTGTTGTACAGACCGATGAGAAATTGAGCGAGGGCGGTCGTGCTTCCGCCCGCATGGTGCCAGCATATTTCGAAGAGACGGTGCGCTGCCTGCGCTCCGGTATCGCCAACAAATTGCGCGCGTAACGGCGGTAGCGCAACGACACCGGAGGTGCACTGCTTGATGGTGTGCTTCATGGGTGTCCTTATTGAAATGCGTCGGATTGACGCAATCCGTATAGCGACAACATCAGTGCTCCACGATGTAACAGAAAAGTGAAAACGCAATACTGGAGTCGCCACGCTCGACACAGTCTAATTAAAAGTAGTTTTTCTTATCAACATCCAATTGTCGCATCCCGGCAACGTTATTGTTGTGATGTATTTGGTTGCGTTAGTCTACATTTGAAAGACAAAATATTTCGCGTCAGTCAATTTACATTGGCGCCATGCAACGTTAAATTGAATGACGCAAAGACATCGAAACACAAAGACGGACGGTCGCGCAAGATTTGGCGTCGACCATTTTTATGCGAACACGTAGAGAAGAGAGGTTTTATGGATTCCCAACTGCAACACATTACCGAGAAGGCTCGTGCCGCCAGGATTGGCGGTTTTTGCCGGCTTTCCACAGGAGAGAAACTCGCAGCGGCGCTAGTGCTGAATCGACCGGATTGGTTGGATTCGATGGGCTACACGATTGCGGAGGCGATAGACAGGCTGGACCATGGATGGGTCGAGCGTTTGATGCAGGCCGAACGGATATTGAACGACGAGTAACCGAAGGCGCGGCCCTACGCGCCGTTGACTAGGCTCGTCTAATAATTTACTCAATTACTCATGAAGAATTCTGATTCAGCAATGCAATCCGACCCAACCGTAACCCACCGCAATGATTGCGAAGGGGACGCCCCGACCAGCACGACATCAAAAACACGCTCCAAAGCGACGCCAAAGCGCGTGTTGCAGTTCGACTACGACTCCGATGCGTTGCGTAGCGAGGCTTCCCCTCTATATCACCGCTATAGCGGTCAGATATACCCCCAGGCGGCACATATCGAAATCGACTGCGAATGCGGCATGGTCACCATCGGGTATTCCCGCGAAATCGGTAACGCGGTCCCCGAAGAGGTTTACCACGGACGAACCCGGCGCTACAGAGTGCCAGCCGAGACGAGCGGCGAGACGCTGGCCGATTTGCTCGACTCCGATGAATTCCAGGATTTAGCGAGGCGGGTGTACCAAGGGGTCAAAATCGTCTGGGACGGCAATAACCTCGTGGGCAAGGTTGATTGTGATGCCCAAGACGCCGAAGAAACCCTTGAGGAGACTCTACTCAATTTGGACAACGAGTCTCTGTCCGAAGTCTGGGACGTAAGCGACTGGCTGTTTGCCAACAATCAACTGACGTCCCTGTGGTGCGATGAATCACTGCAAGCTGCCGCCAGAGCCCTGCGGGCAGAGGCTCGGAGGGCGCACGTCCACATCGACGGTAGCATCGAGACTGCCCTCCTCGATGCCGCGCGTGAGACCTTCCGGAATGGCGGGGAACTCAGCACGGCCCATGTCGACGCTCTGCTGGAGCGAGGTCTGATTGGCGCCGACGAGGCCGAGGAGTGGCGTGAGGAACCCTGTAGACAGACATCTGATGAATGAGTCTATGTTCAGCGACGACTACAAAGCCGTGCTTTGGCCTTTCGGCAGTTCATGCTGACCAGGAGAAAGCTTAGAACAAGTCACCGCTTGCCGGCGGCTTTGGTGTCTTGGGTGTTTTGGGTGCCTTCCGGTCAGCCGACGCTGGTGCTGCCTCCATCTTGTCTGCGGGATATAGCGACAGGAACCTTACCCCGCTGCAAACCCTGTCGCGCGGAAATGTTGACCAGGTGGAGCAGGCCGCTGAGGCCTACGAGAAACGGTAGAAATTGCACTGTTGCATTGCCATCAAGTAAGAGGACTCGATGCGCCAAACGCTTCAAAAAGTCGGTCGAGAATTGGTGCTGCGACTGCCGGCCAAATTCATCGAACAGAATCAGTTGAGGGCCGGCTCGCAGGTCGAGCTCCGAATTGCTGGCAACAAGCTGACGATAGAAGTTCGGGACCAACCACGCTGCAAGTTGGCTGACCTGTTGGCGGAAATGCCCGACGGTTTCCCGCGAGCGGAAGGCTGGGATGAAATGCCTGATGCCGGCAATGAGCGTGGCTGATGAGCCCCCTAATGGCTAGCTGATGAGTAGGGCACAGCCGTTGGTGCTACGCTATGAAAACTGGAGGGCTATGGCATGAACAAACTAATGCACTTCGCTGAGTCGCAAAAGAATATCGACTGGGTTGCAACACGGCTAGGTGCGGGCGTCGCTGTCTTTGGCGTACTGGTGGCTGCAGCAACTGTCATTGCCATGATTGCTAGGTGACTAGCAAGGCCCAATGAGGAGGGGCAGGTTTCCTGCGTCCCGCTACCGAACACCCCCGTCACCGAAGGCCTAGCCGTTCGGTTAAAGAGTTGATAAGGACAGGTTCGCCTGCATTATTCGAAGCCCCTCTTTGCGCGAGCAAGGGGGCTTTTTCACGTCCCGGCGCGCAGCATCTACCTTACCGTCAGCAATCTATAGCCCGGTTTGAGCCCTTTTTTACGCGTAAAGGCTCAAGCGAGCGTTCGATGTAGCCGAACCTGGCGTGACGAGGCAGGTCCCACACATGTATCGGTAGCTGTCGCACGTTTGCTCCTGGCCACGTGTTGCCCCGGAATCCGCGACGTACTAGTATGTATACACGTCGATGTATATCAATGGAGGGATGATGATGAACCTGCAAATCGCGAAATGGGGCAACAGCCTCGCGCTGCGTATCCCCGCTGATTACGTTCGCCACGCTGGCCTCAAGGAGGGCGACCAAGTGCAGGCCAACCTGACCGTGGATGGCGGAATAAGCATTCACGCGGCCAAATGGGACCGGAAGGTTTTCGCGCAAGAACTGGCGTCGACTCGCGAGGCGATGCCGATGACACAGTCAGTCATGGAGGAACTGCGGCACGGAGCGCGCTACTGATGGTGTACGTTGACACGAGTGTATTGGTGGCGCTCTGCGTGAATGAGCCGAGGAGTCCCGCTGTTTCGCAGTGGTACGCGGCGTGTACCGACGAAATGGCCTCTGCCACGTGGTGTGTGACCGAATTCGCGAGCGCCCTCGGCATCAAGAAACGGACAAAACAATTGTCAGCCGAACAGGGGGCATCTGCATGGCAGGCATTCGAACGCCTGTGTGCTGGCGACCTACAGTTATTGCCTGTCGAACCGTACACGTTCCATCGCGCTGCCGTGCTAACCCTGGATGCGTCCATGGGGCTCCGTGCGGGTGATGCACTGCACCTTGCGTCTGCGCTGGAGGCCAAGGCCAAGGCCATGGCGACGCTCGATGATGTACTGGCCCGCAATGCAAAGCGAATGAGGATTAAGCCGCTCGAGTTTTGAGTGGCTGGCGGAGCGCTCCTTATCGCCTACCTCACGCACTTGCGTCTCAAAGGGTATCCGAAGCAGGTTGCCCACGGGCATTGGTCGTTCGGGCACGGTGGTGTTTCGGGTTCAAGATAAACGCCAATCCACAGCAGCTCCTCAGCAATCGCCAAGCTACTCTGCAATCTTGATGTCCAGATAGTCACCCACGCCCAGTGGTGGTGCTGTCGACCTGCCTGCTGCCGTTGGCGGATAGCGCCCTGGCCAACCAGCCGAAGCTGAAGAAGATTTTTCCTCAGACAAGAAAGGGCCTCAGTCATTGACTGGGGCCCAGTCTAGAGCTGTCTAAGGCTCCTAATCAACTCCTTAACCGAACGGCTAGCCGCATGCCGGCGGCTTTGGTGTCTTGGGTGCCTTCCGGTCAGCCGGCGGTGGCGCTGCCTCCATCTTGTCTGCGGGGTACAGCGACAAGAAGCTGCGCGCCACCTCTGGGTCCCGGCAAGCCAGCCACTCGTCCCATTTTTCGCGCGTCAGCATGACGACACCGCGCTTTTCTTTCGCAGAACCGTCCGGATTGCTCGGCTTGTGCATTCGCTTGAAGATGGCGTGGTCATCCGCGTTAAGCGTCAGCATGGCGAATGCGTAGCGCGGTGGTACTCCCTCGGATGTTTGCCAGGTACGCCAGATGCCGGCGATGCCAAACTCGCTCTCACCTTTAATCCAGATTTTGTGCCGAACGTTGTGACCTGTCTCGTAGCACGGCTCATAGATGGCATCGACCGGCACGATGCAGAGGTTGCACGCTCTCCAGTACTTCCCGAACATGCGGTTGGTGCTGACCGTCTCTGCACGGGCGTTGACGGGGTTTGGCATACCTGAACGAGCGTACTCGGCTGGCGCAAAGCCGAAATTCGCCACGACGCAATCCTGCTTACCGTCCTTGTTGATGAAGACGAGCGGCGAGTCGTAGTCGGGGAACGTCTCAGGTGGATAGTCCACTACAGGGCCGAGGCCCAACAGAACGCGGAGGCGCTCGACCTTCGCTGGCGAGTAGTTGGTACACATGATGCTCCTCCCCATACCCACGAAGCGATGGCCCGTTGTAGGCAATCATTACGGCGGCATCTTTCCGCAGGTGTCCAACTCAATCTCCCATTCCTGCAGCCAGGACTCGCCCGCAAGTTCGCTGCGAAGGGCACCGACGATGATGCCCGTGTCAGTCGTGCCTTCACCCGGCCCCATCGACTGCTCGAGCTGACGCGCCCGCATAATGACAACTTGCAGACACCGGATTTCCCATAGGAGACGGCGTACCACTGGGTCGTGACCGTACTGCAGCTGAATCTCGCGCAGGCGCTTCCGGGTGAGCGCGGGGAAGCGTTGTCGCAGTGGGAAGGTCATTGTGGAACCTCAAACTTGGCCGAGCTACCGACGGCCGCGCGACAGCCGCTTCAATGCCTGCTCTTCTGCTGTCGACCAACCAAGCGGCCGCTCCCACAAACAGGGCTCGGCAAACAACGCTGAATCCAGCGCGTCCAATCTCGCCAGGAACGGCTTATCGATGCCCCACATGCGGGTCAAAGTAACAACGCCGTACGCCTGCCTAGCGATGTCTTGCAGGCGATAGATTTCCCACAGCAAGTCGCGCACTTCCGGCGTGGGATTGCGTTGCCATATGGCCCGCAGCGCAGCTGCAGAAAGCTTCTTGCGCTGGGTCTCAGGAGTTGGAAAGTCACGTGCCGCCATGGTCTAATACTGGATATATATACAGTATCTTCAGCTAGCGGCACTTGGTCAATGAGAGCCGCAAAGATGTGACCGATACACCCCCGCAAGCGAACAGCAAGCGTTTGTACATCCTTTTTCCGTCAGGCTAGTCAGCCTCGGTCCAGTCAACTACGTTTATCAGGCGAGTCCGGACGGATTCGCCGTGACCCAGATGATGCAAACAGCACAGGTGGCGCGCATGCCTTCCCAAATCGACATGGACAGCAACCCGACGGGGCCAGCGTCAGCGCGCGCAGGCACTCGGGAAGAGGCACTGCGACTGCTTAAGACACAAGGCGTCGCGACCGTCGAGCTGGACTATGAATCCGGCTGGCAGGATGCCGTAGAACTCGGCCGGCTGGGCCAGAAAGTTGGCATCAGTGTCGAATTCCGTGGTCACGAGAGCGTAGCGGTTAGCTCCGTGACGGCGCTGGTGGCTGGCTTGACGCGTCCCAAGGTGACATTCCGGCAACGCAACCTCTATTGCCGATTTGACTTGAATCGACTGCCAGCAGGCGAGTTGGAGCGGCTCGAAGCAAAGGCGGCAAGCCTGGGCGACTACGTGCTCGGTGGTCACTTGCTGCCAGCGGCCGACGTGGTCTGGTCCGAGTAGCCGCTTTCATGGGCTATTCACCCAACGATGAGCGCCTGCCGACGGATTCAATGTGTGGCTCCTGCCTCTGCGACCCAGGTGTCCACAAAAATCCGCTCAGAATCCGCTCACTTTTGAGCGGATTCTAGTCAATTTTTGAGCGGATTCTTGCCAAATGTGCTCCCGCCTTTGCGTAGCGTTCGATACATCACGCAAACACCCACATTGCTGTGCCCGCGACTGCGGCATCAATCCGGAACTGACGACTGATTCGACACGTCATGACGTGGGGTGACGAGCAAGGAGCTCGTTTTGCAAGCAAGTGTGCATACTATGCACACATTGCCGGGGGGAGCGTAGCGTCGCCAGAACTTTGCTTCCGAAAGGAGAGCACGAGTGCATCCCAGTAAGGTCAGCTACAGCAGTTCATTACAAGGGGGTCGCACGAACACTCATAGAAGTGGTCAACTGCTTTTTTGGCTTCGCGCTTGGCAGACGCCGCCAGCGTCGCAATCGCATCGCTATCGAGTTGAGAGTCCGAGGGCACCGAGACGACTCCCACGGCGACCGTCACGAAGCCATAGAAGCGGAGGTTGCCGTGACGGTCTTCACTGTTGATGCCGCCCGCTTTGATGTCCGCTGGCGTGTAAATCTCCACCGCTTTGCGATTGAAGTCCGCCATGGCGGTGCGGATGCGCGACTCCCAATCCTCGCTCTGGAAGAGAATCAGGAAATCGTCGCCGCCAACGTGCCCGAGAAAGTCACGAAGTGGGTCACAGGCCTCACTCAGGACCGCAGCCGCCAACTTAAGCATTTCATCGCCCTTCCAATAGCCATACTGGTCGTTGAACGGCTTGAAGCTGTTTAGGTCGCAGTAGCACGCGTGGAAGGGAGCTCCGCTTGTTAGCAGCCGCTTGATGTGGGCGTCAATTGGTAAGTTGCCCGGCAGGAACGTCAATGGGTTTGCGTACCTTGCCGCCTCGATACGCACTTCCGTGACCGCGCGAACAAGGTCCTCTCCTCGTGCAAGCCCTGCATAACGTCCATTCTCGACGAGCACCAGTCCATCCGCGAGATAGCTTTGGTCATCGCTGGCCAGCAGATTGACCACATCTTCCATCGTCGCACTCTTTTCCAAGAGGACGGGAGTCGAGTTCGCAAAGGTCATGCACGGCTTCTTGCCAAACAGGTCGCGGTGGTAAGGCTGCGCATACCAATCAATGAAAGAACGGCGGCTAATGATGCCGACTGGGCATTCGTCCTTGACAACAGCCATAGCGTGTAGGTCTTGATGCCTGGAAAATAGTGCCAGAACATCGTTGTTACGCGTGTCTGGCAACACGCTGGGCGCGTCAATCAAAAGTCGGCTTGCAGAGAAAGTACGAGTCGTCAGCTTGGCCACCTCCGGAAACACGACAATCGAATTGGTTCTGATTGCCGCCAGTGCCGGCTCACCGAGTCGGAGTGTGGGGTCGGGCGCAGGTTTGCCGAGGACATAGCCTTGTGCGTAAGCGATGCCAATATCGCGGCAGACCATCAAGTCATCGACCGATTCGACGCCTTCGGCTATCAATAGCGCGTCGGCCAGGGACGCCAATTGTTGAAGGCTTTTGAGCGCGCTGCTGTGGAACGCCGAGGTCGCAACCCCGTCAACAAGGGAGCGGTCAATCTTGATGAAGTTCGGACGCAAAGCTGCCCACAAGCTAAGGTTTGCGTTCCCCGTACCGTAGTCATCGAGAGCAAACTGGACGCCTGCCCGCTTTGTGACCTCCAGGGCGTCTTTGAGAGAACCAAGTGGCTCAGGAGGAGGCTGCTCGGTGAGTTCGATGACAATGCGCTCGAGCGGAAGATTCACTTCTTCGAAGAAAGAGCGAACATCGTCCTCGTCTTGGACCATTTCCCTGAGTGCATCCGCGCTGAAATTGACAAAGAGCTTGCCCGTTAGCTCGGCCTTTGCGAACGCCCGAATACACACGCGAGCGGCGAGTCGCTCCAGTGCCACCATGCAGCCCTCCTGCCTTGCTCGCTCGAAGAGCCCGACCGGATGTTCAAGGGGCGAGCCGGCCGGTCCCCGAATCAACGCTTCATATCCGAAAATCTCGCCGCATGCGAGGTCTCCGATTGGCTGGAACACTGCGCTCAGGAGCTGCTTTTCGATGCACTCTGCAATGGATATCGTCATGATGGCGGCAGAAGCAAAAGTGACTGGGCAGCGAATCTGAGCCGCCCCCAAAGGTGTTGCGACGCTACAGCTGCTCGCACCCTGTCGCTTTGCGGAGTGTTGGCCGAGGTCAACGCCCCCCAGGGTAGCTCGGGAGGGTGGAGCACTTAAAGATTCCAACGGAAGCGATGTCAGTTCCGCTAACGTCAGTCGTTGAGGAATGTTTACTCTGCGTCACGGAAAATTCATGAAGCAATCGGTCGGCACCCAAATGGAAGCGGCGCTATCAGTCGCGCTTGCCCCGTAATAAAAAAGGCGCTGCAATGTTGCAGCGCCTGAAGACGATGGCAGGAGGAGACAACGTGCGCAGCGCATCGCCATAACCAAGAACAGCCACCCTGCTGTGTTCTCACACAAAGAAGGAGGCTACGCTCGTTACAGCGGAAAGTTACAAATAAATTATGACAAAAATTTGTTACATATGTGATTGAAGCACTCTCTCATTGCACTGTCGGTCATCCCCACCCAAAATTGCATTAGAAAAACACCAAGGGGAGCAGCATGCAAGCATGGATTGTTCAGGAGTACCGGGGCTGCTCCATCCATGTGCTGTCGGTGTTGGGGCACCGCTCCAGAGTTGGCTATGCTTACACGGGCTTTGTCTGCGCTCCCAAAACCGGTGCGATGGTCTACCCTCAGCTCGAGCGCTTCCACCATACCGCCGCCGATTTCGATAGCGCTGATGCCGCCATCTCCGCTGGGATACTTGAGGGGCAAGCGATTATCGAGCGTTGGCTCGCTTCGCACGCTGAAGAAAGCGGTTCGCGCAGCGCAACTGCCAACAACACGTCAAGAACAATGCGCGCAGATTGAACTACCCGACCCGAACGACGTCGGCGCTGCTTGCGGCAGGCGGCCTCCGAACCCATGGTGCCTTGCAGCTTGGATTCGAAGCGCTCTAGCGCCTCTGAGGGTCGCCACGCGCCACAATCGTGCAAGGCCATGGAGGTTCGACCTTGGCACCTTGGTGGTCCCGCACCCCACCCGGAGCTGGCGTCTTAGGCGAATACCGCCTGCCTTTTTCCGTTTGTTTTGGCGCGATACATGGCACCGTCGGCCTGCCGCAGCAGGCCAGGTGTATCGAGAGGGCTGTTACCGGCTCGGGCGGGCAACAGGCAGATGCCAATACTGGCTGAAACAGCAACCGAATGCCCGTCAATCGTCTGAATATTGTCCAGCATGACAAGAACGCTGTCGGCAAGTGCTTGTGCTCCAGCCTTGCCGCTCACATCGCGCGCCAGTATCACGAATTCATCGCCCCCCAAGCGCGCGAGCGTGTCGCCACGACGCATTCGCGCTTGCAGGGCGCTGGCGAAGAGCTTCAGCAGCGCGTCTCCCACGGCATGACCGTACGTGTCGTTCACTTGCTTGAATCCGTCCAGGTCAATGAGCAGAAGTGCGGCCTGCCCTGCCTCGGCGTCCTGGGTGTGATACGCCCGCGCGATTTCCCGCTCGAGGCACAGGCGGTTACTGAGGCCCGTCAAGGCGTCCGTCGCTGCCTGCTTTTCGAGCTGGTGCATCGCGTAAAGCAAGCTGCCGGGCTTACCTGTGGCCATGTTCTGCACCACGCTCAGGTCACCGTCCGCGATGAGGTTGGCGATATCGGCGGCATGGGCCGGGTCTGCGCCCAGGCTGTTTCGAATACTGCGGACGATGAGCGCCATCAGCACGGATGCAGCAGTGCCGGCGAGCAGTACCCACATCAAGTGCGCCAGCAGGATTTGGCGGAAAGCCGCATCCACATCGTCGACATAGAGGCCCGCGCAGACCACCCAACCCCAACTCATATCGAGTGGCGCTGACTCAATCCGGCTGAACATTCGCCACTTGGCAACGTTTGCTCGCGCGACACTAGCGCGTACTGTCAGAGTCTGACAGGCACGCTTCAGCGCGATTCCAGCTCTACAATGCCAGCCCCAGGAAGATAGCACTCGGTCCAAACCCGACCGGGAAGAAGGTGCTGGCCAAGCTTGTTTTGGCTCGGCACATACCGTGGACTTTTGCCCACGGCAGACCGTGACAATTTTAGCCCTTGAAACCGTAGCAATTCGTCGGTATATTGATTTATACACGGTCAACCAGTGAAATTTAGCGATACAAATCAAGGGCTTACATAATTCCGATTGAAATGTTCAACGGCAATTTTTCGAGTCCCTGATTCGCCACCAAATACCAAAAAGCCCTGCTTCGGCAGGGCTTTTTGCTTTTCTGCTGCGCCCCGGCCATCGCCAGGGCAGTCGCGTTACGCAAGCAATTCTGCTTGCGCCGGCGCCGCAGCGGCCACCGCCAACACCCAATCGGTCGTCAACGCCGGTTGCGTCACGGGCAGCATATGGCCGCCGTCGATGATGCCCAGGTTCACACGATCGAGCTTCTGCTTGAGCGCTTCGCCCTGACGTTTGACGTTGAGGATGCGGTCACCGCGGCCGTACAGCACATCGACGGGCACCGTCATCGAGGCATAGCGGCGTTCCATGTCGGGCAGATCTTCCGGCGCAGCGACCAGATCCGACGAAGCCGCATAAAACACATGCGGACGCAGCCCAAGCAAGCCGCCGCCCTTGAACGGGAAATCCTTCGGCATGGCCTCGGGCGCGAACACCGCAGCGATGGCCTTGCGGGAATTGATGATCGACAGCGGGATCGCCAGTGTCCATGACACCAGCCTGCGAACCAGCGGCGACGTCAACACCAAGCCCCTGAACGCACCCGGCGGCGTGCTTTCTGCATGCGTGAGCGGCGCAATCAACGCGAGCCGGCGGATAACGTGCGGATGGTTCAGCCCCACCGCAAGCGAAATCGCCCCACCAAGCGAATGCCCCACCAGCACGGGCTTGTCGAGCCCAAGCTGCTCGATGCACTGCGCGACCGTGTGGGCCTGCGCGTAGATGTTTGCCGGCGAATCCGCAGCGCGCACGGATCGCCCTGCCCCCGGTCGGTCGATCACGATCACGCGGTGCGAGCGCGCCAGCCGGTCCATATCCAGGTACGCGAAGTTGCGCAGGTTGCCGCACAGGCCATGAACGAACACGATGGCAGGGCCCGTTCCGCGATCGGTGTAATGCACGCGATCGCCGCCGATATCAATGAACTGACCTTCGGGCGGGAACCCCTTGTTGACGCGGCGAGCGATGAAAAACGTGAACGCAACAGGCGCGAGGATGGCAAGCGCGATGACGCCAAGAACGATGCTGGTCATAGTGTCCCCAAAGCGGGAGGCGGTTAGGCGGGCTGCGCCGCGCCGATCGGCTGGGCACGGCGTTCGAACTGTATGGCACTGTCGGCCAGTGTGCCGAACTTGAGCATCATCAGATCGCGCGCGTAGTTCTGATATGACTTCCACGGCTGCTTGTCGCCCTGCTTGGGCAGGATGGCCGCCGCACGCTGGATGTAGCCGGACGTCAGATCGACGGCGGGTTCGCGGCTCATGGCTTCGTCATCGAGACGCGGCACGCAGGTATCGAAGCCGTTGGACTGCATGTGGTTGAGCAGCCGGCAGACGTACTGCGCGATCAACTCAGCCTTGAGCGTCCACGATGCATTCGTATAGCCGAATGACGACGCCAGGTTCGGCACACCGCTGTACATCATGCCCTTGTACGACACGGTTTCTGCCAGATTCACGGCATGCCCGTCGACAGTGATGGCCGCCCCGCCCAGCACTTTCAATTTGAGCCCCGTGGCCGTGACGATCACGTCGGCATCAAGATGCTCGCCGCTCTTGAGCTGCAGGCCGGTGGCGGTAAAGCGTTCGATTTCGTCGGTCGCAATCGACGCCTTGCCCGCGCGGATCGTCTTGAACAGATCGCCGTCCGGCACGAGGCACAGGCGCTGGTCCCACGGGTTGTAGCGCGGTGTGAGGTGTTTGCGCACGTCGAACCCGGGGCCGATCTGCTTGCCGGCCATGCCGATGATGAACTCTTTGAATGCCTTGGGCTTGCGACGGGCGAGGCTGTAGAAGTACATCGTCAGCAGCACGTTTTTCGTGCGCACCAGCCGGTGAGCGAGACCGGACGGCAGCCAGCGACGCAACGTGTTGGCCACGGCATCCTGCTCGGGCCGCGAGACGATATACGTGGGCGAGCGCTGCAGCATCGTCACGTGCTGCGCGGTGCCGGCCATCGCGGGCACCAGCGTGACGGCCGTGGCCCCGCTACCGATCACCACCACACGCTTTCCCGCATACGAAAGATCGTTCGGCCAATGCTGCGGATGGACGATGCGGCCCTGGAACCTGTCCATCTCGGGCCACGTCGGGGCGTGGCCCTCTTCGTAGTCGTAGTAGCCGCTGCACATGTAGAGGAACTTGCAGGTGAACTGCACCGGTTCCTCGCGCGTGCCATCGCTGCGTAGCGCCTGCACGGTCCAGCGCGCGGCGGCGGAATCCCAGCTCGCGCCCGTCACCTTGTGGCGGAAACGGATGGATTTGTCGATGCCGAACACGCGCGCGGTGTCTCGAATGTAATCGAGGATCGTCTGACCGTCGGAGATGGCCTTGCTGCTGTGCCACGGTCGGAAGCTGTAGCCGAGCGTGAACATGTCGGAATCGGAGCGGATGCCCGGATAGCGGAACAAGTCCCACGTGCCGCCGATGGCTTCGCGCCCTTCGAGGATGGTGAAACGCGCCGACGGGCAGCGCTCGCGCAGGTGATACGCCGCGCCAATGCCCGAGAGGCCTGCACCGACGATCAGCACGTCGACGTCGGTATCCGGTGCGGCTGCCCGATTGCGGGGCACGCCCGGGTTGGCGCTTCGCTCCATCGTCGTGTCCATGCGGTCTCCTGGTTGCAGCCCCGGGGGCGGGATCGGCAAATTTCGCACTAAATGTGGTGTGATTCGTCACCACTTTAATTTTCGAGCGTCCTGACGTCAAATAGCGAAATGGAGAAAACACTTGAAACAGCAGACGCGCCCGCGAAGAAAGGCCGCCCGTATGGCGGTGTGGCGCCGGAGGCACGCGCGGCAGAACGCCGCGATGCACTCATTCGCGCTGGCACGCGCGTGTTCGGCACGGTGGGTTTTCGCAAGGCCACCGTGCGCGCGATCTGTCAGGAAGCGAAGCTCAACGACCGGTACTTTTACGCCGCGTTCGACAGCACCGAAGCCCTGCTCCGCGCGACCTACCAGCAACATGCCGAAGACTTGCGCGCGCAGGTTTCAGAGGCCACCGCCGCCGCTGGCAATACGCTGGAGGCGCGTGTCGACGCCGGCCTGCACGCGTTTTTCGCGTTCTTGCGTGACCCGTGCGCGGCGCGCGTACTGCTGCTGGAAGTGATGGGCGTGAGCCCGGAAACGGACGCCACCTACCAGCGCAACCTGCTGGAATTCGGCAAGCAGATCATGGCGAATGCCGAACTGCCCGGCGCCCCCCTTGAGGACAACGCCGAACAGCGCGCCGACCAGCGCATCCTCGGGTTGGCACTCGTGGGTGCCCTGACCAACGTGGGGGCGGCGTGGCTTCTGACCGGCTATCGAGATCCTGAAGAGAAGATGGTGCGCAACTGCCGGCAAGTCGTGCTCGGCACGTTGCGCGCCATGCTCGGCGTTTAGGCCGATCCTTCCAGCCTGCCAAGTCGAACCACGGTCACGCCGGGGGCCAGATGCCGCAGCGATGGCTGCAGCAGCACGCAGTTGTCGTACGGCGTGACGATTTGCAGCGCTCCATCGGTGGCGATGACGGTGCCGGCGCGCGCGATGATCTCCATGCCGCGATAGTCGTCCGCAAAACGGAACGCCGTGGATTTGGCGACCACCGGATCGGTCACCCGAATGCAACGCACCTCCAGCGCAGGCGCCATGCCCAGCCATTCCGATACTGCTGACGCATCGACGGTGCCCAGCGCCACCAGAAAACGCGCACACGCGTCCAGCGCAACATCCCGGCTCACGTGTTCGAAGTGTTGACCGCATTCGATGAGCAGCGCGTTCTTCGGACTGGCGGCATCGCCGAAGCCGCCGTAGTCGCGCAAGCGGCGACCGGCAGCATGGCCGGCATCGATCATCAGATGCGAAGCCGCACCAACGAGGCGGCCCAATGCGACGCCTTTGGCGTGCGGTCCGGTCAGCATCAGCGGCTCGGCCTTCTCATGCATCGAGTGAATATCGAGCAGGTAATCGACCGTGTCGATCACTGGCCGCAGCTCACGCGCGCGGCGCAGTTCCAGCGAGTTGCCGGGGCCACCAAGCTTGTCTGCAGACCACACGCGATTCAGGTCTTCGTCGATGAAGCGCGTGGCATCCGGGTCGTTGATATCGAAGCGCTCATACGCCTCGACGTTGGCAAATGACAGCGTGAGCCGGCCACGTGCCGGGCGCACGCCGGCCGCCAGCAGCGCATCCACCGCAATCGCGCCGCACAGTTCATTGCCATGCGTGAGCGCGTTGATCATGACGTGCGGGCCCGGCACGCCGCTGTCGGACGTATGGACGTAGTCAATGCCGTGTGTGCCGGTCTTCCAACGGCGGATATCAGGCTTGTGCAACTCGATCGGGTAGACCGGCAGCGTGGCGCGCAGCGCCTCCAGGGTCATCATGCGAAATCCTTCGGTGTGACGAGAAGTCTGTTCAGGTTAAGTGCGCTCGCGCGTGCCCGCGCAGCATCCACAGCGAGGCCAGGCTGATCAGCGTGGTCGCAAACACATAGAAACTTGGCGACGTCTTGATGTGCGTGACACCGATCAGCCAGGTGACGATCAGCGGTGAGAAACCGCCGAAGATCGTCACCGACAGGTTGTAGCTCAGCGCCAGGCCCGTGCCGCGCGTACGCGTCGGAAAGATATCGGCGAGCAGCGCAGGCAGCGGCGCCAGGATGGCGGCCAACAGCACGCCCACAATCGCCTGCATGACCAGCAACGTCCAGAACGTCGGTTGTGCGACCAGCGTGGCAAACATCGGATACGTCGACAGCGCAATCACCACCATCGCAATCGACACCACGCGGATGCTGCCGAAACGATCCGCCATCAGGCCGAACGCCGGTGCCATCACCATCAGCATCGCGCCCGTGATCATCGTGCAGACAAGCGACGCACTGGTCGCGATGTGGAGTTGATTGATGGCATAGGTCGGCATATAGACCTTCTGCACGTAGTTGAATGCGGTGACAGCCACGACCACGCCCGCGCCCAGCAGCAGCCCTGGCAAACCTTGCGTGAGCGTGTCACGCAGCGGCGAGCGCGCTTGCAGCGCAGCCGGCGCTTCCGCCTGCATGGTTAAAAACTCCGGCGTTTCAGGCGTATGGCGGCGGATGTAGACGCCAATCGGGCCGATCAGCAAGCCGAACAGAAACGCCACGCGCCAGCCCCATGACTCCACCTGCGCGGTGGGCAGCGCGTAGGTGATCCACGCGCTCAAGCCCGCTGCCAGCAATGTGGCAAGACCCTGCGTGGCGGCCTGCCAGCTCGCGTTGTAGCCCATGCGCTTGCCGTTGGCGTGTTCGATCATGAACGCCGTGGCCGACCCAATTCTCCGCCGGCCGAAAAGCCCTGCAGCAGTCGCGCCACGATCACGATGGCCGGCGACCACAGACCGATCGACGCGTAGGTCGGTGCAAACGCGATCATCGCCGTGCCCAGCATCATCAGCAGGATCGACCAGGTCAGCGCGGCCTTGCGCCCCACGCGGTCTGCATAACTGCCAAGCACCATCGAGCCGAGCGGGCGCATGATGAACGACACGCCAAACGTCCCGACGGAGAGCATCAGCGAACTCCACGCATCGCCCGTGGGGAAGAACAGCTTGCCGATGGTGATGGCGAAATAGCCGTAGATCAGCAAATCGTAGTATTCGAGCGCGTTACCGACGCTGGCGGCCAGAACGGCTCGCCAGGGTGCGGGATGTCGATGTGCGTCGGCGGCGCGCGCGCCCGCGCTGCTCGCGTTGAGGGTGTGGGCTGGCATGGTTGTCTCCCCGTGGTCTGTGCCGACCCGCCTGGTTTGCCGAACGGCGCTGGCGGGCGAAGGTTGCGGAGGAGTCTAGGGGCCGCGCCGAGGCGGCTTGTGCCGTTTCGGCACAAGGTTGGGCTTTTTGCGACGCGCCTCAGGCGAGATCGTTACGGCCGTGACCGCTGGCGTTATCGACCGCCCGTTGCCACACCTCGTCGAGCAACGCGCTCTGGTTGCTGCGCACGCGCATCATGCGGATGTTGACGTGGATATGCCAGGCGTCGTCGCCAGCGGGGCGCAGTTCACCCGCGTTCAGGTGCGGCCTGGCCAAGCGATACGGCAGCCACGCCATGCCGAATCCGCGCAGGGCCATCTCTTCCACCGCTTCGTAAAAGTCCGCCTGGAACACGGGCTGCAGATACGCCTTCCGATCGGCGGCCGCCAGATGGCTGTCGAGCATCTGCCGCAATGTCAGCCCACGCGCGAAGGCCAGCCATGGAAGCGGTTCTGCAGCGAAGCCCGGCAGCGTGAAGCGCGGGCGGCCGCGCTTGTCGGGGGCGCTCACCGGCACGAGCGTCTCGCTGCCCAGCAGGCAATGGTCGTACTTGCGCGGATCGAGGAGCGCATCGGCCTGCGGGCTGGCGTAGGCGATCAGCAAATCGACCGTGCCATCGGCAAGGGCGAGCACGCCCTCTTGCGTGCCGCCTGTCGTCACGCTGAGCGGAAACACGCCGCGCTGACGCGCCAGCGTTTCGTACCAGCCGGGGACGAAGGTGCGCGCCAGCGTGCGCCCGGTGCCGATCCTGAGCGCCACGGGCAGTTGCGCCTCCCGCAGCAGCAAGCGCACATCGTTCAGGCCGTCCACGGCATTGGCGGCCGCATCCAAAAACAAGCGCCCTGCCGCCGTGAGCGTGACCGGGTGCTCGCTACGCTCGACCAGCGCGGTGCCCACCCATTCCTCTAGCGCCTTGATCCGGCGGCCGAATGCGGGGTGCGTGACGTTGCGGTTCTCGGCGGCGCGGCTGAAGCTGCGCGTCTTGGCGAGTTCCTTGAAGTCTTCCAGCCATTTGATCTGCATGGCGCGTCCGGTCTTGTGTGGTGGGCGTGAGGTCTGCGCATTATCTCCGCAGCCTGCGCGAACAGCCTTAACGTGCGTGCCGTATCGTTATCATCTTGAGCAAACGATCCGCCACGCTTTCATGTCCGCACTTCGCCCGCTCTCCATCGGCATTGCCGGCGCCGGTAACGCCGGCCTCGCCGCCGCCATCGCGTTTGCCCGCCAGGGGCACGAAGTGCACGTCTTCGAAAAGCACCCGCAGTTGACCGCCATGGGCGCGGGCCTGCTGATCCAGCCACAGGGTATTCGGGCGCTGGAGGCACTCGGCGTGGGCCGCGAGCTGGAGGGCATCGGCGCGCCGATCGATCGGCTGATCGGTCTGAACCATCGCGGCTGGCGTCTGCTCGACATCGACTACGCCGAGACGCCTGGCCGCGCCGTCACGCGGCATGCGCTGTCGTCCATGCTCTACGACGCCGCCTTGCATGCGGGCGCAACATTCCACTTTGGTTGCGCGATCCAGCAGTTGCTTGTTGATGGACCACGCGCGCAAGTCGCGCACACGCAGGGCGAATCAGTCTTCGATCTGTTTGTAATTGCCGATGGCGCAGCGTCAGCGCTGCGTGAGCCCGCAGGCCTGGCCGGCCCGTCAAGTACCTATCGATGGGGCACGCTGTGGTTCCAAGGATGGGTGGAGGGCTGGAACCCGCGCGTGCTGCAGCAGCGCTTTCGCGGCACGCGCGAGATGATGGGCCTGCTGCCTACCGACGTAGACGGCACACGTACGCGCCTGTCGATGTTCTGGAGCCTGCCCAGCGATGCCGTCGACGCCTGGCGCCAGGCCGACATCACACAGTGGAAGGCGCATGTCCTCAGCCTGTGGCCGCAAGCCGCGCCCATGGTCGAACAGATCGGCTCGCACGACGATATGCCGTTTGCCGTCTATCGACACACATGGCCGCGCGCGTTGGCCAAACCGCCCTACTGCATCATCGGCGATGCCGCGCACGCCATGAGCCCGCAACTCGGCCTGGGGACCACGCTGGCCGCGCAAGATGCACTCGCACTAGCGGCATGCGTGCAAGTCCATGGTGCCGCCGATGGCGCGCTCGCCTACCACGCCCGTCGCCTGCGCACCGTGCAGGCCTACCAGACACTGAGCCGCGCGCTCACGCCATGCTTCCAGGCGCAATACGGCGGTTGGATGCGAGACGTGGTGTTTGCCACCGGTTTGCGCGTACCCGGTGTCGCCTGGCTGATGAAACGGAGCTTGGCAGAGCCGCCCGCGCGCGATGCCGGATGATGCTGCAGCGGATCAAGCAGCTTGCAGAGGCAGAAGACGCTCCGCTTACACGTCCAGAATAACCAGCGTGCCGGCGCTGCCGGCATCTACGCTGTGCGGCACGCCGGCAGGCACCACATACAGCTCACCGCGCGAGACCGTCACCGCTTCGTCGCCGATGCGCAGGCGAAGCTCGCCATCGATCACCAGCAGGCCTTCGGCATAGTCGTGCACCTCGTTGGGATACGACGTGCCGTCCATGCGCAGCACCTTGAAATTGGCGCTACCAAAACGCTCCATCACGCGAGACGACCATGCGCGCGGCAGCGTTTCGGCCTCTGCATTGAGATTGAAAAACGGCACGCTGGCCTCGCCCAGAGAAAGAGAAACGCCGAGCATAACAGCCGATGAAACAATAAGGGCGCCCAATTCCATTGCTGGACGGGCACCCTCACTGCGCGCCGATGGGCTCGGGCTTAAGCGTCGTACGATGCGATATCCATCTCGGACAGCGCATTCATGTCGTTCGCCGGTTTGAGATGGTCGACGCGATAGCCGTGCTTGTACACCGCCACCAGGCGCACCTCGTTCACCGGCTCGATATTCAGTTTCATGCGGATGCGCGACACGTGGCTATCGATCGTGCGCGTGTATTCCGATGAATTGCGGCCCCACACCTGCCCGAAGATGTGGTCGCGCGACAGCGTGCGGCCCACGTTCGAGAACAACAGCAGCGCCAGCTGGAACTCGATGCCGGTCAGCGTAACGGGTTCGCCGTGCAGGGTGATCTGTTGGCGCTGCGTGTTGAAGTGGTACGGCCCGACGGCGAATGGCAGGCGACCATACGGAATGGGATAGGCACGGCGCAGCAGCGCGTCGACGCGCGCACGCAGCTCGGCAATGCGGAACGGCTTGGCGATGTAGTCATCTGCGCCGTGCGTGAGCGCGCGCACAAGGCTTTTCTCGCCTTCTTCGGCCGTGACAAAGAGCACCGGCAACACTTCTTTATGACGGCTGCGCACGACGCTCAGTACGTCGATCCCGAGCATGCCAGGCGTATGCCAGTCGAGGATCAGCATGTCGTACGACGATCGGCCCAGCATGCGCAGCAAGGTCGCACCGTCGGTGAAGGTCACCACGTCGTGGCCGGACTGGGACAGGATCTGGACGATGACTTCGCTTTGGAAGGGATCGTCTTCAAGCAAGGCGATACGCATGTTCGGCTCCATGAAAATTCGCACATGCGTCGCGGCGGGTGCGGAATTGATGGCGCTTATTCAAGCGCGTTCGACGCGTTCCGTTGCATGTGTTACGTGGCAGCAATTTTCATGGCGAGGTTTGCTACGAACCATGAGAAGAGTCCTAATTTGTGAAGGCCGTTAAACACCGTGCGACAAGCATTCGTGAAACGGCAAAAAAAAGCCCGGACAATGATGTCCGGGCGGCGGTGCTTCCCACAACAGTGTGACGGGATCAGAAACACCCAAGGGTCGCATGTGCCAGACACATCGCAGCGCACCGGGGGGAAGCACTGCAACGCTTACGGGGGTGACGTCATGGAGGGTCAGACGTACTGGTCCGGCACACGTGGATCGCATGGTGCCTTGCGAAACGTGCAACGGGCGCAGTCGTGACAACATTTAACGTTGGCAGCTTCTGTGCCGCGACACTTCAGGTGGGATCAGCGTTTTCCAGCTCCTGCCGAATCGACTCGGTCAGCATGTCGATCAGCAAGCGAACGCGCCTGGGAACGAACCGGGCAGAGGGCGTGACGAGGTTGATCGGCTCACCGCTGGTCGCATAGTCCGGCAGCACGCGAACGAGTCGCGGCAGCGGTGCGTTGGCGCGCGCCACGGCACTCGCATACAGCGGCAGCGGACCGATACCGGCGCCTGAAGCAATCAACGTTTCCAGGTAGATGAGGCTGTCGGCATTCAGGCGCGCACGCACAGCCACGGTTTTCAGCCCATCGGGGCCGACGAGGCGCCATTGCGTTTCGCCGCGGCCGGTGCCGCGAAAATCGAGGCAGCAATGGTCGGCCAGCCCTTGTACGGTGTCCGGCGCACCGCGGCGCTGCAGGTAATCGGGCGAGGCGAACAGGCCGATGCGCAACACGCCCAGCGACCGCGCGACCAGCGAACTATCGGCTAGGCGTCCAACGCGGACAGCGAGGTCGAAACCTTCCTGCACGAGATCGACGTTGCGCGGCGTCAGCACCACGTCCAGATCGATTTCCGGATACTGCTGCATGAAGCGCGCCGCCACCGGCGCCACCAGCAGGCGGCCGACGTCTTCGGAAGACGTGATCCGCACCTTGCCGCGCGGCAAGTCCTGCAGCTCGCCGGCGCAGGTGGTGGCGCGTTCGATGTCTTCCAATGCATGCGACGCCACCTGATACAGGCTCTGGCCCGCGTCGGTCAAATGCAGCGTGCGCGTGGTGCGCTGTAACAGTCGCACGTTCAAATCCTGTTCAAGCGCCGCAATGCCCCGGCTGACGGACGATTTGGGCAGGTCCAGCCGCGTGGCTGCTGCCGTGAAGCTCCCCGCTTCGACCACGCGCACAAACAGCGCCAGTTGGTTCAGATCCATGGTTTCCTCCTCTTATCGTGATGCGCGCCGGCCGGAATGGTTATTGTCTCGCCAGGAGCAACATTTTTTCCCACAATAACCGACTAGTGCAAACGAGGCAACTACCCTACATTTGGCGTATGACAAATGCCGAATTTCAGGAGAACCACATGGAAACCCTCGTGCAACCGCAAGTGCAGCGTGCCCGCCTCGTCGAGCGCATCATCACGGGCCGCCCCACCTCGGACGGCGCGGGCGTGAAGCTCACCCGCGTGCTGACGAACAACCTGCAACGCCGGCTCGATCCGTTCCTGATGCTGGACGCGTTTCGCAGTGACGACCCGAACGACTATCTGGCCGGCTTTCCCGATCACCCGCACCGCGGCTTTGAAACGGTGACATACATGATCGCGGGCCGCATGCGCCACCGCGACAGTGCGGGCCACGAAGGCCTCCTGCAACACGGCGGCGTACAGTGGATGACGGCCGGCAGCGGCGTCGTGCACTCGGAAATGCCGGAACAGGAGGACGGCGTGATGGAAGGCTTCCAGCTGTGGTTGAACCTGCCTGCCCGCGACAAGATGACAACACCGTGGTACCGCGACATTCCGTCGAACGAGATTCCCGAGTTCACAACGGAAGACGGCGTGGCCGTGCGTGTGATCGCGGGAGAATCGCACGGTGTGCAAGGTGCGATGACGCGTGAAGCGACGCAGCCGCTGTACCTCGACATCACGCTGCCAGCGGGCGCGTCATTTGCGCAGTCGCTGCCGGCAGGGCACAACGCGTTCGTCTACGTGTTCCGTGGCAGCGCGCTGGTCGGTGACGCCGGAGCACCTGGCGACGCCGGGCTGCAGCGCGTGGAAGACAAGCAGATGGCCATCCTTGCCAACACGGAAGGCAGCGACGGTGTGGTGATCCGTGCAGGCGACGCTGAGGCGCGTGTGCTGCTGGTGGCCGGCAAGCCGCTGAACGAGTCGATCGCTCAATACGGCCCGTTTGTGATGAACACGCAGGAAGAAATCTTCCAGGCCGTGCGTGACTTCCAGGCCGGCAAGTTCGCCTAAGCCCACGCCTCAAAGAAAAACCGCCGCTCGGTTTCACCAGAGCGGCGGTTCGTCCAACAGCGCGATCTGCTCGCGCAATTCCAACACCCGGTCCTGCCAGTAGCGTTGCGTGTTGAACCACGGGAACGCGGCAGGAAACGCCGGATCATTCCAGCGACGCGCCAGCCATGCGCTGTAATGCAGTAAGCGCAGCGTGCGCAGCGCTTCCACCAGATACAGCTCGCGCGTGTCGAACTCACAGAAATCCTCATAGCCGGCCAGCAGGCTGGCGAGCTGCGATTGCATCGACGCGCGATCGCCCGAGAGCAGCATCCACAGATCCTGCACGGCCGGGCCGGTGCGGCTGTCGTCAAAGTCGACGAAATGCGGGCCGGCGCTGCGCAGTGGATCGCCCTGCTTGGCGTCGGCCTCTTCGATCCAGAGCACGTTCGAGGCGTGGCAATCGCCGTGCAGGCGCAGCAATGAAACGTCGCCTGCGCGGTCGTAGCAGCGGCGCACGCCGTCGAGTGCGGCGTCAGCCACGCTGCGCCAAGCCGGCAACAAATCGGGCGGGATGAAATCGTGTTCGAGCAGCCAGTCGCGCGATTGCACGCCGAAGGTGTCGATGTCGAGTGCGGGCCTGGCCACGAACGGCCGCCGCGCACCCACGACGTGGATGCGGCCAAGGAAGCGGCCCATCCACTCAAGCGTGTGGTCCTGGTCGATGGCCGGCACGCGGCCTGCGCAACGCGGGAAGACCGCGAAGTGCCAACGCTCGAACGCGTGCAGCGTGCGGCCGTCGATTTCCAGCGGCGCGACCACGGGGATCTCCGCCGCTGCGAGTTCTGCCGTGAAGGCGTGTTCCTCGACGATCTGCGCATCGGTCCAGCGGCCCGGGCGGTAGAACTTGACCACCACCGGCGCGCTGTCTTCCACGCCGACCTGGTACACGCGGTTTTCGTAGCTGTTGAGCGGGAACATGCGGCCGTCCGGCATCAGCCCGACCTCCGCCAGCGCATCGAGGATGCTGTCAGGCGTCAGGCCGTCGTAGGGCGCGTCAGCTGATGCGGGTGGGCCGTCGTCGTGCATCAACGTCAGGCTTTACGGCCGCCGAGCAACGCAGCCGCCTTGGCGAACAAACCATTGAACGGCTGCTTGGCCGGCTGTGCCTTATGGGCGGGCTGCGCAGCTTGCGTGTTTGATGCGCGGCGTTGTTGACCGCCCTGCCCGCCTTGTCCATTGCCTTGGCCCTGGCCTTGACCGTTGCCCTGGCGCTGGCCGCGCGCCTGCGATTGGCCGTTGCCGTTGCCGGCACCGTGGCCATTGCGCGGCTTCGGCGCAGCCTGGCCGTCGCGTTGACCTTGCGGCTGACGCTGGCGGCTGCCGGCACCATTGCGGCCTTGGCCTTGGCCTTGGTTCTGACCCTGACCCTGACCGTTACCGCTCGACTCGCGACGCGGCTCACGAGGCTCACGCGGAGCCCGCGGCTCGCGCGGCGCAGCGTTGCCGCTGGCCTGGCGCGGCTGCTGGCTGCGCCCACCGCCCGGGCGGCCACCGCGCGCGTTACCGCCACGGCCCGCCGAGTTGCGCCCGTTCGGAATCGGCTCCGCCGCGATGGACGGGTCCGGCTCGAAACCTTCCAGCACGGTACGCGGCAGTTCGCGCTTGATGAGGCGCTCGATGTCGCGCAGCAGGCCATGCTCGTCCACGCAGACCAGCGAAATCGCCTCGCCTTGCGCGCCGGCGCGGCCCGTGCGGCCGATACGGTGCACGTAGTCTTCCGGCACGTTCGGCAGGTCGAAGTTGACCACGTGCGGCAGTTGGTCGATGTCGATACCACGGGCGGCGATGTCGGTTGCAACCAGCACCCGCAGCGTCCCGGCCTTGAACTCCGTCAGCGCACGCGTGCGCGCCGATTGGCTCTTGTTGCCGTGGATGGCCAGCGCGGGAATGCCGTCGCGCGTGAGCTGCTCGGCCAGGCGGTTCGCGCCGTGCTTGGTGCGCGTGAAGACCAGCACCTGGTGCCAGTCGTTGTCGCGCACGAGCTTGGCCAGCAGTTCGCGCTTACGCTCGCGGTCGACCGGGTAGATGCGTTGTTCGACTGTCTCGGCGGTCGTGTTGCGGCGCGCGACTTCGATCAGCGCCGGCTTGTCGAGAAGACGGTCAGCCAGTTCGCGGATGTCGTCGGAGAACGTTGCCGAGAACAGCAGGTTCTGTCGCTTCGGCGGCAGGATGTTGAGGATCTTGCGGATGTCGTGGATGAAGCCCATGTCCAGCATGCGATCGGCTTCGTCCAGCACCAGCAGTTCAATGTGGGACAGATCGATGGTGCGCTGGCCGACGTGGTCCAGCAGGCGGCCCGGCGTGGCCACGACGATATCGACACCGCGCTTGAGCGCATCGATCTGCGGGTTGATGCCGACGCCGCCGAACATCACCATCGACTTCAGCGGCAGGTATTTGCCATAGGCGCGCACGCTTTCTTCCACCTGCGCGGCAAGCTCACGCGTGGGCGTCAGCACCAGCGCGCGGATCGGAAAGCGCATGCCCTGCGGCGTTTGCACCTTGTTGGGCTGCGATGCCGACAGGCGGTGCAGCAGCGGCAGCGTGAAACCGGCGGTCTTGCCGGTGCCGGTCTGTGCACCGGCGAGCAGGTCACCGCCCTTGAGGATGGCGGGGATGGCCTGGCGTTGAATCGGAGTGGGTTCTGCGTAGCCGAGTTCGGCCACGGCACGTACCAGCTTGTCTGACAAGCCGAGTTCGGAAAACGACATGGAAAAGCGATTGGACCGGCGTGTCCCGCGCATTCGTTCGTGCGCCAATCGTGGACAAAGCCTGGGTAGGTGACGGGGCGACTGGACCCCGGGGACTGCAAGAAGGGCGCTAGTTTAACAGGTGATGGTGTTTACCCCACCGCCGCCGCAAGGCCTCCACGGCGTATTCACCACATTCCCGGCCGCTCCCTCAACGCATACCGTCGGAATTGCACGGGGAATGCGCCTCCGGCTGTAGACGGACGCCGCTTCCGCCTATCGCGAAGATCGGCATTCGTGGGTGGAGGTCTCGACGCTGGTCGTCCAGGACGGCGGCTCCCTCTCCCCCTCCTGCACAAAACCCTGCCGCATTTTTCGGCGGTCTGACCTCGCTCCATCGGCCGGCCGGCTGACCCGCTCATCGGGTGCGAGCCTGGTTGAGCTTTCTCATGTTTGCGCTCACTCACTTTCCGGGCCACGTGTTTCATACATTGGTTGGGCAAGCTCTTCCGGTCTAGAGTGCTTGCTCGAATTGGGCGCTTGGCGTTTTCAAACGTCTGTTCCTAACATGCCCGAGCAACCCCATACACATGTTTGAATCGTACGTTCGAGCGCTGCACCGCAGCAATCGAGGCCGATATCACGCTTAAAAAAACGAGGTAGGAGACATGGGACGTCCTGGAGCAGGAGACACCAAGGGCCGCATTCTGGAAGCCACCGAACTGTTGTTCATCGAGTTCGGCTACGAGGCGATGTCGTTGCGGCAGATCACGGCACGCGCCAAGGTCAATCTGGCGGCGGTCAATTATCACTTCGGCAGCAAGGAAGCGTTGATGCAGTCGGTGCTGGGGCGCCGGCTCGACCCGCTCAACACGCGCCGGCTGGCACTGCTCGATGCATGCGAAGAGCGCTGGAGCAAGGAACAACTGACCTGCGACCACGTGCTCGGCGCGCTGTTTGTGCCAGCGCTGCAGATGGCGCGCAACCCAGACACCGGCGGGCCTGCGTTCCTGCGGCTGATGGGGCGCGTGTATTCCGATACTTCGCCGTTCGTGCAGAACTATCTGCTCGGCCACTATGCGCCGGTGTTCGATCGCTTTTTCGAAGCCTTCTCGCGTGCGCTGCCGCACCTGCCACGCGCAGAACTGGGCTGGCGCCTGCACTTTGCGCTCAAGGCACTTGCCGGCGTGCTGGCGGGGGACGACCTCAACAACCTGCTGCCGCTGTTCACGCAGGGCAAGACGATGAACGATGCCTCACTCCTGGCACGCCTGACGGCGCTGGTGGTGGCCACGCTCAACGCCCCGCTGCCGGGCGAGGCCGGCGCGCTCGACCAGGTCGTCGAACTGGCCGAAGCACAGGTGCCCACGCCGGTCGCGCAAGCAGACGACGCCTCCAACGGCAACGACAGCGGCCACGGCGGCTCGGGCCGCCACGCCGGGCACGGCAATGGCCGCATCACCGAACGCAGCGCGACGCCTGCCACGGCGTCGCCCTTCGCCGGTGACTTGTTCGGCCGCACGCCGGGCTCGCGCGCAAGCGCAGACGATGCCGCGGACGACCACGACGACCTCAGCGCCGACGAGCACGACGATCACCACGGTGCCGACAGCGATAGCGACGGCCCCGCGCCGTCTGCGCGCACCCGGGCATTGGCCATTCGCCGCAGCAATGCAGCACGGGCAATCTTCCCGGCCAACCCGATGCGGCCCTGGCGCAGCCCCAACGCCTGACAACGCGGGCGCCGCGCGGCACTCCCGTGTGCAGGCACGGTAGTCGCTCCGGTGTTCGGCAGGTGCCGCCGCATGTTCGAGACAGCCGGCACATCAACGCATCGAATGGAGACCCTCATGACGACGATCTGGATCGTCCTGCTTTGCATCGGCGCGCTCGCTCTCGCCAGCATGGAAGCCTCGGCAGTCGCCTGGCTGATCGCAACGGCGGTGTGGCTGGTCGCCGGTGCTTGGCTGGGCCTCGTCGGCCCGGTGATGACAGCGGTGCTCGCCATCGTCTTTGTGCTGCCCGCGCTGGTGCTTGCGGTCAAGCCGTTGCGCCGGGCACTCATCACGCGCCCGGTGCTGGCGATGTTCCGCAAGATCATGCCGGAGATGTCGCAGACGGAGCGCGACGCCATTGAAGCCGGCACGGTCTGGTGGGATGCCGAATTGTTCTCCGGCCGGCCGAACTGGTCGCGTTTGCTGTCTTCCCCGCCGCCCAGTCTGTCGGCGGAAGAGCAATCCTTCCTCGACGTCGAAACTGAAAAGCTCTGCGACCTTGCCAACGATTGGGAAAGCACGCAGATTTGGCAAGACCTGTCGCCCGAGGCGTGGGCCTATGCCAAGCGCGCGGGCTTCCTCGGCATGATCATCCCGAAGGAATACGGCGGCAAAGGCTTCTCGGCGTATGCGCACTCGCAGGTCATCATGAAACTGTCGACGCGCTGCTCCGCTGCAGCCGTTTCGGTCATGGTGCCCAACTCTCTGGGCCCCGCCGAGCTGCTTCTGCACTACGGCACCGAAGCGCAAAAGGACCATTACCTGCCGCGCCTCGCACGCGGGGAAGAAATCCCCTGCTTTGCGCTGACCAACGCGTATGCCGGCTCCGATGCCGCCGCCATTCCCGATGTGGGCGTGGTCTGCCGCGGCATGCACGAAGGCCGCGAGACCCTTGGCTTTCGCGTGACATGGAGCAAACGCTACATCACGCTCGGCCCCATCGCGACAGTGCTGGGACTGGCCTTCCGCGCAGTCGATCCGGATGGTTTGCTCGGTGCCGACAAGGAACCCGGCATCACGTGCGCGCTCATCCCGACCAAGCATCCGGGCGTGAACATCGGCCGCCGCCATTGGCCACTCAATGCGGTGTTCCAGAACGGCCCCAATTGGGGCAAGGATGTGTTCATCCCCATCGACTGGGTGATCGGCGGCCGGGCACAGGTCGGCCGTGGCTGGCGCATGCTGATGGAATGCTTGGCAGCGGGCCGCGCCATCTCGCTGCCTTCGTCGAACGTGGGCATGGCCAAGCTGGCCGTGCGCAGCACCGGCGCGTACGCCGCCGTGCGTCGCCAGTTCCGTACCCCCATCGGCAAGTTCGAAGGGATCCAGGAAGCGCTCGGTCGGATGGGCGGCAATCTGTACATGATGGACTCGGCACGGCGTCTGTCCGCGTTGGCCGTCGACCGGGGTGAAAAGCCTTCAGTCATCTCCGCCATTGCCAAATACCACGTCACCGAACGTGCGCGCGATGTGGTCACCGACGCGATGGACATCGTCGGCGGCAAGGGCATCTGCATGGGCCCGAACAACTTCCTGGCGCGCGCGTATCAGCAGGTGCCGATCGCCATCACGGTGGAAGGCGCGAACATCATGACGCGCTGCCTGATCATCTTCGGGCAGGGCGTGATCCGCTGCCATCCGTATGTGCTGCGCGAGATGACCGCCGCGCAAGGCGCCGATTCACCCGAGACGCTGCGTGCGTTCGATGCGGCGCTGTTCGGCCACGGCGCGTTCATCGCCGGCAACGTGGTGCGTGCGTTCTTGCATGCGCTCTCCGGCGGGCGCGTAGCGAGCGTGCCGGGCAACGCTGCACCGGAAATGCATCGGCATTACCGTGCCGTGAACCGCTTCTCGACCGCGCTGGCGCTGCTGTCCGATGTGTCGATGTTTACGCTGGGCGGCACGCTCAAGCGCCGCGAAAGCATCACGGGGAGGCTTGGCGACATCCTCTCGCAGATGTACCTGATCTCGTCCACGCTCAAGCGCTTTGAAGATGAGGGCCGCCCCGCCGAAGACACGCCGCTCGTTCATTGGTCGGTGCAGGACGCGCTGGTGAAGGCACACGATGCGCTCGACGGTGTGCTGGCCAACTTCCCGAACGCAGGCGTCGCGGCGCTACTGCGTGCGCTGATCTTCCCGTTCGGCACGCCATATCGAAAGCCGTCGGATGCGCTGGCTGCACAGGTTGCCGAGCTGATGCAGACGCCCGGCGCCGTACGCGATCGCCTGCTTGCCGACTCGTACTGCCCGACGCCCGAAGTCGACCCGATCGCCTATGGCGAGGCGGCCTTCCGTCTGCAACCGGCCGTGGACGCAATCGAGCAACGCTTGAAACCGGCCATCCGGGCAGGCAAGCTGCCGGCCGTGCCGCAAAGCCTGCCTGACTTCGAAGCCTGGACGGCGCAAGCGGTGGCACAAAACCTCATCGACGAAGGCGAACGCAAGCAACTGTGCGACTACGCGCGCTACGGTGAGCACGCCGTTGCTGTGGATGACTTCCCGCCCGACTTCAACCTGATGGCCGACCTGCAGCGCCGCAAGGATGCGCTTGATGCCCTGCACGCCGCCGAGCGCCGCGCAGCCTGATGGTCCGGGCCTGACAAACGACAACAACAACGATGCAAGACAAGTACCTCGATTTCGTCGGTTCCGGCTTCGGCAAGTGGCTGTCGGCCAACCTCGGCCTGCCGCAGCCGGTGCCGTTGCGCCGTTACGTGCCCGGCGAACCGGAATTTGTCGGGCCGTTTCTGGTGGGCGCGGCGCCAGGCGGCTCCATGCGCGAGACGCTCGCAGCGCTCTTTGCCGAGACCGGCGTCCCCACGCGCTTTCATGAAAGCGATCCGGAGTGGCTCGGAACTGCCAACCGGCACGGGCAGATCACCGGCCGCTTTGTCGCGCCCACGGGCAAGGAAGGCGAGGCGTTCGATCGCATTGGCGGCATCGTTTTCGATGCCACGGGCATTGCGTCGGTCGACGGCCTCGATGCGCTGTATCACGTGTTTCACGATGGCGTCCGGGCCATCGGCGGTTGTGGGCGCGTGGTCGTGATCGGCCGTCCGCCCGAAGGCAGCAAGACGCCCGAGGCGGCGATCGCGCAGCGCGCGCTGGAAGGACTCACGCGATCTCTCGGCAAGGAAGTCCGGCGCGGCTGCACGGCGCAGCTCGTGTACGTAGCGGAGGGTGCGGAAAACGTGGCCGCGTCGACGCTGCGGTTTCTGTTGTCGGCGCGCTCGGCGTATGTGTCGGGGCAAGTGGTGCGCGTGCATCGCGCCGCAGCGGTCTCGGTGGATTGGCAGAAGCCGCTGGCCGGCCGCACCGCGCTGGTGACCGGTGCCTCGCGCGGCATCGGCGCGGCCATTGCGCACGTGTTGGCGCGAGATGGTGCGCGCGTGCTCTGCCTGGACGTGCCCGCCGCACAAGAGGCGCTGGGCGCCGTCGCCCAGGAAATCGGCGGTGAAGCCATGGCATACGACATTGCCGCGCCTGAAACACCCGCCTTGCTCGCGCAGCAACTTGCCGCATTGGGCGGCGTCGACATCCTCGTGCACAACGCAGGCATCACGCGCGACAAGACCATCGCCCGCATGACCGAACCCGCGTGGCGCAGCGTGCTCGATATCAACCTCGCCGCTCAGTTGCGCATCAACGACGCACTGCTTGCAGCCAATGCGCTGCACGCGGGCGGAGCCATCGTCTGCGTGTCGTCCATCAGCGGCATTGCAGGCAACATGGGGCAGACCAACTACGCGACGTCCAAAGCCGGGGTGATTGGCCTCGTGCAGGCTGGCGCGCCGTTGCTGGCGGAACGCGGCATCACCATCAACGCGGTTGCGCCGGGCTTTATCGAAACGCAGATGACCGCAGCCGTGCCGTTTGCCATTCGTGAAGCCGGCCGCCGCATGAATGCGATGAGCCAGGGCGGCCAGCCCGTCGACGTGGCCGAGACGATTGCGTGGTTCGCCAACCCTGCGTCGAACGGCGTAACGGGCAACATCGTGCGCGTGTGCGGGCAAAGCCTGCTCGGCGCCTGAGCGATCGTGCGCACGCTGGCCCCGCTCTTTCCCATGATCGCCACGCAGACGCTGGTGACGGCGCCACCATCGCCGGGGGCGCTGGCGTGGCGCGCGCTGCTGTCGCAACGTAAAGGCAAGCGTGGCGGACCGCTGCCGCGCCACACCCTGGTGCGGCAGGAAGTGCCGCTCGACGCCGGGCACATCGCACAGTACGCAGCGGTGTGCGGCTTCTCCGCAGCGCATGGCGTGCCGATGACGTATCCGCACTTGCTAGGCTTTCCGCTGCAGCTCATGCTGATGACGGAATCGGCGTTTCCCTATCCGGTCATCGGCCTGGTGCACCTGTGCAACACGATCCGCCAACACCAGCGTTTGCAGGTGGGTGAGCGCGTGCGCGTGGAAGTGCGCCCCCGCCGGTTGTTCCACCATGCACGCGGGCAGGCGTTCGCCATCGAAACCGCGATCGTCAAGGCCGGCGCGGTGGTGTGGGAATCGCTGTCGACCTATTTGCGCGTGGGCGTGCCTTCTCCGCAAGGTGCGCCGCTGATTGCGCTGCCCGGTGCCCAGACCTTGTCACCAGACGGCCGCTGGGATGTGCCCGCCGACACCGGCCGACGCTACGCCGGCGTGTCGGGCGACTGGAACCCCATCCACGTGTCCACTATCGGTGCAAGACTGTTCGGCTTTGCGCATCCCATCGCTCACGGTATGTGGACAAAGGCCCGAGCGCTGGCAGAGCTGTTGCCCGCGGCGCCGCTCACGCAAGGCGAAGTGCTGGCCGAATTCAAGACGCCGCTATCACTGCCGGGGACGGCGACGCTGTGGCAAGCCAGCGAAGCCACCCCGGGCCGCGCCTTTGAAGTGCGCAACGCCACGGGCGACAAACCCTATCTGCGCGGCATGCTGACGCTGCCGCAAGCACAACAAGACAACACGGGAGACTGAATTCATGCTCGTCAACGCGCAGCTGCGCCGCGTGGCCATCCTCGGCGGTAACCGCATCCCGTTTGCCCGCTCGAACACGGCCTACGCCACGGCTTCGAACCAGCAGATGCTGACCGCCGCGCTGCAAGGCCTGATCGACCGCTTCAACCTGCATGGCCAGCGTCTGGACGAAGTCGTGGCCGGCGCGGTCATCAAGCACGCGCGCGATTTCAACCTGACGCGCGAAACGGTGCTGTCTACCACGCTCGCCAAGCAGACGCCCGCGTACGACATCCAGCAGGCCTGTGGCACCGGGCTGGAAGCCGCCATCCTCGTTGCCAACAAGATTGCACTGGGGCAGATCGACGTGGGCATTGCCGGCGGCACGGACACTACCTCCGATGCGCCCGTCGGCCTGAACGAAAAGATGCGCAAGATCCTGCTGGAGGCCAACCGCGCCAAGTCCACGGGCGCGCGCGTCAAAGCGCTGGCCGGCCTGCGGCCATCGATGTTCGTGCGCCCGCTCCTGCCGCGCAACAGCGAGCCGCGCACTGGCCTGTCGATGGGCGAACACTGCGAGCTGATGGCCAAGCGCTGGGGCATCCGTCGCGAAGACCAGGACGCGCTGGCCCTACGCAGCCACCACAACCTCACGGCGGCCTACGAGCGCGGGTTCTTCACCGACCTGATGACCGCCCACCTCGGGCTCGATCGTGACAACAATCTGCGCAGCAACTTGACCATCGAGCAACTGGCGAAGCTGCAGCCGGTATTCGACCGCAGCGCCGCCGGCACCATGACGGCCGGCAACTCCACGCCGCTCACCGATGGCGCTTCGTGCGTGCTGCTCGCCAGCGAAGACTGGGCGCGCGCGCACAACCTGCCCGTGCTCGCCTACATGACCTGCGCGGACAC
Organism: Ralstonia sp. OTU4908; assembly: GCF_038440115.1. Taxonomy (NCBI): domain Bacteria; kingdom Pseudomonadati; phylum Pseudomonadota; class Betaproteobacteria; order Burkholderiales; family Burkholderiaceae; genus Ralstonia; species Ralstonia sp. OTU4908. The sequence continues at coordinate 125,859 of NZ_JASATD010000005.1, read as the reverse complement.
GGCGGCTGTCGACTTCTTCAGCGGCACGCCGGAGCAGAACGAAGGGCTCTTGATGGCCCCGGCCTATGCCGTTTCCCGCATGCTGGAGCGCGCGGGCCTGACGCTGCAGGACTTCGACTACTACGAGATTCACGAAGCCTTTGCAGCGCAAGTCCTGTGTACGCTGGCGGCGTGGGAATCGCCCGAATACTGTCGCGAAAAGCTGGGCCGCAGCGCGCCGATGGGCAGCATCGACCGCAGCAAGCTCAACGTGAACGGCAGCTCGCTGGGCACAGGGCATCCATTTGCCGCCACGGGCGGGCGCATTGTCGCGACGCTGGCAAAGATGCTGGCGCAGCGCGGCAGCGGCCGCGGGCTGGTGTCGATCTGTGCCGCGGGCGGGCAAGGTGTCGTCGCCATTCTGGAGCGACCCGAAACGATGTCGCAGTAATCCGCTCGGGCCACAACGGGAACGGCCCGCGTCTAGCAAGATTCAAAACCCGCGCGGCACACAATAAAACCACGCCGCGTTTTTCATGGACGGAGACACCATGAACACCGTTGCCGACCGCAGCGATCTGACCGATCGCATCTGGCTGAAGTCGTACCCCGAGGGCGTGCCCGCGGAGATCAATCCCGATCGTTATCACTCGCTGGTCGAGGTGTTTCGGGAATCGGTGGAGAAGTACCGTACCCGCGTCGCCTACGTGAGTGTCGGCACCGAAATGACGTACGGCGAGTGCGAGCGCCAGGCCAAGCAGTTTGCGGCGTGGCTGCAGTCGCGCGGTGTAAAGAAAGGCGATCGGGTGGCGATCATGCTGCCCAACAGCCTGCAGTACCCCGTGTGCCTGTTCGGCACGCTGCTGGCCGGCGCCATCGTCGTCAACGTCAACCCGTTGTACACGGTGCCGGAGCTGGCCCATCAGTTGCGCGATTCCGGCGCACAAACGATCGTGGTGCTGGAGAACTTCGCGCGCACGCTGGAGCAGGCGCTGCCCGGCAGCCAGGTGCGCAACATCGTCATCACGGGCATCGGCGACCTGATGGGCGGGGCGCTCAACCTCAAGGGCCGCGCGCTGAACTTCGTGATGCGCCACGTGCAGAAGCAGGTGCCGCCGTACAAGCTGCCCTCGCCGGTCTGGCTGCGCGATGCGCTGGCCGCCGGAGGCTCACGGACCCTGCAGTCAGTGCAGCTGGCGCCGGAAGATCTGGCCTTCCTCCAATACACGGGCGGCACCACGGGCGTGGCCAAGGGCGCGATGCTCACGCACCGCAACATCATCGCCAACCTGCTGCAAGCGGAAGAGTGGTCCAAGAGCATGCTCAACGGCGGCGTGGAAACCAACGTCACGCTGCTGCCGCTGTATCACATCTTCTCGCTCACGGTGAACCTGCTGATGTTCATGACGCTGGGCGGGCGCAATATCCTGATCGCCAATCCGCGTGACACCAAGCGCGTGATCTTCATCCTGCGCAACGAACGCTTCTCGGGCATTGCGGGGGTGAACACGCTCTTCAATGCGCTGCTGGAAGACCCGGACTTTGCCAAGCGCGACTTCTCGGCCATGAAGATCACCATCGGGGGCGGCATGGCGGTGCAGCGTGCGATCGCGCAGCGCTGGAAGGAAGTCACGGGCCACACCATCGTCGAAGGCTACGGGCTGACGGAATGCTCGCCGGTCGTGTCGATGAACCCGCCGCACGTGACCGAATTTAGCGGCACGATCGGGTTGCCCGCGCCCTCCACCGAAGTGCGCTTCAAGCGCGACGACGGCACGATCGCGCCGCTGGGCGAACCCGGCGAACTGCAGGTGCGTGGGCCGCAGGTCATGCGCGGGTACTGGCAGCGCCCCGATGAGACCGCCAAGTCCATCGACGCCGAAGGGTGGTTCTCCACCGGCGATATCGGAGTGATGGATGCCAACGGCTACATCCGCCTGATCGACCGCAAGAAGGACATGATCCTCGTGTCGGGCTTCAACGTGTATCCGAACGAGATCGAAGACGTGGTGGCACTGCACCCCGACGTGCTGGAGGTGGCGGCCATTGGCGTGCCCGATCCGGTGGCCGGCGAGCGCGTGAAGATCATCGTGGTGCCGCGCACCGGCGCGCTGACCGAGCCCGCCCTGCTCGAACACTGCCGCGCCCACCTGACCGGCTACAAGATGCCGCGCATCGTCGAGTTCCGCCACGAAGAGCTGCCCAAGTCGACCGTGGGCAAGATCCTGCGCCGCGAACTGCGCGATGCCGATCCGGACATCAAGCGCGCCCGCGCGCAAGCTCAGCAATGACACCGACAGCGGAGACTCGTATGCAATTGCGTACCCTCGCCCTGGCCACGCTGCTGGCCGGTGCAGTACACGCCTGGGCCCAGCCTGCCGCGCCGGATGCTTCTGTGCCAGCGGCAGCCGCGCCGACCGCCACACAGACCGCCGCATCGCAATCGGCGGCCATCGGCAGCTTTGCCGCCATGGACATCGCCAGGCAGACGGCTTGGCTCGGCAGCCAGGTCAACGCCAACGCGTTCGCCAGTTGGTCGGACGAAGACGTCCTGGCCATGGCGCAGGCCATGAAGCCCGAAACGCTGGTGCGCTGGCTCAAGGGCGAGGCGGCCAAGCTGCCCGAATATGAATACCGCATGCGCCGCCAGGAACGCGTGAGAGACCAGTGGCAAAGCCAACCGGCGCTCATGCTGGTCCGCTACCGCAACGCACCGCGCCAGGTCTACGCGCGCTGGCTCAAGGGCGGCGCGCACGCCGGCCAGGAGATCATCTACGACGAAACCGTGCGCAAGGACGAGATGTACGGCCACCTTGGCGGGCTCGTCGGTTTCGTGGCGATCTGGAGTGCGCTGGACGGCTCGCTGGCCAAATCGCAGTCGAACCACACGGCGCGTGAGCTTGGGCTGCAGTTCATCGTCGATTCGGTCGAGCGCGACGGACGCGCCCACGTGGCTGCCGGCGGCAGCGGCAAGTTCAACGAAGCCAAGATGGTGACCGAAGACGGCGAGCGCATGCTGCGGCTGACCTGGGATTCACCAAGCGGGCCGCCCACGCTCTACGCCAAGCGCGTGCGCCTGTATTTCGACCTCAAAAACCCGTGGGTGCGCATTGAAGAGGCGTGGGACGAATCGGGCAATCAGCTCGAGAAAATCGTCATTGAGAGCGTGACGCGCAAGACCTGGAACGACCAGACTTTCAACCCCAAAAATCCTGAATACAAGTTTTAGACTGCGGCCCCAAGACCGTTGTGGGCCAAGGCTCCGCCGTCCGGCGGACAGTATGAAACGAGACTAGGGGAAACCCCTTGTTGCGTGCGTACACGCTAGAGGAAAACTTCGGTCATCGCAGCGTAACCGAACAAAAGCGCTGCGTTATGCTGCGGAAACACAAATCGCCACACCAAGGCGTGATAACAATCCAATCCAGAGAGACAACCACATGAACCGCACTGCCCGCCGCTTTGCCGCAGCCTTTGCCTGCGCTGCCGCCAGCACCCTTGCTGCCCCCCTGGCTCACGCCCAATCCACCGCAGAGGCCAACGTAGCCGCAAGTGCCAGCAATGGCAGCGGCACCAGCAGCGGCGGCGGCTTCAGCGGCTTCATGGACAACTACGTCTGGGGTCGCAACGTCATGGCGCTGGGCTGGTTCTACATCCGCCCGATGGATTCCGCCACGCCGCTGACCACCACCACCAGCGCGCTCGGCCTGGGCACCTACCAGTCGCCGGGAACTGACGTGAAAGTCAGTAACGCGAATACGCTGTCGCTCACGTTCACGCACTTCTTTAACGACAACATTGCCGGCACGTTCGTGGGTGGCGTTCCACCCAAATTCAACCTGTATGGCAGCGGTAATGTGATCGCCCCGGTGCCGGTGGTCGGGCCGCTGACGCTGATCAACCTGGGCCTGCCGCAGAACAACCCGGTCGCCACCGTGCGTGAATGGAGCCCGGCGATCGTCGCGCAGTACTACTTCGGCACCAAGGAAAGCAAGCTGCGTCCGTTCGTCGGCGCAGGTGTCAGCTACAACTTCTTCACCAATCTGCGCCTGAATTCGAACTTCGTGAACGCGCTGCAAAACCTGGGACAGGTGCTGCAGCTCGGCATGGGACAGGTGCCGACGGGCCCGGCGAAGGTGACGGCGGAAACGTCGAGCTCGTGGACGCCGGTCGCCAACGTGGGTGTGTCGTATGAGTTCGCCAAGAACTGGACCGCCATCGGCACGGTGTCCTACCTGCCGCTGAAGACGACCTCCACCATCACGATCCGCAGCCAGCAAGGCCAGGTGCTGGCCGTCAACAAGACCGACATCAAGGTCGACCCCATCGTCTTTGGGCTGGCAGTGGGTTACAAGTTCTAAGCTGCAGAATTGCTCCATCGCAAAACGCCACCTTCGGGTGGCGTTTTTCATTGGGGCGCGACCCGATATCATGGCGGACTGTTACTCGCCGATCACCGCGCCGATTCCGGACTCCTGCCCCCGCACCCACGCCACATCCATGACCCAGCCTTCCATCGCCATCGTCGGAGCCGGCATTGCCGGTGTTGCCTGTGCCAACGCGCTTGCCGCAGAAGGCATTGCCACCACGGTCTATGAGCGCGCCGGCGGTGTCGGGGGCCGGCTGGCCACCACGGTGCTGCCCGAGTCCGCCCCGGCGTATGCGTTCGACCACGGTGCGCAGTCGTTCAACGTGCGCAGCGAGGTCTTCAGGCGCGCGGTGGATGCCGCTGGCCGTCAGGGCTCGGTGCTGCCTTGGCCCGCACGCTGGGGCCATCGCACTGTCGATGGGCTGGAAGCCGACTCGCGCGATGAAGCCCGCTATGTCGGCCTGCCCGGCATGGGCGCGCTGGTGCGCAGCCTGGCAGCACCGCTCGATGTGCGCTTCGGTCGCGCCGTCACGCGTGTAACGCACGATGGCCGGCGCTGGACGATCGAGCGCAACGGCACGGACGCCGCCCACGCCGACTTCCTCGCCCTGGCCCTGCCCGCGCCCGAACTGCCCGCACTGTTTCACGGCGCCACGCCAGCCTCGCTGCAGGAAGCCATCGCGCCGGTGCACTACGCCCCGTGCTGGGCGCTGATGATGGGCTTTGCGCAACCCCTCGGCTTGCCGTATGACGGCATCCGCATCGACGACGACATGCTGGCCTGGGCGGCCCGCGACAACACCAAACCGGGCCGCGTCATGGTCGATGAATCCTGGGTGGTGCATGCATCGCCGGGCTGGTCGGCCGCCCATGCCAACGACAGCCCCGAGCAGGCCCTCCATGCCATGCACGCCCGCTTTGCGGAAGCATTCCCGGGGACGCCGGAGCCCGATCTGATGGCCGTGCACCTGTGGCCACACGCGCTGGTCGAGCAGTCTGCCGGCATGCCCTGCCACTGGGACGCCGCCGCCCGCCTGGGCGCCTGCGGTGATTGGTGCGAAGGCCCGCGCGTGGAAGCCGCGTTCCTGAGCGGCGTTGCGCTGGCCGCCAAGATTGCCGAAGCGCTATAAGACTTCTGCCCGGAACGCTACAATACCGGGTTGTCTCGTGTTTCGTGTGCCGGGTCGCTCACCCGGCGGTGGCTTTCTCCTGACGACGCCATGCGCACCCGACGCCAAGTCCTCGCCCTAGCCTTTGCTGCCGTTGCTGCGGCCTCGGCGCCGCTGCTGTCTCATGCGCAAGTGCTGCGCAACATTCCGGCGACGGCCCCGGCAGCCCAGTTGACCGTCAATTCGGCCAATACCGGCACGCTGAGTACCGGCAGCACCGGCATCGTCCGCATCCTGCTGTTGGGCTTCGGCAGCAGCAGCGCTGATATCCGTTTTGCTCCGGGCGTGCGGATCCTGTCGCTGGACGGGCGCCTGCTGCCGCCGGGCTCGGTGGTCGGCCAGACGTTCAAGGTGCGCTATCAGCTCGACTTGTATCAGCAGTTGCTGACAGCCTGGGTTGTCAGCGATGACGATTACAAGGCTGCGGTGGCGGCACAAAGTCAGGCGCAAGCGCAGTCCCAGTAGTCAGAACACCCCACGAAGCACGTGCCCCCAGGTCAACCACTGTGAACGGCACATGAAAAAAGTCTTCATCAAAACCTACGGCTGCCAGATGAACGAGTACGACTCGGACAAGATGTCCGACGTGCTCAACGCGGCTGAAGGTCTCGTCCCCACCGACACGCCCGAAGATGCGGACGTGATCCTCTTCAACACATGCTCCGTACGCGAGAAGGCGCAGGAGAAAGTGTTCTCCGAACTCGGTCGCGTCAAGGCGCTCAAGGCGCTCAAACCGGATCTCGTGGTCGGCGTAGGTGGCTGCGTGGCCAGCCAGGAAGGTGCGGCCATCGTGGCGCGTGCCCCTTACGTGGATGTCGTTTTCGGCCCGCAGACGCTGCACCGCCTGCCCGACCTGATCGCAGCACGCCGCCGCACGGGCCGCTCGCAGGTCGACGTGTCGTTCCCCGAGATCGAGAAGTTCGACCACCTGCCGCCCGCGCGCGTGGACGGCGCCAGCGCCTTCGTGTCGATCATGGAAGGCTGCTCGAAATACTGCAGCTACTGCGTGGTGCCGTACACGCGCGGCGAGGAAGTCTCGCGCCCGTTCGACGACGTGCTGGCCGAAGTGGCCGGCCTGGCCGAACAGGGCGTGCGAGAAGTCACGTTGCTGGGCCAGAACGTCAACGCCTACATCGGCAAGATGGGCGACACGAGCGAGCGTGCGGATTTCGCGCTGCTGCTCGAATACGTGGCCGAGATTCCCGGTATCGAGCGCATCCGCTACACGACCAGCCACCCGAAGGAATTCAGCTCCCGCCTGATCGAGGCCTATGCCACCAACCCGAAGCTCGTCGACCACCTGCACCTGCCCGTGCAGCACGGCTCCGACCGCATCCTGATGGCGATGAAGCGCGGCTACACGGTGCTCGAATACAAGAGCAGCATCCGCAAGCTGCGCGCGATCCGGCCAAACATCTCGATCGCCACCGACTTCATCGTCGGCTTCCCGGGCGAGACGGATGCGGACTTCGCCAAAACGATGGACCTGATCCACGAGATCGGCTACGACACATCGTTCAGCTTTATCTACAGCCCCCGCCCCGGCACGCCGGCCGCCAACCTGCCCGACGATACGCCGCAGGCCGTCAAGCTCGAACGCCTGAAACATTTGCAGGCGACCATCGAAGAGAACGTGGCGCGCATCAGCCAAGGCATGGTCGGCAGCGTGCAGCGCATTCTGGTGGAAGGCCCGTCGCGCAAGGATCCGACTGAGTTGCACGGCCGCACCGAGAACAACCGTGTCGTCAACTTCGCCCTGCCCGATCTGCCGCAGGCGCGTCGCGACCAGCTGATCGGCCAGATGCTGGACGTGCGTATCGTGCACGCGTTCCCGCATTCGTTGCGTGGCGAAGTGGCCGAACAGCGTACGGCCAGCGCGACTCACTGATCATCAACACAACCCGACTTGATGAAACCCTCCATCGCAGAATTCACCGCGCCCAAGAACGACAACACGCGCCTGCAGAACCTGTGCGGACCGCTGGACGAGAACCTGCGCCAGATCGAGCAGGCGCTGGACGTGACCATCAACCGGCGTGGCAGCAAGTTCACCGTGCGCGGTACCAACGCGCAAGGCGCGACCAACGCCCTGGAGACGTTCTACAACGCCGCGCGGGAACCGCTGTCGGTGGATGACATCCAGCTCGGCCTGGTAGAAACCCGCCAGGTCGCCGCACATGGGGCTTACCTGCCGGAATCGGGCACCGACGAGCCGGACGGCAATGATCTATCGCCGGTGCTGCATACGCGGCGCACCGATCTGCATGGCCGCACGCCGATGCAGCGCGCGTACCTGCGCAACATCCTCTCCCACGACCTGTCGTTCGGCATCGGCCCGGCGGGTACGGGCAAGACGTATCTGGCCGTCGCCTGCGCGGTGGATGCGCTGGAGCGCGACGCCATCAAGCGCATCGTACTGACGCGCCCGGCGGTGGAAGCCGGCGAACGCCTCGGCTTCCTGCCCGGCGACCTCGCGCAAAAGGTGGACCCGTACCTGCGCCCGCTGTACGACGCGCTGTACGACCTGCTCGGCTTCGACAAGACGCAGAAGATGTTCGAGCGCCAGATGATCGAGATCGCGCCGCTGGCCTACATGCGCGGGCGCACGCTCAATCACGCCTTCATCATCCTGGACGAAGCCCAGAACACCACGCCGGAACAGATGAAGATGTTCCTCACGCGGATCGGCTTCGGCTCCAAGGCGGTGATCACCGGCGACACAACGCAGATCGATCTGCCGCGCGGCCAGAAGAGTGGCCTGGTCGAAGCGCAGCACGTGCTGCGTGACGTGCGCGGCGTTGCGATGACGCGCTTTACGAGCGTCGACGTGGTGCGGCACCCGCTGGTGGCCCGCATCGTCGAGGCCTATGACGAATTCCATGCCCAGCATAAAGATGCATAAGGACGCCTGAACGTGGCTAAAGCAAAAACCGATACCAAAGCAAAAACCAAGAAGACCCAGCCCGCGGCCGCGGAGTCGCTCGGCCCGCGCGTTGACGTATTCGACGCCCAAGGCAAACCGAAGACGGTGGATGCGAGCGCGCTGCGCATTGCGTTCGCCGATGGCCGCAGCCTGATCCTGGGCCTGCCGAATACCGTCGATGGGGCCATCACCCTCGTTGCCGAGCACGCCGACGCCAACATGCACGCCATGCTTTCGCTGCGTCCGGAGCACCACGACAGCATCACGTTGCGCATCGAAACCCAACCCGCTGAATTGGCAGACTCCACGGAAGAAGCCTTTGATGACGACACCGCCGGCGCCGAGATGCTCACGCTCGACCTGACGGTGCAGTACGGCGATGAACTCAAGGCGGCCGCTCGCAAGGCATTGCCGAAGGAACGCGACATCGAAGCGTGGATCGCCCCGGCACTGTTTGCCGATGCGCAGCTCAACGTGCGCTTTGTCGGCGAAGAAGAAGGCCGCACGCTCAACCGCACCTACCGCGGCAAGGACTACGCCACCAATGTGCTGACCTTCTCTTACGCCGAGAGCGCGGAAGACCCGGTGTCGGCCGACATCGTGCTGTGCTGCGCGGTGGTTGAAAAGGAGGCAAAGGAACAGAAGAAGCCGCTGACCGCGCACTACGCACACCTGATCGTGCACGGCGCGCTGCACGCCCAGGGCTACGACCACGAAGACGCGGCGGATGCAAAGGAAATGGAAGGCATTGAAACGGAGATCCTCCGCGACCTCGGTTTTGCCGATCCCTACGCAGATCGCTAGAGCGCAACGCCCCTGATGTTCAAACGCCGGCCTCGCGCCGGCGTTTTGCTTTTTGCATGTTCCATTCTTGCAGCGTGGTGTTTCAGCGATGAATCAACCCGCATTAACGCAAAGCCAGTCCTGACAACGGTCTACGGGTTTCCCTCCGCCATTCGGCGCATGCTCGCGCCGTTCGAATCGCGCATACGCGTCGCACAGACCATCGGCCATCCGGCACCCTCGTCGCTCTCCGTATGGCGCATGGGTTTTGCCGTAGCGATTTCTATCCTCCACGCATAAGCCGCCACGCGAGCGCGCTTAGCGAACTCGGCGCAAACGAGCGCCATCGGCCAAATCCGCACGCAGATGGGTCAGGCCACTCCGGGGAGGTCATCATGCGTCAACGCTTCATGGACAGCATTCCGTGGACCACGCTGCTGGTTGGCGTGGGCGTCGGCACGGCGCTCGCGGTCGCGCCGCGCATCGCGCACGCTGATCACAAGCAATCGTGCTACGCGGGCATCGTCATCGTGTTCGACGGCGCCTGGCATCCGGGCGCGGTCGTCGGTTGCCGCACGGTCAACATCTCCGACAGCAACAACGTGGTTGGCGCCGAGGTGAACCTGATGGTCGCGCAAGGCACCATCCGGCCACGCGTGCAGGCGGTGGTGGGCAGCACCAGCGTGCAGGCACTCATTGGCGGCGGCTACGACTTTGCAAGCAGCAAGGCGCTGGTGGGCGTCGGAGCCACGGGCGACCACTGGCTCGCCGGCGTCGACAAGGAAATCGCCGGACGCTGGACGGCCTACGGCGGCGCGAGCACGCTGGGGCGGTATCACAGCAATTCCCGTCCTGCAGACCCGGCACCGGCGGCAACCCCGCCCACCAGCAATAGCGACGCACCGCCCCCGAGCGGCAACAACGCGCCACCGTCCAAGCCCAGCCCGACGCCAGCCCCTGCACCCGGTGCGTCGCCCAGCCCTGGCCCCACGCCGGCACCCACACCGAGCCCCGGGCCCAGTCCGTCGCCAGCCCCATCGCCGAGTCCGAGTCCAACGCCGACACCAGCTCCAACACCCACACCAACGCCGAGCCCATCGCCCGTCCCATCGCCGTGCGGGAGCTGCCACGACGGCGGTCACCATCACGGCCACCACCATGATCATGATCACGATCACGATCACGGCGGCCATCATGGGGGGGACCACGACCATGGCGGCGACGGTCATCACGGTGGCGACCACGACCACGGCGGCGACGGTCATCACGGTGGCGACCACGACCACGGCGGCGACGGTCATCGCGGTGGCGACCACGACCATGGCGGCGACGGTCATCACGGTGGCGACCACGACCATGGCGGCGACGGTCATCACGGTGGCGACCACGACCATGGCGGCGACGGAAACCACGGCGGCGATCATGACCACGGAGGTGACGGACACCACGGCGGCGATCACGACCACGGCGGCGACGGAAACCACGGTGGCGATCACGACCATGGCGGCGACGGACACCACGGCGGCGATCACGACCATGGCGGCGACGGACACCACGGTGGCGATCATGATCACGGCGGTGACGGACACCACGGCGGCGATGACAACCACAGCAACAACGGACATCACTACGGCGAGGGCCACGGTAGCGGCAACCGGGGAGCGGATCACGATCGCGGCGGCGAGGGCGACGACTCGGGCGGGCATGGTCAGCATCATGATCAGGGCGACGCCAACCCGGGTCAGAACAACAATCACCCAGGCAACGAAGGCAGCAACGCGCACAGCAACGGCCAGCAACGCGGTGGCGAAGGCGGACACGATTGACCGCTTCCTCCTCGGCAGATCGTCCGTCTCAACGCGCCCGAACCCGGCCTCCAAATGTGAAATAGAAGCCACTTCCGGAGGCTGGGCGACCACCCCACGTCATCGGGACGGCAGGGCTTTTGGTGTATGCTGGGCCGATGTTTAACGACGCGCGACCGCGCCATGAATGATCCGTATCCCAGTCCGAAGCCAGCCGACAAACCCCGCTCACTGCTGGAACGCCTGACCGACCTTATCTCGCCCGAGCCCGAATCGCGGGCCGAGCTGCTCGAAATCCTCCAAGACGCCCATGCGCGCAGCCTGATCGACGCCGACTCTCTGTCGATGATCGAAGGGGTGTTCCAGGTCTCAGACCTGTGTGCGCGCGACATCATGATCCCGCGCGCGCAGATGGATGCGCTGAACATCGCCGACGCGCCGTCAGAATTCATCCCGTTCGTGCAGGAAGCCGCGCATTCGCGCTTCCCTGTCTACGAAGGCAGCCGCGACAACATCATCGGCATCCTGCTCGCGAAGGATCTGCTGCGCTTCTACACCGACGAAGGCTTCGATGTGCGCGACATGCTGCGCCCGGCCGTGTTCATTCCGGAATCGAAGCGTCTGAACGTGCTGCTGCGTGACTTCCGCGTCAACCGCAACCATATCGCCATCGTCGTCGATGAATACGGCGGCGTAGCAGGCCTCATCACCATTGAAGATGTGCTCGAGCAGATCGTTGGCGACATCGAAGACGAATACGACTTCGATCAGGAAGAAGACAACATCCTGCCGACCGCCGATGGCCACATGCGCGTGCGCGGGCTGACCGAAATCAGCCAGTTCAACGAAGCCTTCGGCACGCATTTCTCCGACGAAGACGTCGATACCGTGGGCGGGCTGCTGTCCAACCACCTGGGCCGCGTGCCGCACCGGGGCGAAAAGATCGTCATGGGCACGCTGCAATTCGACGTGCTGCGCGCCGATGCGCGCCAGGTGCAGGTGCTGCTTGTGCGCCGCCTCACCACGCCGGCCGGGGGTAGTGCCACGGCCGACACCTCTGGTTCTCATCCCGCCTGATCCTTCCGTGCCCGCTCAGTTCTCTTCCCCTGCCGCACCGTCGCGTCGGCAGGACGCACAAGCTGTGCCGCTCGCGCGGTTGCGTTTTGCGATGCCGCTGGCAGCGCTGCTTGGCGTCATGCATACGCTGTCGTTCGCGCCGAACCACTGGTGGTGGCTGCAGATACTCTCCCTGACGGGCTTGGCCGCGCTCGTGCAGCGCGCGCCACGCTTGCGTGATGCGGCGTGGATTGGCTATGGCTTTGGGCTCGGCTGGTTCCTGTCGGGTGTCTGGTGGCTCTATATCAGCATGCACGTCTACGGCGACATGCCGGCCTGGATGGCGGCGCTGGCCGTGCTGCTGTTTGCCGGCTATCTGGCGCTGCATCCGGCGCTGGCGGTGTGGGCATGGCAGTGGCTGACACGACGCGGGCGGTGGTCCGGTGCTGCATCGGCGCTGGTATTTGGTGCGGCATGGGCCGTCACTGAATGGCTGCGCGGCACCGTGTGGACCGGCTTTCCGTGGATCAACGGCGGCTACGCACACACCGATGGCCCGTTGGCCGGCTACGCGCCGCTGGTGGGCGTCTACGGCATCGTGCTGATCGCCGCCGTGCTGGCTGGCCTGCTGTGCGTCGCGGCCGAGCGCCGCCTGCATTGGCTGGCGGGCATCGCGGGTGCGCTCGTGCTGGTGGCCGGCTGGCCGCTGCACGGCATTGCGTGGACGCAGCCGGTGGGCAAGCCGATCTCCGTGCGCCTCTTGCAAGGCAACGTGCCGCAGGACGTGAAGTTCCAGCAAACCGGCATCGAGCGCTCGCTGGAGCTGTACACCAAGATGGTCACCGAGAAGCCCGCGCAACTCGTGGTCACACCCGAGACGGCCTTCCCGATCATGATTCAGGAGATGCCGCAGGAGATCGCGCTGGCCCTCCGCACCTATGTCGATACCACCGGCTCCAGCCTGCTGTTCGGCGCCGCCAGCGAGGACTCCCGCGTCGATTACACCAACAGCGTGTTCGGCATCGGCCCCCAATTCCAGGGCGTGTACCGCTACAACAAGCACCACCTCGTGCCGTTCGGCGAGTTCATCCCCTTCGGTTTCCACTGGTTCGTCAACATGATGAACATGCCGCTGGGCGACTTCCGGCGTGGCCTGCCCGTGCAGCCGCCCATGGCGGTGGCCGACCAGCGCGTCGCACCCAACATCTGTTACGAAGATTTGTTTGGCGAGGAAATTGCCGCCTCGCTGCGACATGCGGATCAGCCCGCCACGATGCTCGCCAACGTGACGAACCTGGCGTGGTTTGGCGACACGATCGCACTGGATCAGCACCTGCAGATCTCGCGCATGCGCGCCCTGGAAACGGGCCGTCCGATGCTGCGCGCCACCAACACGGGCGCGACCGCAGTGGTGCGGCCGGACGGCAGCGTACAGGCGCGCCTGCCTGTCTTCACGCTCGGCACATTGCAGGCTGACGTGCAAGGCACGCAAGGTCTGACGCCATTCGTGCGGGCCGGCAACGCACCCGCGCTGGGCCTGGGCGCGCTGGTTCTGCTGGTGGCATGCGTACGCCGCCGTCGGGCATCGGCAGATTGATCGCTCAGCGTCCGAAGGGCTTTCGAGCCACTTTCCGGAGTTGCTGACAAAAAACGCTAAAATTCAATGTTTTACGGCGGGCAGGGAGCCAGGCGCTTCTCGTGCCCGCCGCTGCATTCCACCGTCGCGCCGCGCAACGCATCGTTCCGGCGGACCAACGGGTACCACCATGCTCACCTTCCAGCAACTCATCCTCAAGCTGCAGTCGTACTGGGACGCCCAGGGCTGCGCCCTGCTGCAGCCGATCGATCTCGAAGTCGGCGCCGGCACGTCGCACGTGCACACCTTCCTGCGCGCGATCGGCCCGGAACCGTGGCGAGCCGCCTATGTGCAACCGTCGCGCCGGCCCAAGGACGGCCGCTACGGCGAGAATCCGAACCGCCTGCAGCATTACTACCAATATCAGGTGGTGTTGAAGCCCGCGCCGGAAAACATCCTCGACCTGTACCTCGGTTCGCTGGAAGCGCTGGGCCTGGACCTGAAGCAGAACGACGTGCGCTTTGTAGAAGACGACTGGGAAAACCCCACGCTCGGCGCCTGGGGCCTCGGCTGGGAGGTCTGGCTCAACGGCATGGAAGTCACGCAGTTCACGTACTTCCAGCAAGTTGGCGGCCTGGACTGCAAACCCGTGACCGGTGAGATCACCTACGGCATCGAGCGTCTGGCGATGTACCTCCAGCAGGTCGAGAACATCTACGATCTGGTCTGGACGGAGTGGGAAGAGCCGGGCCCGAACGGCCCCGTGAAGCGCCGCCTGACCTACGGCGATGTCTATCACCAGAACGAAGTCGAGCAATCGACCTACAACTTCGAGCAGGCTGACACGACCGTCCTGTTCCGCCGCTTTGCCGAGCACGAAGCCGAAGCGAAGCGCCTGATGGGCGTGCGCGCAGAAGGCGACGCCACGGCCGAGGGCGACGCACCTGTCGTGCAACTGGCCCTGCCGGCCTACGAGCAGGTGCTCAAGGCCGGCCACACCTTCAACCTGCTGGATGCGCGCGGTGCAATTTCGGTGACGGAACGCGCGGCTTACATCGGCCGCATCCGCAACCTGTCGCGTCTGGTCGCGCAGGCTTACTACGACTCGCGCGAACGCCTCGGCTTCCCGATGTGCGGCACAGCCGCCGCCAAGACGACGGAGGCCGCATGACGGCCAACCGAGCACGGCGTGGCCTGGCGCTGCTGACGGCAGCGTCCATCGCCGCGCTGGCGCTACCGGCGAGCGTTGCGCAAGCGGCACGGCATCGCACGTCCAAGGCGGCATCGACAGAGAAGGTTTTCGTCGTGCCCAGCACCCTGACGCAGCTTTGCGTGTCCGATTCCAAGCCGCTGCAGCAAGCGCTGAGCACGGCCTGGACGCCGCCTCCGCCGTCGCTCGACCAATGGACGAGCCTGGTGCGCACGATGGCGTGCGACCTGTCCGGCGCGCGTGACCTCGGCTGGCATCGCGTGCCGTTGCGCACCTACGTGACGGCCCTGCGCTTCCCACTGACATGGGTGGAATGGCAAGGCACCGGCGCCAAGGCACAGCGCCGCGCGCGCGTGTTCCGCTCGGCGGCGCAATTGCCGAGCCGCCTGGAATTCAACGTGTCCGGCACGCTGCAAGAAGTGCGTTACGACGCCCGACGGGGCTTGCTGTCGGCCCGCTTCCTGCGCCGCGATGCGGCCGCGCCCGGCACCACCCCTGCGCCGATTGCACCACCTCCGCCGCCGGGCCAGTGCGCCGGCACACAATTGCAATTCCAGCAGCAGAACGGCGTGTGGCTGCTTTCGGGCGTGGAGCCCGTTCCCGGCTCGCCCTGCTGATCACCGAACCGAACCACACAACGTATCGCCGCACCTGATCTGAGCACCCTGCGGCGCAGAACAACGACGTCACTGATTCAAACGCTATGTCCACCCTCCTGATCGAACTGCTGACCGAAGAACTGCCGCCCAAGGCGCTGGCCCGCCTGGGCGAGGCGTTTGCACGCGGCCTGTTTGACGGTCTGTCGGCGCAAGGCCTGCTCGAAGAGGGCGCCGCCGTGGAAGGATTTGCCACGCCGCGCCGCCTGGCCGCATCGATCACCGGCGTGCGCCGCACTGCGCCCGATCGCGAGTTGCGCGAGAAGGTGCTGCCCGTGACCATCGCCTTCGATGCCGAGGGCAAGCCCGCAGCGCCGCTGGTCAAGAAGCTGGCCGCACTGGCCAAGACCGTGGGCGTGGAGGCCATCGCCCCCGAATCGCTGGAACGCGCGCCCGACGGCAAGGCCGAAGCGCTGTTTTATCGCTACACCGCACGCGGCGCCGTGCTGGCTGACGGCCTGCAGACTGCACTGTCGCAAACCGTCGCCAACCTTCCGATCCCGAAGGTGATGACGTATCAGCGCCCGAATGGCGAGAACGTCCAGTTCGTGCGCCCCGCCCACAAGCTGATTGCGCTGCTCGACAGCGAGGTCATCCCCGTCAGCGCGTTCGGCCTGCAATCGGGCAACGTGACGCTGGGCCACCGTTTCCTGTCGGCTGGCGAAATCGTCATCCAGGACGCCGCGTCGTATGCGAGCACGCTGGAGTCGCAAGGCAAGGTCATCGCCGGCTATGGCAAGCGCAAGGAGGCCATCCGCGCCGAACTGCTCAAGACCGCCGGCGCCGATACGGTCGTTATGCCCGAAGCGCTGCTCGATGAGGTGAACGCGTTGGTCGAATGGCCCGTGGTCTACCCCTGCCATTTCGAGGAAGCGTTCCTCGCCGTGCCGCAGGAGTGTCTGATCCTGACCATGCAGACCAATCAGAAGTACTTTGCGCTGACCGACGCGCAGGGCCATCTGCGCAACCGCTTCTTGATCGTCTCGAACATCGCCACGGATACACCCGAGGCCATCATTCAAGGCAATGAGCGCGTGGTCCGCCCGCGCCTGGCCGACGCCCGCTTCTTCTTCGAGCAGGACAAGAAAAAGCCGCTGGCCGACCGCGTGCCGCTGCTCTCGCGCGTGGTCTATCACAACAAGATCGGCACGCAGCTTGAGCGTGTGTCGCGCCTGCAGGCCATCGCCGGCCAACTGGCTGAGAAGCTCGGCGCGGATGTGGCGCACGCCTCGCGCGGCGCGCTGCTGGCCAAGGCCGATCTGCTGACCGACATGGTGGGCGAGTTCCCCGAGCTGCAAGGCACGATGGGCACGTACTATGCACGCCATGACGGCGAACCCGACGATGTGGCGCTGGCCTGCTCCGAACACTACCAACCGCGCTTTGCCGGCGATGCGCTGCCCAGCACCGCCACCGGTACCGTGGTGGCGCTGGCCGACAAGCTCGAAACGCTGGTCGGCATCTGGGGCATCGGCCTGCAACCCACGGGCGAGAAAGATCCGTTCGCGCTGCGCCGCCATGCGCTGGGCATCCTGCGCATGCTGATCGAGAAGCCGCTCGCGCTCACGATCGACGATGCGCTGCAGATTGCCGCTGCCAGCTTCGACGGCATCGCCGCCGTCAAACCGGACCTCGCCGCCATCTCTGACTTCCTCTACGACCGCCTGCGCGGCTACCTGAAGGACAAGGGCTACAGCACCAACGAGGTCGAAGCCGTAGTGAGCCAGCGCCCGCAGCGCCTGGACGACATCGTCGCGCGCCTAGAAGCCGTGCGCGCCTTTACTGCCCTGCCGCAGGCCGAGGCGCTGGCGGCCGCCAACAAGCGCATCACCAACATCCTGAAGAAGACGGACGTGGCCATTGGTGCCGTGCAGCCGCCACTGCTCAAGGAAGACGCCGAGCGCGCGCTGCATCAATCCGTGGTTGCAGCGGAGCCGCAGGTGCACGACGCCTTCGCACGCGGCGATTTCACCACTGCGCTCAAGACGCTGGCCGGCCTGCGCGAAGCGGTCGACACCTTCTTTGACGGCGTGATGGTGATGGCCGACGACACCGCGCTGCGCGATAACCGCCTGGCGTTGCTGGCTGAGCTGCACGGACTGATGAACCGCGTCGCGGACATCTCCAAGCTGGCCGCCTGATCGGCACCCCAAGCACCGTTCGGAGCCCACCATGCCCCACGTTCCCAAACTGGTGATTCTCGACCGCGATGGCGTTATCAACCGCGACAGCGACCAGTTCATCAAGTCGCCTGACGAGTGGATCGCGCTCGACGGCAGCCTGGAAGCCATTGCCGAGCTGAACCAGGCCGGCTACCAGGTGGTGGTGGCAACCAACCAGTCGGGTATCGGGCGCGGCCTGTTCGAGGCCGCCGCGCTCAACGCCATGCACGAGAAGATGTACAAGGCGCTTGCCACCTCCGGCGGGCGCGTCGATGCCGTCTTCTTCTGCCCGCACACCGCCGCCGATGCCTGCGAGTGCCGCAAGCCCAAGGCCGGCATGCTGCGCGAGATCGCACGCCGCTTCGACATGGACCTGACCGGCGTGCCGGTCGTGGGAGATTCGCTGCGCGACTTGCAAGCCGGTGTAGAAGTCGGTGCCGTGCCCCACCTCGTATTGACCGGCAAGGGCGCCAAGACCCGCGATGCCGGAAACCTGCCCCCAGGTACCCAGATTCACGAGGACCTGCGGGCGTTTGTGCGTGCGCTGCTGTCTCCCGTGCCCCAGGGCACGCCCACGCGCGCCCCTTGAATTCGCCCCCAATGACTTTTATCCGTTCGCTGCTGTACCTGGTTTTCCTGATCGTTTGGACACCGATTTACGCGGTGGCCTGCTTCATCGTCTTTCCGTTCATGAACCCGCACCGCCGCTTCTGGATGGTGTCCGGCTGGACAAAGTCTGCAATCTGGATGGCACGCTGGCTGCTCGGCATCCGCTGGCAATACCAGGGCTGGGAGAACATCGAGGAAGCCGTCGCCACCAACAAACAGGTTGTGCTGCTTTCCAAGCACCAGTCGGCGTGGGAAACCATGGCCTTCGTCGCGACCATGCCGCGCCCGTTGTGCTACGTCTTCAAGCGCGAGCTGCTGTTTGTGCCGTTCTTCGGGTGGGCGCTCGGCATGCTCAAAATGGTGCACATCAACCGCAAGGACGGCGCCAATGCGTTCGCCTCGGTCGCGCGCCAGGGCAAGGAGCGCCTTGCAGATGGCGCGTGGGTGATCATGTTTCCGGAAGGCACGCGCACGCGTTCGGGCGACCCCAAGCCGCGTTACAAGAGCGGCGGTGCGCGCTTTGCCGTGGATACCGGCGCATGGGTCATCCCCATCGCGCACAACTCCGGCCGTGTGTGGCCGCGCAATTCGTTCCTGAAGCATCCGGGCCTGATTACGCTGTCGGTCGGACCGGCCATCTCGAGCGCCGGCAAAACCAGCGACGAACTCAATCGCGAAGTCGAAGCGTGGATCGAAACAGAAATGCGTAGAATCGACGCCGACAGCTACCGCGAGCACGCATGAAACTGCTGCGCCCACCGACTTCGCCCACCCCTGCCGACAGCGTCCAGCTTGAGCTGCCGCTGCTCGCTCCCGAAGCCCCGTCGGCATTGCAGCCGCCTGACGCGCCCCTCCTCGCTCCGCCCGCACTCGACTTTTCCACCGCACCGCTCGGCCCCCACCAGCGCCGCCTGACGCTGGGCGAGCGCGCGCTCATCTATAACCTCAAGCGTTCATCGCGGCGCACCATCGGCTTCGTCATCGATGACCGGGGCCTGTCGATCACGGCACCGCGCTGGGTCACGCTCGCCGAGATCGAACACGCCATCGCCGAAAAGCAGAAGTGGATCTTCGCCAAGCTGGCCGAATGGCGCACGAGCGCCGCACGCCGCATGCTGCCGACGATGGAGTGGCAGGACGGCGCCGGATTGCCGTTCCTCGGCAAGACGATCACGCTCAAGCTGGAATCGCCCATCGGCGCATTGATGTTCGATGCCGACACCAGCATGCTGCACCTGGGCCTGCCGCACACCACTACCGAGCAGCAGATCAAAGACCGCGTGCAAGGCTGGCTGCAGACGCAGGCGCGACGCCTCTTCGGCGAGCGCCTGGAGGTGTACGCCGAGCGCCTTGGCGTGCGGCATAGCGCGTATGCGCTGTCTTCCGCCGCGACGCGTTGGGGAAGCTGCACCGCCGACGGCAAGATCCGCCTGAACTGGCGCCTCGTGCATTTCCCCCTCAGCTTGATCGACTACGTGGTTGCGCATGAGCTCGCGCATCTCAAGGAGATGAACCACAGCCCGCGCTTCTGGGACACGGTGGAATCGATCTTCCCTGAGTTTCGTGAGGCGCGGGAGCAACTGCGCTCGCATCCGCCGGAATACTTGCCGGCGTTCTGATTCGCCCTGCCGACGCTCCTGCGGCGGATGCGTCGGTTGCAGAGAACGCCTGTCCTGCACGCTCGGCCACACCCTCCTACAATATTGCCTTCCCCACAGTCCTCCAGGAAGGAAACCCCATGCGAATGCTCCACACCATGCTGCGCGTTGGCGACTTGCAGCGCTCGATCGACTTCTACACGAACGTGCTCGGCATGCAGTTGCTGCGCACGAGCGACAACCCTGAATACAAGTACTCGCTGGCATTCGTCGGCTACGGCCCGGAAGCCGGCAACACGGTCATCGAACTGACCTACAACTACGGCGTGAGCGAGTACGAACTCGGCACGGCATTTGGGCACCTGGCCATCGAGGTCGACAATGCCGCGCAGGCCTGCGACCAGATCCGTAACGCTGGCGGCAAGGTCACGCGTGAGGCCGGCCCGGTCAAGGGCGGGAGCACCATCATCGCGTTTGTGGAAGATCCGGACGGCTACAAGATCGAGCTGATCCAGGCACGCTCGATGCCCGATGGCAACCGCCACTGACGCCATCCGCCGGCCGCTGGACGGTACCGCCATCGGGCTGATGGTGGTGCTGTGCATGTGCTGGGGCTTTCAGCAGGTCGCCATCAAGGTGGCCGCGCACGACGTGGGCCCCGTCATGCAGGCCGGTGTGCGCTCGGCCATCGCGTCGGTCCTGGTGTTCGCATTTGCGCTCTGGCGCGGCACGTGCCTGTCGTTGCGCGACGGCACGCTGACTGGTGGCCTCATGGCCGGCGTGCTGTTCGGTGTCGAGTTCCTGTGCATCTTCATCGGCCTGGGCTACACGACTGCCTCGCGCATGGCGGTGTTCCTCTACACCGCGCCGATCTTCACGGCGCTCGGCCTGCACTTTTTCGTGCCGGGCGAACATCTGCGCCCGCGCCAGTGGGCGGGCATCGGCATTGCATTTGCGGGGATCGTGCTGGCGTTCGCCGACGGTGTCCTGCACCCGGCGGCCGGGCCGTCGACCTCGTTGGGCGACGCGCTGGGCGTGGTGGCAGGCGCGCTGTGGGGCGCGACGACCATCGTCGTGCGCGCAAGCAAGCTTTCCGAAGCACCGGCGGCGAAGACGCTGCTGTACCAACTTGCCGTCTCGGCTGTGCTGTTGCTGTTGATGGCCGCCGGCACCGGCCAGGCCTTTACCGCGAACCTCACACCGACTGCGCTGGCCAGCCTCGCCTATCAGTCCGTGCTGATTGCGTTTGCCAGTTACCTGACGTGGTTCTGGCTGCTGCGCCGTTACCTGGCGTCGCGGTTGTCCGTGTTCTCGTTCCTGACGCCGCTGTTTGGCGTGGCGTTTGGCGTGCTGCTGTTGCACGAGCCGGTGGGCCTACGGTTCGCGCTGGCGGCAACGCTCGTGCTGTCGGGCATCCTGCTCGTCAATCTTCGCTAAGGTCGGAAACGCTGCCGGCAATGCGGTTGGCCGGCAGCGCGTTCGCCACGGCCACGAAGTCTTCCACCGGCACTTCTTCCGCGCGGCGGCCCAGGTCAAAGCCAAGCGCCTCGAAGTCGATCACATCGCGCAGCGCGCCGAGGGTGTTGCGCAGCACCTTGCGCCGCTGCGAAAACGCCATCGTTACCACCGTGCCAAGCGCGCGCAGGTCGACCGGCGCATACGGCGATTTGTCGGCCGGCCACGGAATCATCCGCACCACCGCCGAATCCACCTTGGGCGGCGGATTGAACGAGCCCGGCGGCACATCCAGCACCAGCTCCATGTAATAGCGCACCTGCAGCATCACCGACAGCCGGCTGAACGCCTTGCTACCCGGCGCGGCCACCATGCGGTCGACCACTTCTTTCTGGAGCATGAAATGCTGGTCTCGTACACGATCGGCAAACGTGGCCAGATGGAACAACAGCGGGCTCGAGATGTTGTACGGCAGGTTGCCGACGATGCGCAGCGGCCGGTCCGCCTCCTGCAGCGCGCCGAAACCGAACGCCAGCGCATCGCCCGCATGCACGACCAGCCGGTCGCCGAAACGCTTCTGCAAGCGTGCGACAAGATCACGATCCAGCTCGACCACCTGCAGGGTGCGCACGCGCTCCATCAGCGGGACGGTGAGTGCGCCGAGGCCCGGGCCGATCTCGACGAGCACGTCGTCGGGCTTCGGATCAATGGCGGCGACGATGGCGTGGATCACGCCGTCATCGACCAGGAAGTTCTGGCCAAAGCGCTTGCGGGCCTGGTGCCCCTGGTGAACGCCGGTCGTGGATCGTGCCATTGCGAACTCGAAATCGAAAAGGTGAAGAAACTCAGGAGCGCGTCGTATGCCGCGCCATCGCGATGGCGGTATCGATCGCCTCGATCATGCTGCCGAACTCGGCGCGGCCCGTGCCCGCCAGATCCAGCGCCGTACCGTGATCCACCGAAGTGCGCACGAACGGCAGGCCAAGCGTGATATTCACGCCATGGCCGAAGGTGCCGTACTTGAGCGGTGCCAAACCCTGGTCGTGGTACATCGCGAGCACGCAATCCGCATCGGTCAACAGGCGCGGCTGGAACAGCGTATCGGCCGGATATGGACCGCGCGCGTCGATTCCGCGCGCACGCGCACGCGCGATGGCCGGCTCGATCACCTCGATCTCTTCGCGGCCGAGGTGGCCGGATTCACCCGCATGCGGATTCAACCCCGTCACGAGGATGCGCGGAGCAGTCAAACCGAAGCGTGTGCGCAGATCACGCTGCACGATGTCGAGCGTCTCATCGAGCACCGCTGGCGTGATGGCGTCCGGCACGTCGCGCAGCGGCAAGTGCGTCGTCGCCAGCGCCACGCGCAGCATGGCGTTGTCGTGCGCCGGCTGCGGACCGGCCAGCATCATGACCACGCGCGGCGTGTGGCTGCGCTCGGCCAGATACTCGGTGTGGCCGGTAAACGGCACCCCGGCGTCGTTGATCGTGCTCTTCTGCACCGGCGCTGTGACCATCGCGTCGTAACGCATGCCGTCTGCCGTGCCGATCAGGCAGCCGTCGATGGCCGCGTCGAGCAGGTCCAGCACATAGCGGCCGTTGGCGTCATCAAGCACGCCGGCGCGCACGGGTGCACCCAGCGGGCGCTCCACGACAGTCAGCGCCGTAGAGACAATGCGCCAGAAATCGCCCTGCCCGATCGCGTCCGCGCGCGCCTGCAGCAATGCCGAATCGCCCATCACATGCCACTGCACATCGGCGTAACGCGGTGACGCCTGTCGTGCCAGGTGCAGCAGCGCGGCCACCGTGATGTCGGGACCGATACCAGCGGGTTCGCCAGTGGTGATGGCAATGTTCAGCATGCAGCGCTTTCCTGCGATGGTTTCTGGAGCGATCTAGAAACGCCACGGCCGCCCGCAGGCGGCCGTGAGCGATGCGGATGTCCGTAGCTTACTGCTGACGGTTCACGCGGTATTCCACGTGTGCCGAATCGCGCAGTTCACGCAGCCAATCCTCATAGGCGGCCTGGACTTTCTGTTCGCGAATCACCGACCGTGCGTAGTCGCGTTGGCGGTCTCCCGACACCTCTGCCTCGCGGCGGCCTTCCACCTGGATCAGGTGCACACCGAACTGGCTTTGCACCGGCTGCGACACATCGCCCGGCTTGAGCTGGTTCATCGCCTGCTCGAATTCCGGCACCAGCTGGCCCGGCGACACCCAGCCCAGCTCGCCACCCGCACCGGCCGACCCGTCCTGCGAATAGCGGCGTGCCGCATCGCCAAAATCGTAGCCGTGGACGATCCGGTCACGTAGGCCCACCAACTGGCGGCGCGCGTCGTCCGCCGACATCGTCGGACCGGTCTTGATCAGGATGTGGCGCACTTGCGTCTGCTGCACCTTGGCGGCAATCGCGGTTCCCGGCGCGCGCTTGTCCAGCAGCTTGATCACGTGATAACCGGCCGGGCTTTCGACCACCTGGCTCGCCACTTGGCCCGCCTTCATGTCGACCACGGCGTTGGCAAACACAGCCGGCAGGCGCCCGATCGGACGCAGCCCAAGCTCGCCGCCTTGCGCGGCATCTTGCGCGCCAGAATTGTCACGCGCCAGCTTGGCGAAATCCGCGCCGCCCTGCGCTTGCTTGAGCAGACCTTCGGCCTTCTTGCGCGCTGCGGCCTTCTCGGCATCCGTGGCGCCTTCGGCAACGGGCACGAGAATCTGCGCGACGTTGTATTGCTGTTCGCCGGCCGGGGCCGTGCCGCCACCCTGCTGCGCCAGATAGTTGTCGATCTCGCCGTCGTAGACCTGCACCTTCGAGTCGACCTCGCGCTCACGCAGGCGCGCCAGAAGGATTTCCTGACGCAGGTCGTCGCGGTACTTGTCGTACGTCATGCCGGCGTCCTTCAGCTTGCTCTTGAGCTGCGGCACCGACAGGTTGTTGCGCTGGGCCACGCTTTCCACGGCGCGATCCACATCGGCGTCGGACACGCGGATGCCGCTTTCCTTGGCGGTCTGCGCCTGCACGCGCTCCAGGATGAGCTGCTCAAGCACTTCGCCGAGCAGATCGGCGCGCGGCGGCAGCGGGCGATTCTGTGCGCGGAACGTGCGCTCGACCAGATCTGCGCGGTTGAGCAGTTCGCGGCGGGTGATGACGTCGGTGTTGACCACAGCCACCACCTCGTCGACCAACTGGCTGCGAGGCGCGCCTGGAGCCGTTGGCTCGGGCAGCGTGCCCTGCAGCAGCGGCTGGCTCGGCGACGAACCGGGGTTGGCGAAGATGCCCCGCACCGGTGCGCTCTTTTTTGCCGATTGCGCCTGCTGCGCGTGGACGGCTGGCGACAGCGTGGTCCCCGCCAACAGCGCAAGCAGCACGCCGGTGGCAACACGCAAGCGGCCCAGAGAAGCCACACGCGTGGCGAAAGCGGTCGATTGGAAAGCCATGATGTCGTTATTCATATTGATCCAGCACGGACGGCGTGATCGGCTGTGCGGTCACCGGCTGGTAGCCGGGCACGTTCAGACGAATCACGTCGATCGGATTGTTCCCCACCTTCGACAAACCCTTGAATTCGATCTGGGCAAAGATATGCGTGGTATAGCCTGAAACCGCATTGCTGTAGCGCTGCACCGCCAGTCGACCGACCCAGCAGTCCGCCACATATTCGAGGCCGAGCAGCATATCCGATGGCTTGCGCGCATCCAGGTCGTAACCGATGCGACCCAGGCCGTAGAGGCGCCGCGTAATCGGCCACTGCGTGGAGATATCGGCCTGTTCCAGCGGCAACTGACCGGTATTGGCGTCTTGCCGGTAATAGCGGTAGCCGAGGTTGATCACCTTGTTGGCTTCCGGCTTCCAGCTGAACGCGACCGTCGAACGCATGATGCGGTCGAGGTCCTGATTGTACTGAAGGTTCGTATCGAAAAAGATGCCGCGGAACATCTGGATCGTGGTCGCACCCAGAAGGTCCGAATAGCGGCGTACCGACGTCGGGGCCGCACCCGCCAGCGTCACGCGCTGCCCGTCGAGATCG
The DNA here is from genome assembly GCF_038440115.1 of Ralstonia sp. OTU4908. Taxonomy (NCBI): domain Bacteria; kingdom Pseudomonadati; phylum Pseudomonadota; class Betaproteobacteria; order Burkholderiales; family Burkholderiaceae; genus Ralstonia; species Ralstonia sp. OTU4908. The sequence continues at coordinate 100,481 of NZ_JASATD010000005.1, read as the reverse complement.
ATGCGCTGGGCGATCGTGGCACGCAGGCGCTCAATGCCTGATTCGGCCTCGATAAAACGCGTGGTCACACCTGCCGTCACCTTGTTGTTGTCGGCAATGCGGTCGTAACCGGTGTACGGGTTCTCGGTAAAGATCTGCCCAAGGTTGTAGTCCGACTGGCCGGTATCGAACAACGGAATCTGCGACTGGTCGCGATACGGGGTGTACACGTAGAACACGCGCGGCTCCAGCGTCTGGATGTAGCTCACGCCGAACAATTTGGAGACCAGCGGCGCATCGCGCTCGAACGTCATACCCGAATCGAGCGAGAACGTCGGCAGCGTGCGATTGATCTGCGTGTCTTGCGTATCGCCGGCCGGGCGGTCCAGACGGTATGCGGTGGTGTTCAGGATGAACTTCGGCGTGACGTACCAGCCGGGGCGAACGATCGGGTAGCTGATCGTCGGCTGCATGAACAGGCGCTCGCCCTGGACGGTGTTGGCGGTCGGGATCGAAAATCGCGTGTAGTCGGTCTGGAAATTGATGTCAAAGCCGCCGACGTCGTACCGGTTATAAGTCAGACTCAACTCTGGTACCCGCTCGTACGGTGCAGAAAGCGGCGTAGTTGCCGTAGACAGCGTCTGGAACTTCTGCACACGCGCCACCGCAACCCAATCGCCGATGGAATAGGTGACGCCGCCTTCCTGGACATACTGTCGCTGCGTCGCCGTGACGATGCTGCGGCCAAGGTCATCCGGATAAGTGTTATCGGAAACCTTGTTGTAGTTGATGTAGCCGGTCAGGCCCGGCGCCAGGCGCTGCGCATGTGCTGCCGAAATCGACCAGCGATTGCGGCCTGCCTCACGATCATCGGGCAGGAACTCGCCACGCAGGACGCCGCTGTACGACGTACCGAGATAGCGGTACTCGGCGCCAAGCTGCAGACCGCGCTGACTCAGCAGACGCGGATACAACGTCAGATCGCGATTCGGCGCGATATTGAAGTAGTACGGCAGCGTGACGTCGGCCCCGCTGCGGCTGTTGTAGCCGAACACCGGTGCGAGGAAACCGCTGCGCCGATCGTCATTGAGCGGAAAATCCATGACCGGCGCCGCAAACACCGGCACACCGAAGAAGTGCAGCACGCCGTTGCGGCCCGTGCCGACCTGGCGGTCGCTGTCGATGTCGATGCGGCTGGCGCTGAAGTACCAGTCGACGTTGTCGGGCGAGCACGTGGTGTACGTGCCGCGCGTGATGCGGCTGTTGTCCTTGTCGATGAAGTCGATGCGGTCTGCGGTGCCGTGGCCGCCGTTCGCGTGGAACTCGTAGCTCGGCGTGCTGATGGTCCCTTCGTTGGCGGTAATCTTCAGCTTGGCGTCCGGGCCGGTGACCAGCGTGCCGCCCTTGAACAGGCGCACGTTGCCGGTTGCGGTTGCGACGTCGGTGTCCTGGTTGTAATCGAGCGTGTCGCCCTTCAGCACCGAGCCGTTGCGGCGCAGTTCGCCATTACCGCGCAGGTGGATGTCTTCGTTGGTGCGACCGTCCATCTTGTCGGCCGCGGTAAATGTAGGGACGGTGTTGTCCGGGCGCTGGACGGGCTCGGCCATCTTGGGCACCAGCGGACTGCCGCCGGGCGTGGTCGGGCCGGACGTCGCCAGCGCTGTCACCGACGAGGCCGAAGTGACAGCGGGCGCCGTCGCTTGCGCGGTGCCCGCGCTCTGCGCCGCGGACGTCGCCGTCCAGACACCGGCCACCGCAAATACCAACGGGCGCAATGCCAGCGTGCCACGCCTGATGGTGGCCAAGTCGGCGTGCCGCTGATCGGGCGCGGCAACAGCAGCGCGCTGCCGGTTCTTCCTGGCTCGGTTCGGTTCGGTCATGCAGATCGGGAACAGGGCCGCGCGCGCAACGGCACGCACAGGCACAAAATCAGTCGGTACTGCGGTCAATTCCGCCGCCGGACGCGGCCAGGACAAGGCCGGCGCTCGCTCGCGGCGAAACTCGGTCGGGTATTATACGGGGCTTCCTTCCAGCCTCATTCCAGCATTCTCTCAGCATGGCTTCGACCCCTGGCGCCGCAGCAGGCGCAACCGACGCACGCCTCAGCCAACTGCGCGACTGGCTCGGCACATTGCCCGCCGCCGACGGCCTGCGCATCGACACGCTGCAACCTGCTTCGGCCGATGCCAGCTTCCGCCGGTATTTCCGCCTGGACAGCGCCGTCAGTGGCAAGCCCGGCACGCTGGTCGTCATGGACGCCCCGCCGCCGCAGGAAGACTGCCGCCCGTTCGTCCATGTGGCTGGCCTGCTCAACGGCGCCGGCGTGCGTGCGCCGCAGGTGCTGGAGCAGGATCTCGCGCAGGGCTTCCTGCTGCTGACCGACCTGGGCCCACAAACGTATCTGCAATCGCTGCGCGAGCGCGATTTCGACCTCGCCTACGCCAACACGTTGTTCCGCCCTGCCATCCATACGCTGGTGCGCTGGCAGTTGGCCTCCCGCGAAGGCGAGCTGCCGCCGTATGACGAGGCGTTGCTGCGCCGCGAACTGTCGCTGTTTCCGGACTGGTACGTCGACCGCCACCTGCAACGCCCGCTCGACGCCACCCAGCGCGAATCGCTCGACAAGGTGTTCAAGCTGCTGGTCGACAGCGCCTTGGCCCAGCCGCGCGTGTACGTGCATCGTGACTACATGCCCCGTAACCTGATGATCAACGCGGCCGACCCATCGCAGCCGGGCGTGTTGGACTTCCAGGACGCCGTCTATGGGCCGATCACCTACGACGCCGCCTCGCTGCTGCGCGACGCCTTCCTGTCGTGGGACGAAGAGCAGGAGCTGGATTGGGCCGTGCGGTACTGGGAAGCGGCCCGCGCCGCCAAGCTGCCGGTGGATGAAGACTTCGGCGAGTTCTACCGTGCGCTCGAATGGATGGGCGCGCAACGCCATCTGAAGGTGGCGGGCATCTTCGCGCGCCTGTGCTACCGCGACGGCAAGACCGGCTACGTGGAAGACACTCCGCGCTTCATCGCCTACCTGCGCCGTGTATGCAGCCGCTACAACGCGCTGGCGCCGCTGGCCCGCCTGCTTGATCAACTCGAAGATCGCACGCAGCAGATCGGCTACACGTTCTGATGGCCTCCCCCCGCACCGTTGAGTTTCGCGCCGGCATGCTGGCACTCGCGCCGATGCTGCTGGGCGTGGTGCCGTTCGGCATGATCTACGGCGTGCTGGCCACGGCGGCCGGCATGCCCGCGTGGCTTGCCGTGGCGATGAGCGCCATCGTTTTCGGTGGCGCGTCGCAGATGATCCTCGTGCAGTTGTGGGCCGGCGGCGCGCCCGCGCTGGTGATTGCGGCGACGGTCTCGATGGTGAATCTGCGGCACGCGCTGTATTCGGCCAGCATTGCGCCGGCGCTGGCGCACCTGCCGCGCCGCTGGAAATGGCTGATCGCCTATCTGCTGACCGACGAGGCCTTCGCCGCCATGAACCGCCGTGTTGTCACCGCGCAGCCCGGCAGCGCGGAAGCGGCCTACCGCCATTGGTATTTCCTCGGCGCTGGCGTGGCGCTGTGGTCGAGCTGGCAGGCATCGACGATCGTCGGCGTGGTGCTGGGCGCCCAGGTGCCGACCTCGTGGCCGCTCGATTTCTTCCTGCCCCTTACGTTTATCGCCATCGTGGTGCCAGCACTGCGCACGCGCGCACAACTCGCTGCAGCCTTGTCCGGCGCCGCGCTGGCCGTGGCGTGGACGGGCTGGCCGCACAAGCTCGGGCTCATGAGCGCGGCGTGCGTGGGCATTGCCCTCGGCGCACTGGTTGAGCGCTTACTGGCCCGGACGTCCGACAAGGGCGCTGCCGCATGAAAGCCCTGATCCTCTTCGGCGTGCTGTTGATTGCCGGCGCCGCCACCTATCTGATCCGCCTATCGTTCATCGCGTTGGAAGGGCGCATGAACCTGCCGATGTGGTTCCGCAGCGCCCTGCCCTATGTGCCGGCTGCGATGCTGACCGCGCTCATCGCGCCCGACCTCCTGATGCGCGATGGCGCGCTCGCGGCGTCGGTCGACAACCCACGCCTGCTTGCCGGCATCGTCGCCATCGTCATTGCACGGGTGACGAAAAGCGCGATGTGGACCATCGTCGGCGGCATGGCTGTGCTGCTGATTCTCATGAAGGTGATGGCTTGAATTCGATGACGCGCGCCATGATTTTTGCGGCGGGTCGCGGCGATCGCATGCGGCCGCTGACCGACCACACGCCCAAGCCACTGCTCACCGTGGGCGGCAAACCGCTGATTGTCTGGCAGATCGAGCGCCTGGCCGCGGCCGGCGTGCGCGACATCGTCATCAACCACGCGTGGCTCGGCGCGCAGATCGAAACCGCCCTGGGCGATGGCAGCGCGTGGGGCGTGCGCCTCGCATACTCGCCGGAAGGGCAGGCGCTCGAAACGGCAGGCGGGGTTGCGCAGGCCATGCCGCTACTGCATGCCGGCGATGGGCACAGCGTATTCATCGCCGTCAGCGGCGATGTGTTCTGCGATTACGACTACGCGTTGCTGCGCGACCGGGCGCCCGCAATGGCCGCGCAAGCGGCGCCGGGCATGCATCTGGTGATGGTGCCCAATCCGCCCTACCACCTGCGCGGCGATTTCGCGCTGGATAACGAAGGCATGCTCCACACCGAAGGCGCCGAGCGCCTCACGTTCGGCAACATCGGCTTGTACGACACCCGCCTGTTTGCCGGCATCGCGCCCGGCACGCGACTGGCGATGACGCCGCTGTACCACCAGGCGATCGCCGAAGGTCGCGCCACCGGTGAGCGCTTCGATGGCCGCTGGGAAAACGTCGGCACGCCCGCCCAACTGGCCGCACTCGACGCAGAGATCGCGTCGCGCTAAGCGCTTACGCCATCGCAGCGCTCAGCGATTCCGCCGTCATCGGGCGGCCGAGCAGGTAGCCCTGCAGCGAGTGGCAGCCGAGCCGCGTCAGAAACGCCTGCTGCTCGGCCGTCTCCACACCTTCTGCGACGATGCGCAGGTTCAGCGTCTGACCCAGCGCCACGATGGCCGAGACGATGGCTGCGTCTTCCGTGTCGTGCGCCAGGTCGCGCACAAAACCGCGGTCGATCTTCAGCTCGCTGGCAGGCAAACGCTTGAGGTACAGCAGGCTCGAATAGCCGGTGCCGAAATCGTCGATCGAAATCCGCACGCCCATCGCGTCGAGCTGCTGCAGGATCTGCAGGCTCGCGTCGACATCGCGCATGGCGGTCGATTCTGTAATTTCCAGCATCAGGCTGCGCGGGTCCAGCGCATGGCGCGCGAGCGTCTCGCGCACGGTGTCGATGAGTGCGGCATGGCCAAACTGCAGCGCGGAGAGATTCACGGCGACGGTCCAGCCGGCGTGCCTCTCGCGTTGCCATTGCGCCATCTGGCGACAGGCTTCATCCAGCACCCACGCGCCCAGCGGCACGATCAGACCGGTCTTTTCGGCCAGCGGGATGAATTCATCGGCGGGCACCAGACCGCGCTGCGGATGCTGCCAGCGCACCAACGCCTCCACGCCCATGATCGGCCCGTTGGGCGCGTTGAATTTCGGCTGGTAATGCAGCACGAGTTCGTGCCGCTCGACCGCGCGGCGCAGGTCTTGCACAAGCTGCAACTGCTGATGCACGTCGGCGTTCATCGATGGCTCGAAAAAGCTGTAGGCGTTCCGGCCCAGGCCCTTTGCGTGGTACATCGCCGCATCGGCGTTGGTCAGCAGGTCATGCTGGTTGCCGCCGTCGCCAGGGTAGATCGCGATGCCGATGCTGGTGGAGACGCGCAACTCGTGACCGCCGGCCATGAAGGGCTCGCGCACCACGCCCAGCAGCGCGTCGGCCAGGGTGCCGGCGTCTTCCGGATCATCCACATAGGCCAGCACGACGAATTCATCCCCACCGACTCGCGCCACGGTGTCCTGCTGCCGCACCCGCGCGCCGATGCGCTGCGCGACGTCGATCAGCAGCAGATCGCCCACGTGGTGGCCATAGACATCGTTGACGGCCTTGAAACCGTCCAGATCCATGAACATGACTGCGAAGCGGCGCTTCTCGCGATCAGCCGTGCGGATCGCCTGGGTCAGACGGTCTTCCAGCAGCACGCGGTTCGAAAGCTTGGTCAGGTTGTCGTGCAGCGCGAGGTAGGCCAATTCCTTGTTGGCTGCGGCCAGCGAGTTCGCCAGCAAGGCGGTGCGCGCTTCCATGCGCAAATCCAGCACCGAAATGATGAGCGCGATCGCCAGCACCGCCAGCGTGACGATGATGATGACCAGCGCCAGCCATTCGGCACTCGCGCCGGTATGCGCAGCGCCACACACGCTGCCGTATGGAAACGCCGCCGCGGCCATGCCCACGTAGTGCATGCCGACGATCGCCACGCCCATCACCACCGCCGAACCGGCACGCAGCGCACGAACGCGTCGCGACTGCTGCCGCAGGCGAAACGCCATCCACAGCGCCACGCCCGAGGCCAGCACGGCAATCACGATCGACAGCACAAACCTGGCGGGGTCGTATTGAATGCCAGGGTTCATGCGCAGCGCGGCCATGCCGGTGTAGTGCATGCCCGCCACGCCTGCGCCCATGAGGACGGCGCCGCCCGCCAAGCGGGGCCACGGCAGTTCACGCCGGCTGACCAGCCACAACGCAAATATTGACGCCCCAATGCCAATGGCGAGCGAGGTCAATGTGATACCGACGTCATATCCAACCGGGATCGGCAGGTTCAGCGCCAGCATGCCGACAAAGTGCATCGACCAAATGCCCAACCCCATGGCCGAGGCGCCACCGATGAGCCCCCACAACGCCGCGCGGCCTTGTGCGGTCACGACACGTCCTGCCATATCCAGCGCCGTGTACGACGCCAGGATGGCCACGAAGAGGGAAAGCAGGACGAGAAGAGGGTTGTAACTACTGGCGAGCATCGGTTCTCCTGGGCAGGCCGATCCAATGCGGCCAATCCACTGCAGGCGGAGGTCGCAACCGGGATGCAAACAGCTCAGTATTAACGGCGGCCGCCGCCCGAGACTTTAGGAGACGCCGTCCGCACCGCACAAGTCTCCTTTTGGGTGTAGCGATGCCCTCCTCCCAGCGCCCGCCAAGCGCGGCGTTACAATCGATGCATCCTTTCTGTCGCTGGAAAACACGCCATGTCCGCCACCGAACTCGCTTTCCTCCAGACCTATCGCCAGCGCCGCGAACGCGTCGTGCAGTGGCTGCGCACTGCATCGGGTAGTCGTGGCGGAGTCGCCATCGTGCCGACCGCGCCCGAAGCGATGCGCAACCGCGACAGCGACTACCCCTACCGGCACGACAGCTACTTCTATTACCTGACCGGCTTTACCGAGCCCGAAGCGGTGCTCGCCATCGTGGTGCCCGCGGGCAACGCGCCGGCGCGCAGCGTGCTGTTCTGCCGCCCAAAGCATGAGGAGCGCGAAATCTGGGACGGCTTCCGCTTCGGCCCGGAAGCCGCGAAGGACGCCTTCGGCCTGGATGAGGGGCACTCGGTGGAAGACATTGATGCGACGCTGCCCAAGTTGCTCGCCAATGCCGGTGCCGTGGCCTATCCGCTCGCCGAGAGCAGTGCGTTCGATCGCCGCATGCGCCGCTGGCTCGATGCAGTGCGCATGCAAGGCCGCGCGGGGGTGTCGTCGCCGCACCAGGCCCTGGACGTGCGCGCCATCCTCGATGAGATGCGGCTGTTCAAGGACGCAAGCGAACTCGACATCATGCGCCGTGCCGGACGCATCTCTGCCGGGGCGCACGTGCGCGCCATGCAGGCGTCGCGTGCCGGGCTGCGTGAATACCATCTCGAAGCGGAACTGCTATACGAATTCCGCCGCCACGGCGCGCAGAGCGTTGCCTACAACTCCATCGTGGCGACGGGCCCGAACGCGTGCGTACTGCACTACCGCGCCGGCAATGCAGAACTGCGCGACGGCGATCTCTGCCTGATCGATGCCGGCTGTGAACTGGATGGCTACGCGTCAGACATCACCCGCACGTTCCCGGTCAATGGCCGCTTCACCGGCCCGCAACGCGAACTGTATGAGCTTGTGGTGGCCGCGCAGGAAGCCGCCCTTGCGCAGACGCGCCCCGGCGTGCCTTACAACGTGCCGCACGATGCCGCCACCCGCGTGCTGGCCCAAGGCATGCTCGACACCGGCCTGCTCGACGCAAACAAGGTCGGCACGCTCGATGACGTGATCGCCGGCGGCCAATACCGTCAGTTCTACATGCACCGCACCGGCCACTGGCTCGGCATGGACGTGCACGACGTGGGGGAATACCGCACGCCCGGCACCGTTGCCCCGGCTGAAGGCGAACGCCCGTGGCGCCCGCTGGAAGCCGGCATGGTGCTGACCGTCGAACCCGGGATCTACGTGCGCCCCGCGCCCGGCGTGCCGGAACAGTATTGGCACATCGGCATCCGCATTGAAGACGACGCCATCGTCACGCCCGAAGGGTGCGAAATCATCACGCGCGACGTGCCGGTGGCCCCAGACGAAATCGAACTGGTGATGCGGAGCCGCGCATGACCGGGAGCATCACAGCGAACAGCGCCGCGCCGGAGTTCGACGTCGCCATCGTCGGCGCAGGACCCGTCGGGCTGGCGCTGGCGAACTGGTTGCTGCGCGACACCGACTTGCGCATCGCCCTGTTCGACGCGCGCGATGCTGAAGCCGCCGCGCGAGACCCGCGCGCGCTGGCGCTCTCGCATGGCTCGCGCGTGCTGCTGCAGGAGATTGGCGGCTGGCCTACGCGCGCCACGCCCATCACGCACATCCATGTCTCGCAGCGCGGCCACTTCGGGCAGGCGCATATCCGCCGCGAAGACTACGACGTCCCCGCGCTCGGACACGTCGTGCAATACGGCGACCTGAGCGCCGCGCTCAACGCCGCCCTCGACACGCAGATGGAGCGTCACCCGGGGCGCCTCACCCGCTATGACCACACGCCCGTGGAGCGCGTCGAGCAACTGCCGCGCGCCGACGGCACGGTGGCCCCGGCACGCGTGCGGGCGCTGCGCGAGGGGCGCCATCCGCTGGCCATCGAAACCGAAGTCGTCATCCAGGCCGAAGGCGGCTTGTTTGACGACGCACGCAAGCAGCAACGCGGCATTGCACAGGCGCGGCGGCGCGATTACGGCCAGACCGCCATCGTCGCGCACGTGCGCTGCAGCGCCCCGCTGGAAGGCTGGGCGTGGGAGCGCTTCACGCCCGAAGGCCCGCTCGCCTTGCTGCCGCAGGATGACGCGCAAGGCCCCGGCTACGCGCTCGTCTGGTGCTGCGCGCCCGACGAAGCGCGCCGACGCGCAGCCTTGCCCGACGACGCCTTCCTTGCTGAGTTGGGCGCTGCCTTCGGTGAGCGCATGGGCCGCTTCACCCACGCCAGTCCGCGCCACACATTCGCGCTTGGGCTGCACGCCCAGCGCATTCCGGTCGACCGCCGTGTCGCCGCCATCGGCAATGCCGCGCAGACGATTCACCCCGTGGCGGGCCAGGGCTTCAACCTCGGCCTGCGCGATGCGTTCGAGATGGCGCGCGCGCTTCGGGAAGGGGCCACGGCAGCCACCCTCGCCCGCTTCGCCCGCGAACGCGCGTTCGACCGCGCCGTCACCATCGGTCTGACCGATTTGCTACCGCGTGCGTTTGCCTTGCCCGGCCGGCCGTTTGGCCACCTGCGCGGCGCCGCCCTCACGCTGCTGGAATGCCTGCCGCCGCTCAAGCACGGCCTGGCGCGGCAAATGATGTTCGGGCAGCGGGGCTAACGCGTGGCAACACCCGAGGGCTGCGCTGCCGGCGATCGCCACCAGATCACCGTGATTGGCGCCGGCATTGTCGGCACGGCGTGCGCCCTGCAATTGCAACGTGATGGCCATCAAGTCACGCTGCTCGATCAGGCCGGCATTGGCGAGGGTTGCTCGTTCGGCAACGCCGGCTGCCTGAGCGTGGCGTCGGTCGTGCCGATGGCGCTGCCGGGCATGCTCAAGCAGGTGCCCAAGTGGCTGGCCGATCCGATGGGCCCGCTGACGGTGCGTTGGCCCTATCTGCCGCGCGCGCTGCCGTGGCTGCTGCAATGGGTGTTTGCGGGCAACGAGACGCAGGCCCGTGCGACGGCGCAGCCGCTGGCAAACCTCTTTGGCGCAACCTTTCCCGGCTATCGCAACCTGCTCGACGCCGCGCAATACGACAGCCTGATCCGCCAGACGGGCCACCTGTATGTATGGCGCACGCTGGCGCGTTCGTCGGGCGATGTGCTGGCACAGTCGATTCGCGATGCCACGGGCGTGCGCTCGCAAGCCCTGAGCGCTGGTGAAGCGCGCGAACTGGAACCTGCGCTGGCCGCCGACATCCAATCCGGTCTGCTGCTGCCCGACAACGGCTTCACGATCAACCCGGAACAGCTCGTCAAAACGCTGGCAGCCAACTTCATGGCCGCGGGTGGCACCTTCCTGCGCCGCAAGGTGCTGGACGTGGAGTTCGGCCGCAGCGACTACGGCGGCCCGACGCGGCTGCACACCGATTGCGGCACGCTGCCCCTGTCGAAGCTGGTGCTGTGCGCGGGTGCGTGGTCGATGCGGCTGGGCGCAAAGCTCACCAGCATCCGCATTCCGCTCGACACGGAACGCGGCTATCACGCCACGCTGCGCGCGCCCAGCGTGCAGCCTTCACGGCCAATCATGGATTGCGAGCGCAAGTTCATCGCGACGCCCATGGAAGGCGGCCTGCGCATTGCTGGCACCGTGGAGATCGGCGGGTTGGACGCTGCGCCCGACTACCGCCGCGCCCGCATCCTCATGCGACAGGGCCAGCAGCTCTTCCCCGGCCTCGGCTTTACGGACGACAGCCAATGGATGGGCCATCGGCCCTCTCTACCCGACAGCCTGCCCGTGATCGACCGCTCGGAGCGCTACCGCAACGTGTTCTTCGCGTTCGGGCACGGCCACCTGGGCATGACAGGCGCGCCAGGCACCGCCCGACTCATCGCCGATCTGGTCAGCGAGCGCACGCCTTTCATCGACGGCCGCCCCTACGGCCTGCAACGGTTCCGCTAGCGCCAGCCACGGCAAGAACCCGGCCGCCGACTGCACTGCCGCATAGTTTGTGCACAACATTTAGGCAATCCGGCGGTTTGGCGGTAAAATCCCGTCCTCGCATTTTTCACTCCCGTCGCTCCGCCCGATCGTCATTCGACTCTGGGCGGAAGGGGTGATTTTTCGTTTCTTTCAGCCGCGTCTTTCTCGACAGCCTTGCAGATCGGACCGCATACCCTTCGCAACAACCTGTTCGTCGCCCCCATGGCGGGCGTGACGGACCGCCCGTTCCGTCAGCTGTGCAAACGGCTGGGCGCGGGCTATGCGGTGTCCGAGATGGTCGCGTCCAACGCGCAGTTGTGGAAAAGCGAGAAGACGATGCGGCGCGCCAACCACACGGGCGAGGTCGAGCCGATCGCCGTGCAGATTGCCGGCGCCGAGCCGATGATGATGGCCGAGGCCGCGCGCTACAACGTCGATCGCGGCGCGCAGATCATCGACATCAACATGGGCTGCCCCGCCAAGAAGGTGTGCAATGTGGCCGCCGGTTCTGCCCTGCTGCAGAACGAGCCGCTGGTCCAGCGCATTGTCGAGGCCGTGGTGGGTGCGGTCGGCGACCGCGTGCCCGTGACGCTCAAGATCCGTACCGGTTGGGACCGCGAACACCGCAACGCATTGAGCGTGGCGCGCATTGCACAGGACGCCGGCATCAGCATGCTGACCGTGCATGGCCGCACGCGCGCCGATCTGTATCACGGTGAAGCGGAATACGACACCATCGCCGCGGTCAAGGCGTCGGTGCGCATTCCGGTAGTGGCCAATGGCGATATCACCACACCGGCCAAGGCCAAGCACGTGCTGGCCGTGACCGGCGCCGACGCCATCATGATCGGCCGCGCGGCGCAGGGGCGCCCGTGGCTGTTCCGCGAGATCGAGCATTTCCTGCAGACCGGCACGCTGCTGCCGGCGCCGGAAGTGGAAGAGATTCGCGGCATCATGAACGCGCATCTGGAAGAGCACTACGCGTTCTATGGCGAATACACCGGCGTGCGCACCGCACGCAAGCACATCGCCTGGTACACGCGCGGGTTGGCGGGGGCCAACCTGTTCCGCCACCGCATGAACACCATCGAGGACACAGTGGCCCAGCTGGCCGCCGTCAACGCGTTCTTCGACGAGCAGCGTGCGCTGTCCGACCGGCTGGTCTACGAAGACCAGGCAACCGGTGGCGACCACCCCACGACGGGCAACAACGACAACAACAAGGAACTGCTTGCCGCATGAGCCGCAACCCGATCGAACGTTGCATCCGCGACAGCCTGGATGCGTATTACCGTGACCTGGACGGCGAAAACCCGTCCAACGTCTACGACATGGTGCTGCAGGCCATCGAGCGGCCGCTGCTGGAAACCGTGATGGAATGGGCTTCCAACAACCAGTCGCAGGCGGCCGACTACCTCGGCATCAACCGCAATACGCTGCGCAAGAAGTTGCAGCAGCACGGCCTCATCTGAGGTTGCGGGCCGGCCTTTGAACCGATTTCCCTTCTGACGGCGCCTTCTGCCAGTTCGGCAAACCCAGCGCCACACCCGCCCACCGGCGTTTCCACCATGATCCAGCAAGCCCTGCTTTCCGTTTCCGACAAGACCGGCATCGTCGACTTTGCCCGTGCCCTGCACGAGCGCGGCGTCAAGCTCCTCTCCACCGGCGGCACCGCCAAGCTGCTCGCCGAATCCGGCCTGCCCGTGACGGAAGTGGCGGACTACACCGGCTTCCCGGAAATGCTCGACGGCCGCGTCAAGACGCTGCACCCGAAGGTGCACGGCGGCATCCTGGCCCGCCGCGACCTGCCTGAGCACATGGCCGCACTGTCCGAACACAGCATCCCGACCATCGACCTACTGGTGGTGAACCTGTACCCGTTCCAGCAGACGGTGGCCAAGGACGAATGCTCGCTGGCCGACGCCATCGAGAACATCGACATCGGCGGCCCGACCATGCTGCGCTCGGCGGCCAAGAACCATCGCGACGTGACGGTGATCGTCGATCCGGCCGACTACGCCACCGTGCTGGCCGAAATGCAAGCCAACAACAACACGGTCGGCTACGAGACCAACTTCATGCTGGCCAAGAAGGTGTTCGCGCACACCGCGCAGTACGACGGCGCGATCACCAACTACCTGACGAGCCTCGGCGCCGACAAGTCGCACAGCACGCGCAGCGCCTATCCGCAAACGCTGAACCTCGCCTTCGACAAGGTGCAGGAAATGCGCTACGGCGAGAACCCGCACCAATCCGCCGCGTTCTATCGCGACCTGAAGGCCGTCGACGGCGCGCTCGCCAACTACACGCAACTGCAGGGCAAGGAGCTGTCGTACAACAACATCGCCGACGCCGATGCGGCGTGGGAATGCGTGAAGTCGTTCGACCCCGCCAAGGGCGCCGCCTGCGTCATCATCAAGCATGCCAACCCGTGCGGCGTGGCCATCGGCGTCACCGCGCAAGAGGCGTATGAGAAGGCGTTCAAGACCGACTCCACCTCGGCCTTCGGCGGCATCATCGCCTTCAACGTGCCGCTGGATGATGCGGCCGCACAGGTGGTGGCTAAACAGTTCGTAGAAGTGCTGATCGCCCCGGGCTTCTCGGAAGGCGCACGTTCGGTGTTCGCCGCCAAGCAGAACGTCCGTGTGCTGGAGATTCCGCTGGCGAATGGGGCAAATGCGGGCGTGAACGCATACGACTTCAAGCGCGTTGGCGGCGGCCTGCTGGTGCAGAGCCCGGACGCCAAGAACGTGCAGCCGAGCGAGCTGCGCGTGGTGACCAAGCGCCACCCCACGCCGAAGGAAATGGACGATCTGATGTTCGCCTGGCGCGTCGCCAAGTTCGTCAAGTCCAACGCCATCGTCTTCTGCGGCGGCGGCATGACGCTGGGCGTGGGCGCCGGCCAGATGAGCCGTGTGGACTCGGCCCGCATCGCCAGCATCAAGGCGCAGAACGCCGGCCTGACGCTGGCCGGTTCGGCTGTGGCATCGGATGCGTTCTTCCCGTTCCGCGATGGCCTGGACGTGGTGGTCGATGCTGGCGCCTCCTGCGTGATCCAGCCGGGCGGCTCGGTACGCGACGATGAAGTGATCGCCGCCGCCGACGAGCGCAACGTGGCGATGATCTTCACCGGCACCCGCCACTTCCGCCACTAAACGGCCCGGTCGTTCGACCGATCAGCGGGGCAAGGCGTAAACTGGCGCCTTGCCCCGTTTCCATTTCTGCCCACTTCCTTCATGCGCATTCTCGGCATCGATCCCGGCCTTCGCACCACGGGTTTCGGCGTGCTCGAACGGCACGGGCACAAGCTCGTCTACGTGGCCTCGGGCACGATCAAGAGCAATGGCAATGCCGACCTGCCCAGCCGTCTGAAGACGCTGTATGACGGGGTGTCTGAGCTGGTGAGCACATACCGGCCGGACTGCGCTTCCATTGAAAAGGTGTTCGTCAACGTCAACCCGCAATCGACGCTGCTGCTCGGCCAGGCCCGCGGCGCGGTGATCTGCGGCCTGATGAGCGGCAACCTGCCCGTGTTCGAATACACCGCGCTGCAACTGAAGCAGGCCGTGGTCGGCTACGGCCGCGCCAACAAGGACCAGGTGCAGGAAATGGTCGTGCGCTTGCTCAACCTCGCAGGCAGACCGGGCGCCGATGCGTCCGACGCGCTGGGCGTGGCGATCTGCCATGCGCACGGCGGCGAGACGCTGGCCGCCATGGCTGGTCTGGCGCCGCAGCTTGCGCAAAAGGGGCTGCGCGTGCGGCGCGGCCGCCTCGTCGGCTGACAGGATTCTCAAAGCCGGCGGGGTAGCAGCATCCAGGCACGGCGACTACCATGCGGGTACCCGTCTTCAGGAGCCTCCGATGCCTCGCCGCCTCATCCTGCCGACCCTGCTGATCTTGAGTACGTCCGTCGCCCTCTCCGCCTGCCGGCTGGAGTACCACCACGGCAGCGGTGGCGGTGGCAACACCACGCCCATCGCCACCCTCCAGGTGATCGGCCATCGCGGTGCCTCCGCATTGCGGCCGGAACACACGCTGGCCTCGTACCAGAAAGCCATCGACGACGGCGCCGACATCATCGAGCCGGATCTCGTCTCCACCAAAGACGGCGTGCTGGTTGCGCGCCACGAGAACGAAATCTCCGGCACGACCAACGTGGCCGACGTGGCCGCGTTTTCCGGCCGCAGGACCACCAAGACGATCGACGGCCAGAGCGTCACGGGCTGGTTCACCGAAGACTTCACGCTTGGCGAATTGAAAACGCTGCGCGCACGCGAACGCATCCCGAGCATCCGCCCCGACAACGTCGCCTACAACGACCAGTTCGACATCCCCACACTCGACGAGATCATCGCGCTGGCGCGGGACCAATCCGCCAAGCTCGGCCGCAACATCGGCATCTATCCGGAGACGAAGCACCCGACGTACTTCCAGTCGATCGGCCTGCCGCTCGAAGACAGGCTGATCGACGGCCTGCGCCGTGACGCGTTCACGGCCAGCCGCACGACGGTCTACATCCAGTCGTTCGAGGTCGCCAACCTCAAGGCCATTCGCAACAAGATCGGCAGCAGCCAACCGAACTGGAAACTCGTGCAGCTGATGGGCACATCCGGACGACAGCCCTACGATTTTGTAGTCGCCAAAGACAGCCGTACCTTCGGCGACATGATGACGAGCCAAGGGATGCGCGACATCGCCGCATACGCCAACGGCGTCGGCCCGGACAAGAGCAGCATCATGGGCCTGGATGCGAACGGCAAGCTGACCGATCCGACCGACCTGATCCGCAACGCGCACAACGCCGGGCTGATTGTCCATCCGTACACGTTCCGCCCGGAGAACACCTTTCTGCCGCCGTCGCTGCGCAGCGGTGCGGACAACACGCGCAACGTCAACGGCTCGATTACCGAGATCCAGGCGTTCCTGCGCGCGGGCGTGGACGGCTTCTTCACGGATGATCCTGCCGTCGGGCGGCAAGCCGTGTCGACCTTCAAACGCTAGCCCTCGCGCATCGGAGCCGTCGGCAGCGGCAGAGACCGGACCGGGCCGTGCGGTGGGTTTGGGCTACACTGCGTCCCGTTTTGGAGGAGGAACCCCACCCATGATCGGACGCATCGCCGGGACGCTGATCGAAAAGAACCCGCCGCACCTGCTGGTCGATTGCCACGGCGTCGGCTACGAAATCGACGTGCCGATGAGCACGTTCTACAACCTCCCCGCCACCGGCGAGAAGGTCGTCCTGCTCACGCAGCAGATCGTGCGCGAGGATGCGCACCTGCTCTACGGTTTCGGCACCGCCGCCGAACGTGAAACCTTCCGCCAGCTCATCAAGATTTCAGGCATCGGCGCCCGCATCGCGCTGGCGGTGCTGTCGGGTATGTCGGTGGCCGAACTCGCGCAGGCCGTCACGCTGCAGGAAGCCGGGCGGCTGACGCGCATCCCGGGCATCGGCAAGAAGACGGCCGAGCGCCTGCTGCTCGAACTCAAGGGCAAGCTCGGTGCCGACCTGGGTACGGTGCCCGGCGGCCCCGCCGTCTCGGACGACGCGGTCGACGTGCTCAACGCCCTGCTGGCACTGGGGTATTCCGACAAGGAAGCGGCGCTCGCCATCAAGCAGGTGCCGGCCGGCACGGGCGTATCCGAGGGGATCAAGCTAGCGCTCAAGGCGCTATCCAAAGGCTGAAGCCCGCGGCGCGGCAAGACGGTAGAATGGCCTGCTCGCGCCTTCCCGGCGCCGTCTGCCCGTCATGATCGAAACCGACAAGCTCGCCGCCAAGGCTGTCTCTGCTGAGCGCATCATCTCAGCCTCCCCCGCCTCCCCCAATGAGGAGGCGTTCGAGCGGGCGCTGCGCCCCAAGCTGCTCGACGAATACGTCGGTCAGGAAAAGGTGCGCGGCCAGCTCGACATCTTCATGACCGCGGCCAAGAACCGCAGCGAAGCGCTGGACCACGTGCTGCTGTTCGGGCCGCCGGGCCTCGGCAAGACGACGCTGGCGCACATCATCGCGCGCGAAATGGGCGTCAACCTGCGCCAGACTTCCGGCCCCGTGCTGGAGCGCCCGGGCGATCTGGCCGCGCTGCTCACGAACCTCGAAGCCAACGACGTCCTCTTCATCGACGAGATTCATCGGCTCTCGCCCGTGGTGGAAGAAATCCTGTACCCGGCGCTGGAGGACTACCAGATCGACATCATGATCGGCGAGGGCCCGGCGGCGCGCTCGGTCAAGCTCGATCTGCAGCCCTTTACGCTCGTGGGCGCCACGACGCGCGCCGGCATGCTGACCAACCCGCTGCGTGATCGCTTCGGGATCGTCGCGCGTCTGGAGTTCTATACACCGGCCGAACTGGCGAAGATCGTCACGCGCTCGTCGGGGCTGCTGAACGCCCACATCGTGGACGAAGGCGCGCTTGAAATTGCGAAGCGCTCGCGCGGCACGCCCCGTATCGCCAACCGCCTGCTGCGCCGCGTGCGCGACTTCGCCGAAGTCAAGGCCGACGGCATCATCACCCGCGAAGTCGCCGATGCCGCCCTCGCCATGCTCGACGTGGATGCGGTCGGCTTCGACCTGATGGACCGCAAACTGCTCGAAGCGATCCTGCACAAGTTCAATGGCGGGCCGGTCGGCATCGACAACCTGGCAGCCGCCATCGGCGAAGAGCGCGACACCATTGAAGACGTGCTCGAGCCCTACCTGATCCAGCAAGGCTACCTGCAGCGCACGCCACGCGGCCGCGTGGCCACGGCTTCGGCATACCAGCACTTCGGGCTGGGCGCTCCGAAGAGCGGCCCGGTGCGGGACCTCTGGGACGACAACCAATAACCTCCGCGCACCCCGACATGTCTGCCGCCCCGCACCACCCGAATCGCACGTTCCGATACTACGACTTCATCATGGCGGCCTTCGTCACAGTGCTGCTGTGCTCGAACCTGATCGGCGCGTCCAAGGCGGCGCAGGTCACGTTACCGGTGCTCGGATCGGTCACCTTCGGCGCTGGCGTGCTGTTCTTTCCAATTTCCTACATCTTCGGCGACATCCTCACCGAGGTGTACGGTTACGGGCGTGATCGGCGCGTGGTGTGGGCGGGCTTTGCCGCACTGATCTTTGCGTCGTTCATGTCGCTGGTCGTGCTGGCGCTACCGGTGGCGCCCTTCATGGCCGGTTATCAGAAGAGCCTGAACGACGTGTTCGGCAACACGCCGCGCATCGTCGCCGGGTCGCTCATTGCGTTCTGGTGCGGCAGCTTCGCCAACAGCTACACGCTGGCGAAGATGAAGATCGCGACGGAAGGAAAATGGCTGTGGACGCGCATCGTCGGATCCACCGTGGTGGGCGAGGCGGTCGATTCGTCGCTGTTCTACGTGATCGCCTTCTACGGCATCTGGCCCCACGAACAGGTGCTGCGTGTCGCCATTGCGCAATACATCCTCAAGACTGGCTGGGAAATCGTCGCAACGCCGCTCACCTACCGCGTCGTCGCCTTCCTCAAGCGCGCCGAGAACGAGGATTACTACGACCGCGACACCAACTTCACGCCGTTCCGGCTGAAGGTTTAAGGAACACGGCGGTCCACTTCGTCGAGCACCAGCAAATCCAGGTGCGCGACATCCCCCCATTGCAACACGGTCAGTTGATGACCATCGGATGAAAGCCGGTTGATGCTCGCGTTGCGCAGCTCGTGCTGGCGCGGCTCGGTGAGCGTCATGGCGTTGGCGTGGCGGTACAGGCAATCGAGCACGCCGCCGTGGCTGACCAGCGCGATGCGCTCGCCGGGGTGGCGACGGATCAGCCGGAGCGCAGTCTCGACCGCACGTTCGTGGAATTCAGTGAGGGTCTCGCCGCCGGGCGGGGCAAATTCGGGCACGCGGTTCTGCCAGGCATCAAAGTCGTCCGGATGCCGTGCGGCAACTTCGGCGTAGGTCAGACCTTCGAACTGGCCGTAGCAGCGCTCGCGCAAACCGGCGTCGTCGCGCACGGGCACGCCCACTTCATCTGCCAGCGCCCGCGCCGTCTGCCTGGCGCGCGACAGATCGCTCGCATAGACCGCATCGAACCGCTCGCGCGCGAGTGCCTTGCCCAACTGCGCAGCCTGCTCCAGCCCTTGCGTGTTCAGCGGCACGTCGAGTTGGCCTTGCAGGCGCCGTTCACGGTTCCAGTCGGTCTCGCCGTGGCGGATGAGCACGATGTGGGTGATCTGCAGCATCGGCAGGGGGATGGCGGCGGCGCGTGGCATCACAAGGTTCCTGGACGAGTCAGACAGATTTGGCCACGTCCGGCGTGGCTATCTTTGCAGCAGATGCAGCAGCTTGCGGCGCAACCTGCAACCAAAACGTGACCGGGCCATCGTTGACGAGCGACACCTTCATGTCGGCACCAAACTCGCCGGTCGCCACGATCGGGTGCTGCGCACGCGCGCGCGCCACGAAGTGTTCGTACAGGCGGCGGCCATCTTCCGGCGGCGCGGCGGGGGTAAAGCTCGGCCGCGTGCCGGACTTGGTGTCGGCCGCCAGCGTGAACTGCGACACCAGCAGCAAGCCGCCCTCCTGCCCGTTGCCGTCGATGTTGCGCACGGGCAGGTTCATCTTGCCCTGCGCGTCGGAGAACACGCGATAGTTCAGCAGCTTCTCGAGCAGACGATCGGCCTCTGCAGCGGTGTCACCGCGCTCCGCACAGACAAGCGCGAGCAGGCCCGGGCCGATCTCGCCGACGACGCGGCCGTCCACACGGACCGCCGCCTCGGACACACGCTGGATCAGTCCGATCACTTCAGCACCACGCGCGCAAAGCGACGCTTGCCGACCTGCATCACAAACGTGCCGGCGTCGATCTTCAAGGCCTTGTCGCTGACGACGGTACCGTCGATCTTCACGCCGCCCTGCTCGATGTTGCGGTTGGCGTCCGACGTGGACGGGCAGAGCCCAGCCTGCTTCAGCAGTTGTGCAATACCCAGTGGTGCGCCCGACAGCTCGATCTGCGGAATGTCGTCCGGCACACCGCCGCGTGCGCGGTGGTTGAAGTCTTCCAGGGCGCGTTCGGCGTCCGCCTGGCTGTGGAAGCGCGCAACGATCTCCTGCGCCAGCATCACCTTGCAATCGCGCGGGTTGCGGCCCAGCGCGATCTCTTGCTTCATCAGGTCGATCTCGGCCAGGGGGCGGAACGACAGCAGCGTGTAGTACGTCCACATCAGGTCGTCGGAGATGCTCATCAGCTTGCCGAACATCTCGTTGGGCGCCTCACTGATACCGACGTAGTTGCCCTTGGACTTGGACATCTTCTCGACGCCGTCCAGGCCAACCAGCAGCGGCATCGTCAGGATGCACTGCGGCTCCTGGCCGTATTCCTTCTGCAGTTCGCGGCCGACCAGCAGGTTGAACTTCTGGTCGGTGCCGCCCAGTTCCAGATCGGACTTGAGCGCGACCGAGTCGTAGCCCTGCATCAGCGGGTAAAGGAATTCGTGCACCGAGATCGGCACGCCGGCCTTGTAGCGCTTGGTGAAGTCATCGCGCTCCATCATGCGGGCGACGGTGTACTTGGCGGCGAGCTGGATGATGCCGCGCGCGCCCAGCGGGTCGCACCACTCGCTGTTGTAGCGGATCTCGGTCTTGCTCGGGTCCAGAACCATGCTGGCCTGGCGGTAGTACGTCTGCGCGTTGGTCTCGATCTGCTCGCGCGTGAGCGACGGGCGCGTGGCGTTGCGGCCGGACGGGTCACCAATGGTCGACGTGAAGTCGCCGATCAGGAAAATCACTTGGTGGCCCAGGTCCTGCAACTGGCGCATCTTGTTGAGCACCACCGTGTGGCCGATGTGGATGTCAGGCGCCGTGGGATCCAGGCCCAGCTTGATGCGCAGCGGCACACCTGTCGCGGCGCTCTTGGCCAGCTTCTGCTCCCACTCGGCAGCGATCAGCAATTCGTCGCAGCCGCGCAGCGACACTTCCATCGCGTGCGCCACCTCCAGGGTGACCGGATACTTTGGTTTGCCCGGCGTAGCGTTGTCGGAAGCGGCGGAAGTGGCAGGTGCAGTCATGGCAAAAGGAAAGGTCACCGCGCCGCACAGGGAAAACGGCGCGAACGGATCAACAATCAGGGAAAAGGTGCGTGCACGATGGCCGACATCAATTGAAGCGTGCCGGCCGCGCGATCCGGGGATTTTACCGTGATGTGTCCATTTGGCCTGCCATTGCGCTGGTAAGCTGTCGCGCATGAGCCATCCGAACCACACCGCACTCTCTACCGATCGCTACATCGGCCTCATGTCGGGCACCAGCCTGGATGGCGTCGATGGCGTACTGGCGGACTTTTCCGGCGAAACCCCGACCGTCCTCGCCGACGCGTACGTGCCCTTCTCGCCCGAGTTGCGCCAGCGCTTCCTGGACCTGCAACACGCCGGCCACGACGAGATCCATCGTGAGGCGCTGGCCGCCAATGCGCTGGCCATGGCCTACGCCGACTGCGTTGCCCGACTGCTTGCCGCAACCGGCCTGGCCGCGCAGGACGTGCGGGCCATCGGCGCGCACGGGCAGACCATCCGTCATCAGCCCGGCACCCACGATGGCATCGGCTACACGCGCCAAACGCAGCACCCGGCGGTGTTGGCCGAGCGCACCGGCATCGATGTCATTGCCGATTTTCGCAGTCGCGACATCGCCGCCGGCGGCCAAGGCGCCCCCCTCGTTCCGGCACTGCATCGCGCGCTGTTCGGCCTGCCCGATGCTTGGCGAGTGGTCTGCAACATTGGCGGCATCGCCAACCTCACGATCTTGCCGCCGCAGGCCTCCAACGCGCGCGACGCCGTACTTGGCTTCGACTGCGGCCCGGGCAACGCGCTGATGGACTATTGGGTTCACATGCACCGCGATACCCGCTACGACGCCGACGGCGCCTGGGCCCGCAGCGGACACGTCGACGAGATGCTCCTTGCGCGCTTGAAGGCTGAACCGTTCTTCGCGGCGCTGCCGCCCAAGAGCACCGGCCGCGACCTGTTCAACCCGGCATGGCTGCAACAAATCCTCGGCGATGCGCTGAACACCGCGCGCCCCGAAGATGTTCAAGCCACGCTGCTCGCGCTCACGGCGGACACCATCACCGATGCCGTACATACCCATGCGGCACAGGCGGCGTCACTACTGGTCTGTGGTGGTGGCGCCCGCAACGGCGCGCTGATGGCACGCATCGCGCAGCAATTACCGGGGGTGCAAGTCGCTCCGACGGAGGTGTTCGGTGTGCCCGCACATCAGGTGGAGGCGCTCGCATTCGCGTGGCTCGCGCGCCAGTGCCTGCTCCGCGCCCACGGCAATCTGCACACCGCGACCGGCGCATCGGGCGGTCGCATCCTCGGCGCGATCTACCCGGCTTGAGCCCCAATCTGCAGCCAACAAAAAAGCGCACCGAAGTGCGCTTTTTCTTTTACAGCGATATGGCGTCAGACCGAGAACGACGAGCCGCAACCACACGTGGTCGAAGCATTCGGGTTCTTGATGACGAACTGCGCGCCGTTGATGTCTTCCTTGTAGTCGATCTCGGCGCCCACCAGGTATTGGTAGCTCATCGAGTCGATCAAGAGCGAGACGCCATTCTTCGTCATGGTCGTATCGTCTTCGTTGGTCTCTTCGTCAAAGGTGAAGCCATACTGGAAGCCCGAGCACCCGCCGCCTTGCACGAACACGCGCAGCTTCAACTCTGGGTTACCTTCTTCTTCAATCAGTTGCTTGACCTTGTCCGCAGCGCTGTCTGTAAAGACCAGCGGAGCCGGAACCTCGTTCACATCGGGCGTGGCTGCCTGCGCGACTGCGTTCATGAAAATCTCCTGTGGGAACGACTGAAACTTGCCTGTATTTTAAGCGCAAGCTGCAAATCGTGCCGAAGCCCCGCGTTTCAAGTGGGCATTGTGCGGTGCGCCAGCAACGGCCGGCGCGGGATGTGATCAATCCTGGTTGGAGGCCAGCTTGAGGTTGGGCAGCAGCTTCACATCGCCAGGCGCCGCGTGCGTCAGCGTGCCCATGACGACTGCGCCTTGGTGCATTTCCAGCGCCGCATACTGCACGTTGCCCTCAATGCGCGCCTTCGGCTGCAGTTCCAGCAGCTCCGCCACGTGCACCGGGCCAACCACCGTCCCGTTCAGGATCAGATGGCCGACGTGCACCTCCCCCTCGACACGCGCACTGTCGGTAATCACCAACATGCTGGGCTTGTCAGGATCGCCGTAGATGTTGCCCTTGATCTCGCCATCAATCCGCAGACCGCCCGAGAAACGCAGATCCCCCTCCAGCTTGGTACGGGCACCCAGTAGCGTTTCGATCGCTAGCCCTTTCTTTTTGCCAAATAGCATCGTCGACTCCTCTGTGTACGGATCCTCGACAGGACAACGCCCGTCAGATGGAAAAACTCTGGCTCGCTTTGATCTTGCCGTTCTGCAGCACTTTCACCATCACCGATTGCACCGTGGCGCCGGGGGGCACGTCCACCCAGCCCTCGAGGCGCTGGTAGTGCGTGAGCTTGACGCGGGCGCTGGTCGCAGGTGATCCACTCGCTGCGGCGCCCGGGAAATCGATCGTAGCAGGTTTGCCACCCTGCACTACGTTAAGCGTGAGCGCCAGCTGCCCCTCGAATTCGGACACCGGCGCGAAGGCCTTGCCGCCGCCCTGCATCAGCAGAACCCGGAACCGCATGCGCGTCGGCTGCGCCTCATCCGGCGCGATGCGGAAGCTGCGCACGTAGATACCAGCGGAATTGGTGGGGGCGGGCAACAGACTGTCAAAGAACGCCAGATCCTCCTTCAACTGAGCGTTTTCAGTCTCCAGTGCCTTGAGTTGCTCGGCCATCTGCGCCTGAGCACCTTCGGCGATCCCCAGACGGGCATCCACCGTGCCGGCCGATGCGGAAAGCTTGTCGCGCTCGGCCTGCACGGCGGCCAACTTGGCAGCCAGCTCGCGATTCATTGCGCGCAAATCGGCATCGTGCGGCCCGGTCAGGCGGCGCCCTTCTTCGAACGCCCACAGCGCCGCGGCTGCCGCTAGCCCCAGTACGACCGCGACCAGCAAAACTGTTACTGGCCAAGGCAGGCGCGAACGGACAGTGACGTTCGGCGCGAGCACGGAAGCGCGACGCAACAAGCGACGCGCCTTCATGCGCGCACCTCCTGACCCGTCTTGCGGATCAGAATCGGATTAGGAGAAACAGCGGATTGCATCATACGGGCCGAACGCTAACGAAGTGTGAATTGTAGTCCTGCGGACATGTCGGAGCTGTTGCAAAGGGTAAGCAACGCGCCCAAAACATCACATCGTTTAGTTCGAACGCTCAAAACAAAAAACCACACCCGAGGGTGTGGTTCTTTGCTGAAGCAGGTGGAAGCGGATTAACGCTTCGAGAACTGCTTGGCGCGGCGGGCCTTGCGCAGACCAACCTTCTTACGCTCGACTTCACGTGCATCGCGCGTCACCAGACCGGCCTTCGACAGGGCGGGCTTGAGCGTTGCATCGTAATCGATCAGGGCGCGGGTGATGCCGTGACGCACGGCACCGGCTTGGCCGGTTTCACCGCCACCGACCACGTTCACCTTGATGTCGAACGTAGCGGCGTGGTTGGTCAGTTCCAGCGGCTGACGCACGATCATCAGCGAGGTTTCACGAGCGAAGTACTCGTTGATGGCCTTGCCGTTGACGATGATGTCGCCCTTGCCGGACTTGATGAAGACACGTGCCACAGCGCTCTTGCGGCGGCCGGTGCCATAGTTCCAGTTTCCGATCATGGATTAGGCCCCTTAGATTTCCAGCGCTTTCGGCTGCTGAGCTTCGTGCGGATGCGAGCCTTCGGCGTAAACTTTCAGCTTCTTGATCATCGCGTAGCCCAGCGGACCCTTCGGCAGCATGCCCTTCACAGCCTTTTCCAGGGCACGGCCCGGGAAACGCTGCTGCATCTTGCCAAACGTCGTTTCGTAGATACCGCCCGGGTAACCCGAGTGGCGATAGTACTTCTTGTCGGTCGTCTTGGCGCCCGTCACGCGCAGCTTGGCTGCGTTGATGACGATGATGAAATCGCCGGTATCGACGTGCGGAGTGAATTCGGGCTTGTGCTTGCCGCGCAGTCGGTGTGCCACTTCGCTGGCGACACGCCCGAGGACCTTGTCCGTCGCGTCAATCACGTACCAATCGCGCTTCACCTCATGGGGCTTTGCGGAAAAGGTCTTCATGATTTTTCCAAATATTGAGTCAGTGCCCGAGTGGACCCGTATCGCGCTGAGAACTTGCGTTCAGACTGCTCACGAACGGATCGTCTTGCGGACGCCTGCGCAACCTCATGCAAGGTCATCGCCGGCCCGCCTTCCCGCTTGTTGGTGCGGGCTCTCTGGATTTCTTTTCCGCGGGCAATCCGGAAAAGATTTCGATTGTACCCCGCAGAGACCCCTTGACACAAGAAAAAAGGCACCAACGTGACCGACGGACAAAAAAAACCCAAGCCATCAAGCTTGGGTTTGAATCCACCAAAGGAGGAGGGTGGAGGAGACACCTGCTGATCGTTGACTTGGTGGGTTGCACCGCATCAGTCGATCCAATGGTGCAAATTATATCCACTTCTGGGGCACGCGCAAGGAAATTTGCACTACGAAATTGAATTTCGTAATGCGGAATACAAATCGGGTGAGCGAAGTTTGAGAATTTACTTTATAAATCAACGGTTTGCTCACAATTGCCGTCGACCCAGCCAGCCAACGCTAGAGCTATTCCTCAAATTCGCGCGCGATTTGGGTGCACAAGTGACGGGTTGCACCTTTTCGCATGGGTGTCACTGTCAAGCCGCGTTCACCCTAGGCATGCCAACGCGTGCGAGGGTCGATGGCTACAATGTGGCTTTCCGTCGGCGCTGGCCGACCCTCTGCACAAGGATTGGACATGGACTGCACAGTGAGCTGGACCGGCCCGGATGGCATGGCGTTTTTGGCGGAAACCGGCAGCGGCCATCTCGTCACGATGGATGGTGCGCCGGACGGGGGTGGCCGCAATTTGGCACCGCGCCCCATGGAAATGGTCTTGCTGGGCACCGGTGGCTGCACCGCATATGACGTGGTGCTGATCCTCAAACGCGGTCGCCAGGACGTGCAGGGCTGCAGCGTCAAGCTGCACGCCGACCGCGCCGAGACCGACCCCAAGGTCTTCACGCGCATCCACTTCACCTTCACGGTGACGGGGCGCAATCTGAAACGGGAAACGGTGGAGCGCGCGGTACAGCTTTCGCACGAGAAGTATTGCTCGGCGTCGATCATGCTGGCCAAGACGGCCGAGATTACGCACTCGTTGGAACTGGTGGACCTCGCCACGCAGCCAACGGCATCGGAATAAGAAGCGAAGCGGACCGATAAGCCGGATTCTGTGCGCCGCGTGGCCGAAACCAGCGGCGTGACAACCATTCCTCTAGACCGGCTGTTGCCAGCCGGCTCAAGCTCCCTACCCGCAGACTCAGCGAGCCGCTTCATCGCCTGCTTACTTGGGATTGCTCCGGGTGGAGGTTACCGCGTTTCACCCTTCGCCCTGACCGAAGCCGGGGCGAAGACTCGTCTCTGTGGCCCTATTCCGCACGTCACCGTGGATGGTCGTTAGCCATCACCCTGCTCTATGGAGTCCGGACTTTCCTCCCCTTCCGCTCGCACGAGGCGGCGGAAGCAGCGGTTGTCTGGTCCGCTTCGCGAGGCGCGAGTCTAGCACTGTTCGGGTAAGAATCGCCGCCGGCCCGGGCGAAAGACTGACGTGTCCAGATAGAAGCCGGCGTCTTCGTTGGCATCGCACCACCCGGGGATCCCCATGACGGGCAACGGACGGAAATTGCCCGGCGCGAGATCGGCGTGCAGGAGCGTCGCGGCCAGCGCAGCGTCTAGCGAGGGGCGGTTCGCCGGCAACGCAGCCACGCGCACTGGCCACGCATGTGCGGTGATCGACTTGTAAGGCGCGACCAGCTTTTCCAAGACTGCGTGACCAAACGGCAGAACGGCGCACGTGGCGCCCCACGCAGCCCTGCCCTCGACGAACAAGCCGCGCCAGTCGAATCCGGTCAGACAGCGCTCCGGCGCGTCTTCGGTGTGCACGAAGATCAGAGCGTTTTCGTCGAACAGCGTGGCGGCATCGCGGACGGTGCCGCGTGCCGCGCCAATCCCGTCCTGCGTGATCGCCCGCGCCTGGCGCGCGTTGAGCGCTGCCTTCGCACGCGGCCAATGCAGCCAGATCAGGGCGTTGAAAAAGTCGTGGAGATTGTCCCGCGTCGGCACCTGGCCGGTGGCGGCGATGTGTGCTTCGTACGCGGCGCCGGCCGGCAGTGCATCTTGCGGGACGAAGCGCAGAGCATGGCCGCTGCACGTGCGGATCGCTTGTGCCGCCGGCTGTGCGTTCAGTGCGTCTCGAAGATCGGCGCCACGCGAGATTGCCTCTGCAAGCGGCGCGCCCACTGCAGCGAGCGGTGCGAACGCCGGATGGCTCCAATCGATCGCACCCAAGCATTCCACTGCCAAATCAGACCGACTTCCAGCGCAGCATCTCGCCGCCGCGCAGTGGCACCAGCGTCTGCTCACCGAACGGGACTTCGGCGGGAAGCTGCCATTGCGAGCGCGTGAGCGTGAGCGTGCCGGCGTTGCGCGGCAAGCCGTAAAAGTCCGGCCCGTGCAGGCTCGCAAACCCTTCGAGCTTGTCGAGTGCGTTGGCGTCTTCAAAGGCCTCGGCGTACAGCTCCATGGCGTGCAGCGCGGTGTAGCAGCCGGCGCAGCCGCAGGCGTGTTCCTTCACACCCTTGGCGTGCGGCGCGCTGTCGGTGCCAAGGAAGAACCGCGGGTGACCCGAGGTGGCCGCTGCCACCAGCGCCAGGCGGTGCGTTTCACGCTTGAGCACCGGCAGGCAGTAGTAATGCGGGCGAATACCGCCGACGAACAGCGCATTGCGGTTGTACAGCAGATGATGCGCGGTGATGGTCGCGCCAACCGGGCCTTCCGCATCGCGCACGTATTCGGCGGCGTGCTTGGTGGTGATGTGCTCGAACACGACCTTCAGCGCGGGAAAATCGCGGCGCAGCGGCAGCATCACGGTGTCGATGAACACGGCCTCGCGGTCGAAAATGTCGACGGTCGGGTCCGTCACCTCGCCGTGCACGAGCAGCGGCATGCCGACTTCCTGCATCGCTTCAAGCGTCTTGGCGCAGCGCCGCAGATCGGTCACGCCGGCATCGCTGTTGGTCGTGGCGCCGGCCGGATACAGCTTCACGCCGTGGATGAAACCACTGGCCTTCGCTTCGCGGATCACCTCGGGCGAGGTGTTGTCGGTGAGGTACAGCGTCATCAGCGGCTCGAACTGCGTGCCGGCGGGCAGCGCGGCAAGGATGCGTTCGCGGTAGGCCCGCGCCTGCGCAGTCGTGGTCACCGGCGGCTTGAGGTTGGGCATGATGATCGCCCGGCCGAACTGGCGCGCGGTGTCGCCCACCACATCGGCGAGCGCATCGCCGTCGCGCAGGTGCAGGTGCCAGTCATCGGGGCGGACGATCGTAAGAGTGTCGGTCATGGTGCGTGCGAAAGCGGTCGGCAAAAACGTGAATCAGAGAATGAGGATGACGCGGTAATCGTTGACGTTGGTGCGTGTCGGGCCCGTGACGATCAGGTCATGGGCGGCCGCAAAGAAACCGTAGGCGTCGTGTGCGTCGAGCGCGGCGCGTGCGCCGACACCGTTGGCGGCAGCGCGGGCGATGGATTCGGGGTCGAGCAGCGCACCCGCATTGTCCTCCGATCCGTCGATGCCGTCTGTATCAGCGGCGAGTGCGTAGACGTTGTCCATGTCTTCGAGCGTGACGCCGAGCGAGAGGAGGAACTCCGCGCAGCGCCCGCCACGACCACCGGTCAAGCCTGGCGGAATCGTCACCGTGCATTCGCCACCGGAGATGAGGGCTACCGGCGCTACAAACGGGGTGCCGTGCTGGCGCACCTGCCGCGCCAGCGCGCCATACACCTGGGCGACCTCGCGCGCCTCGCCGGTCACCGTGTCGCCGAGGATGGCCGTGTGGATGCCGCGCGTCGCAAACACCTGGGCACCGGCTTGGAGGCTTTGTTGCGCGGTGGCGATGACGTGATTGGTCACGCGTGCAAAGCAGGCGTCGCCGGGTTTGGGCGTTTCGGCAATTTCGCCGCGTGCGCCACGTTCGAGGTGCGCGCGCACGGTATCGGGTATCTGCGCGCCCCAACGCTTGATGATGGCCAGCGCATCGGCGTAAGTGCTCGCATCCGGCACGGTCGGGCCGCTGGCAATGGCGCTCGGGTCATCGCCTGCCACGTCCGAGACGATCAGTGTCGTGACCGGCGCGCGGGATGCGGCCGCAAGCCGCCCGCCTTGGATGCGCGACAGGTGCTTGCGGACGATGTTCATGTCGGTGATCGGCGCGCCGCAGCGCAGCAACTCCCGCGTCACGGCCTTCAGATCGGCCATCGGGATGCCTTCGGCAGGCAGGGACAGCAGGCTGGAGCCGCCACCCGAAACCAGCACGATCAGGCGGTCGCGCTCGGTGAGCGCGCAAACCCGATCCAGGATTTCCTGCGCCGCCTGTTCGCCCGCCTCGTCCGGCACCGGGTGCCCGGCTTCGATAACGCGGATGTGCTCGGTCGGCAGGCCATGCGCATAACGCGTGACGACCAGGCCTTCGATCTGTGCGCGGCCGGCATAGGCCTGCTCGACGGCCAGCGCCATCGAGGCAGCCGCCTTGCCGGCGCCGACCACGAGCGTCTTGCCCACGGCATGCGGCGGGGGGAGGAAGTCAGCGACGATTTTCAGCGGATCGGCCGCGCCCACGGCGGCGGCGTAGCTCTCCAGCAGGAGGGCGCGGGCGGCGGTGCGGTCGAGCTTCATGGGAATGGCTTCCGGTTTAGGTAGTCTGGACGCATGGCGTGCGGCATGTGCGCAACGCCCGGCCCCAGGGGCGGTGCCGTGAAGACGAAGGCGCTTGGCACCCCCGGCGGCCGGCAGGATAATGAACATTTTATTGCATCCGACTTTTCCCCCACCATGTGCCAGCTGCTGGGCATGAACTGCGCCGAACCGACCGATGTGACGTTCTCGTTCACCGGGTTCGCCGCGCGCGGTGGCGTCACCGACCACCATGCCGACGGCTTTGGCGTCGCCTTTTTCGAGGACAAGGCCTGCCGCCTGTTCATCGACAATCAGTCGGCCGGCACCTCGCCGGTGGCGGAACTGGTCAAGCGCTACCCGATCAAGTCCAAGAACGTCATCTCGCACATCCGCAAGGCGACGCAGGGCACGGTGCGGCTGGAAAACTGCCACCCCTTCATGCGGGAGCTGTGGGGCCGGCATTGGATCTTTGCGCACAACGGCGACCTGAAGAACTTCTCGCCGTTTCTCTCGGGCGTCTACCAGCCCGTGGGCGATACCGACAGCGAACTCGCCTTCTGTTTCATCATGCAGGCGCTGCGCAAGCGCTTTCCCGGGTCGCAGCCGCCGCTTAACGAGCTGTTCTACGCGCTGTCCGACATCACCAAGGAAATCACCCGCTACGGTGTGTTCAATTTCTTGCTCTGCAACGGGCAGGCGCAGTTCGCGCATTGCTCAACGCGGCTGTATTACATCGTGCGGCAGTGGCCGTTCTCGACGGCGCATTTGATCGACGCCGACATGACGATCGACTTCGCCAAATACACCACGCCCGCCGATCGGGTGGCTGTCATCGCCACTGCGCCGCTCACCGACAACGAAGTCTGGACGCAATTCGCCCCGGGCGAGCTGCTGATGTTCGAATCGGGCCAAGCCACGATGGCGACCAAGGTGCCGATTCCGGAAGCCGTGCAGATCGCCAACGCGGCCAATACGGCTTGCACCTGACATGATCATCGCCCAACAAAAAGCCGCTCCTGATAGAGCGGCTTTTTGTTGCCTCCAACCCGGCGCTTAAATCGGTTCACAATCCGTAGCGAGCGGCCTGAGGTTGGTCCGAGAAGCGCAGCCGTACATGGGTACGGCGAGCATCGCAGGGCCAAGATCGGGTCGCGCAGTAGGATCGTGAAGCGATTTTCAGTGCGACAGGATCTTCGACAGGAACTGCTTGGCGCGATCGGAACGCGCGTCGATGTTGCCGAAGAACTCTTCCTTCTCGCAGTCTTCAACGATGCGGCCCTGGTCCATGAAGATCACGCGGTTGGCCACCTTGCGCGCGAAACCCATTTCGTGAGTCACGCACATCATGGTCATGCCTTCCTTTGCCAGTTCCACCATCACGTCGAGCACTTCGTTGACCATTTCGGGGTCCAGCGCGGAGGTCGGCTCGTCGAACAGCATGCAGATCGGGTCCATCGACAGCGCGCGGGCGATTGCCACCCGCTGCTGCTGACCGCCCGACAGTTGGCCCGGGTACTTGGCAGCGTGCGCCTTCAGACCCACGCGATCCAGATACTTCAGGCCCTTGGCCATGGCTTCTTCTTTCGAGCGGCCCAGCACTTTCTGCTGTGCAATCGTCAGGTTCTCGGTAATCGAGAGGTGCGGAAACAGCTCGAAGTTCTGGAACACCATGCCCACGCGCGAACGCAGCTTCGGCAGGTTGGTGCCCTTGGCGCCGACCGAAGTGCCGTCGACGAAGATTTCGCCTTTCTGGAACGGCTCCAGCGCGTTGACGGTCTTGATCAGCGTGGACTTGCCCGAACCCGACGGGCCGCACACCACCACCACCTCGCTCTTCTTCACGCTGGTGGTGCAGTCGGTCAGCACCTGGAAGCTGCCGTACCACTTGGAAACGTTCTTGATCTCGATCATTGGGTCACCTTCTTCTGAAGTCGCTTCACCAGCACGGAGGCGCCGAAGCAGATCACGAAATAGCACAAGCCGGCAAACAGCAGCAGCTCGACGATACGGCCGTCGCGCTCACCGATGTTGTATGCCTGCGTAAAGAAGTCCGACAGCGCGCTCACATACACCAGCGACGTATCCTGGAACAGGACGATGGCCTGGGTGAGCAGCAACGGAATCATGTTGCGGAATGCCTGCGGCAGGATCACCAGGCGCATGGCCTGGCCGTACGTCATACCCATCGCGTAGGCGGCGAACATCTGCCCGCGCGAGACGCTCTGGATACCGGCGCGGATGATCTCCGAGTAGTACGCCGCTTCAAACAGCGCGAAGGCGACCAGCGCGGACGTCATGCGCATGTCGGTGGCCGGCGACAGGTTGAAGATTTTCTGCAGTACCTGCGGCACGATCAGGAAGAACCACAGCAGCACCATCACCAGCGGGATGGACCGGAAGAGGTTCACGTACGCCTGCCCGAACACCTGCAGCGGCTTTATGCCCGACAGGCGCATCATCGCCAGCAGCGTGCCCCACACGATGCCGACCAGGATGGCCGTGCCTGTGATCTCGAGCGAAAGGACCATGCCCTCGCCGAGCACGCGCATGTTGTCGACGTTGATGGACGAGAAATCGAATTGATAAGCCATGAAGAGTCCTCGCCCGATTACTTGCCACCGATGAAGCCAGGCAGCCGGGAACGTGCTTCCACCCAGCGCATGAGGCCCATCACGGTCAGGTTGATCAGCATGTACATCAGCGTCACGGCGATGAACGATTCGTACGGCTGTGCGGTGTAGTCGACCAACTGGCGGCCTTGTGCGGCAAGCTCAAGCAAGCCGATCGTCGAGGCCACGGCGGAGTTCTTGAAGATATTCAGAAACTCCGACGTAAGCGGCGGCACGATGATGCGGAACGACATCGGCAACATCACGTAGCGATACGTCTGCGCAAGCGTGAAGCCCATCGCCAGGCCTGCGTTGCGTTGACCGCGCGGCAGCGAATTGATACCCGAGCGCACCTGTTCGCACACACGTGCCGCGGTAAAGGTACCGAGGCACAGCATCGCGCACAGGAACATCGCCGTGGCGGGGTTCATCTGCTTGATGTAGTCGCCGCCCGGCACGAGTTCTGGCATGACGAAGTACCAGATGAAGAGCTGCACGATCAGCGGAATGTTGCGGAACACTTCCACGTAGGCTGCGGCAAGGCCCGACAGCCACTTGTTCGGCACCGTACGCAGCACGCCCAGCACGGAGCCGATGACGAGCGCGATGATCCAGGAAGACAGGCCGAGCACGACGGTGGTCTTCAACCCCGCCAGCAGCCAGTCCAGATAGGTCTGATTCTGGGCGGCTTCCGTAAAGAAGACGCCCCAGTTCCAGTGGTAATTCATGATGGTTCCCTCAAAAAGAAACGGAAGGGAGAAGACCTGTTAACCGGCCTTTGCCTTCCGTTTCGGTGACGCTTGTATCAGGCCCGTTGAGGGAGCCGATCAGTCAAGAGCCTTGTCGTTCGGGTTCTTGATCAGCGCCTTCATGTCGTCCGACAGCGGGAACTCCATGTTCACGCCCTTGGGCGGAACCGGCTGCTCGAACCACTTCTTGTATTCGGCGTTGATCGTGCCGTCCTTCATCATGCCGGCGATCGTCTTGTCGGCCAGGGCCTTGAACGGCTTGTCGTCCTTGCGAACCATACAGCCGTAGGCTTCGCGCGATTGCGGCTTGGCCACGACCACCCAGTCAGCCGGGTTCTTGGCCTTGGCGCGCTCGCCATACAGCAGGGCGTCGTCCATCATGAACGCGACAGCGCGACCCGATTCCAGCGTCAGGAACGACTGGCCGTGGTCCTTCGTGCTGATGATGTTCATGCCCATCTGCTTCTCATCGTTCATCTTGCGCAGCAGGCGTTCCGAAGTCGTACCGGCGGTGGTCACGACGTTCTTGCCCTTCAGGTCTGCCCAATCTTTGACGCCCGAATCCTTCTTCACCATGATGCGCGTGCCGATGATGAAGATGGTGTTCGTAAACGATGCCTGCTTCTGACGTTCGAGGTTGTTCGTGGTCGAGCCGCACTCCAGATCGATGGTGCCGTTCTGCAGCAGCGTGATGCGGTTCTGCGACGTAACCGGAATCTCGTTGACCTTCAGATCCTTCAGGCCGAGTTGCTTCTTCACGTCCTCGGCAATCTTGGTGGCGACGTCGTACGAATAGCCGATCGTGCGGACACCGCCGACGTTGTAGCTGAACGGAATCGACGAATCGCGCACGCCCAGCGTGATGGTGCCGGTGTCTTTGATCTTCTTGAGCGTACCGGTCAGCTCTTCTGCGTGGGCAGCGCTGCCGAACGTACCAACGGCGACACCAACGGCTGCAACCACAGTTGCCAGCTTGGCGAGGTTCATGAAAGTCTCCTTTTGACCATGAAAGAGAAAGACGGGACTGTACCAAAAAACGTTTGGCGACAGTATTGGTGTTGCCACTAAATCGTTGAATCCAACGGAGTTTTTCCTCTGGCGCGGACCCTGCCGCAGCTGTGTTTTCCGAGCAACCGGATACCTTACGTTGTGCTTTCCGGAAAACCGGAAAAGACGCGCAGGGCCAGACATGGCGGCGCTCTGCAACATCGGCACGCGGGCACGGTTGCTTGAGCGGAATGACCGCCCATTGCTAAGGAAAACCAGGGGAAATAAAGCCCGCCCGATGTGCGCTCTCTGTCGCTTAACGAACCCGACTTGAGGATGGGAAGGACGACGATGACGCCATCGCCCTTCTCATGGTGCGGCGCTCCGGAACGTTATGGTTCGCCCCATGAGCACCGGCTTTCTTCAACCGTCGCGCATGGCCGCCTGATCGGCAGCAACGCGATAGACCAGTGCGGTGCCCTGTTGGAGCACCGCGCCGGTATTGACCAGCGCGTTGCCGATCAGGGGTACAGACCGCGCTCTTGGCGAGCCTGCAGAATCCGCGTACAGGCGATGATGAACGCCGCCGTACGCAGAGTAACCTTGTTGTCCTGCGCCACTTGCCAGACGCCACGGAAGGCATCTTGCATGATCCGTACCAGGCGCTGGTTGATCTCGTCTTCGGTCCAGAAGAAGCTCGAGAAATCCTGCACCCACTCGAAGTAGCTGACCGTCACGCCGCCGGCGTTGGCGATCACGTCCGGGCAGACCAGGATGCCTCGGTCGCGCAGGATGTCGTCCGCCTCGGGCGTCGTCGGGCCGTTTGCACCTTCCACGACAATCTTTGCCTTGATATGGGGCGCGTTCTTGGCGGTGATCTGGCCTTCCAGCGCGGCCGGGATCAGGAATTCGCAGTCCAGGGCCCAGAAGTCGTCTTGCGAGACGGTCTCGGCAGCAAAGCCGGCCACGCTGCCATTGTGGTCAACGTGCTTGATGAGCGCGTCGACATCCAGGCCGTTGCCGTTGAAGACGATGCCCTTGTGGTCTTGCACGGCAATGACCTTGGCGCCGGCGTCGTGGAACAGCTTGGCGGCCACGCTGCCGACGTTCCCGAAGCCCTGCACCACAATGCGCGCACCCTTGACGTCGATGCCGAGATTGCGTGCGGCTTCGCTGCCGACCACGAACACGCCGCGGCCGGTCGCCTCGCGACGGCCCAGGCTGCCGCCCAGTGCGATCGGCTTGCCGGTCACCACGCCAGTGGCGGTGGAGCCTTCGTTCATTGAGTACGTGTCCATCATCCACGCCATGATCTGCGCGTTGGTGTTCACGTCCGGAGCCGGAATGTCCTTGTTCGGACCGATGATGATGCCGATCTCGCTCGTGTAGCGGCGCGTCAGGCGTTCAAGTTCACCGGAAGACAGCTTGCGCGGGTCGACGCGGATACCGCCCTTGGCACCACCGTACGGCACATTCACGGCCGCATTCTTCACCGACATCCAGGCAGACAACGCCATCACTTCCGACAGCGTCACGTCCTGGTGGAAACGCACGCCCCCCTTGCCCGGGCCGCGCGACGTATTGTGCTGCACACGATAGCCCTCGAAGTGGGCGATGCGGCCGTCGTCCATCTGGATCGGCACATCGACGATCAGCGCGCGCTTGGGGCGCTTGAGCGTTTCAACCCAACGTGCGAGCGAGCCGAGATAGGGGGTGACCCGATCGACCTGCTGCAGATAGATGCCCCACGGGCCGAGATTGTCGGCCGGCAGATAGGACGGGATGGCGTGCTGGAGTGTCGACGGAGATGCGACATTGGACATGGCTGTCTTCCTTTTTTGGACCTCGGTAAGGTCCTTCAAGTCCCACAAAATGCCCGCCAGCTTAGGGACCGGCCAGAACGAAATCCAATGCCGTTTTTACATCGGGTTATGCATCAGACGCATAACCCTCTACTCGAATCCGGGTGTCCGTTCAGGCCGCCAGCGCGCTCCATAACGTGTCGATCAGCTCGCGTTTCCGCTTGGACTGGGGGTGTCGACGGTCGTGTGCGCCGCTTTGCGGGTGCTCGCGGTAAAGCCGGATTTCCATCTCGATCGACAACGTACCGCCGCCCTTGCCTTCGGCGCGCACGAGGCGTCCGGCTGCCACGTCGTCGCGCACCGCACTCTCGGGCAGGAAGGCCACGCCATGGCCGGCCAGCGCCATCACCTTGAGCGCCTCAGCCATGTCGGTTTCGTAGCACTTGTCAAGCAGCGGCGCCACCGGCGAGTTTTCCAGCAGCACATCCACCATGCGCCCGAGAAAAGCGTTGGGCGTGTAGCTCAGGTAGGCGATGGGCTTGCGTGCGGTCGGAACGAGCCGATAAATCGGCCGCCCGCTTGCATCCGGTCTGGAAAACGGAGACAGGCGCTCGGTGCCAAGCACCAGCATGTCGTAGCGCGTGGGGTCGAGCTGGATCATCTGCCGTGCATGGTGATAGACCATCACGAGATCGCACCCCCCCTCCACCAGCGTCATCACGGCATCGTGCACGTTGAGCGCGCGCAAGCGGCATTGCAGCTTGCCGATCTTTTCTTCCACTTGTGCAAGCCAGCCGGGGAAGAACGTGAGCGACAGCGTATGCGGCACGGCAAAGTCGATCGTCGACGCGCTGGCCGGACGCTGGCCGCGCATCAGTGCGCGCGTCTCGCTTACCTGGGCGAGCATCGCCAACGCCTGTTCGTAGAAGACCTCGCCGGCGGGGGTCAGGCGCGTGGGGTAGCTTGATCGGTCAATCAGCTCATTGCCAAGCCACGCCTCAAGGGATTGGATGCGCCGCGAAAACGCCGGCTGCGTCACGTGCCGCAATTCGGCCGAGCGCGAAAAGCTGCGCGTCTCGGCCAGGCTGATGAAGTCTTCCAGCCATTTGAGTTCCATCGCGTTGTCTCTCCCCTCAACCTGCTCGGGCGTCTTCTGTTTCTTCGGAGACGCGCTCCGGCTCGCGCGCCTGCATGCGCCACATCTGCGCGTAACGACCTTCCGCACGCAACAACGATTCATGCGTGCCGCGCTCGATGATGCGACCGTGCTCCATCACCAGGATCTGGTGCGCACGCACGATGGTCGACAAGCGGTGCGCGATGACCAACGTGGTGTGGTTCTGCGCCAGGCGCATCAGTTCTTCCTGGATGGCGTGCTCGGTGCGCGAGTCCAGCGCAGACGTCGCTTCATCGAAGACGAGAATCGGTGGCCGCTTGAGCAGGGTGCGCGCAATCGCCACGCGCTGCTTCTCGCCGCCGGAGAGCTTCAGGCCGCGCTCGCCGACTTGCGTCTCGTAGCCGTCGGGCAGCGATTCGACAAAGTGATGGATCTGCGCCGCGCGGGCGGCTTCGATCACCTCTTCGCGGCTTGCATCGGGGCGGCCGTAGGCGATGTTGTAGTAGATGCTGTCGTTGAAGAGCACCGTGTCTTGCGGAACGATGCCGATAGCGGCGCGCACGCTGGATTGCGTGACATCGCGCAAGTCCTGTCCGTCGATCTGGATGGCGCCGGACTTCACGTCATAGAAACGGAACAGCAGGCGCGCCAGCGTCGACTTGCCGGAACCGCTCTGCCCCACCACCGCCGTGGTCGTGCCGGCCGGAATCGTAAAATCGACATCGAACAGAATCTGGCGATTGGCCTCGTAGCTGAAGTCGACATGCGCGAAGCGCACTTCGCCCGCATGCACCGTCAGCGGCGGGGCGTCTGGCTTGTCGGCCACTTCGCGGTTGGTCTGCAGCAGATTGAACATGCGGTCCATGTCGGTCACGGCCTGCTTCAGCTCACGGTAGATCACGCCCAGGAAGTTGAGCGGAATGTAGATCTGCAGCATCAGCGTGTTGACGAGCACGAGGTCGCCCA
This sequence comes from Ralstonia sp. OTU4908, assembly GCF_038440115.1. Classification (NCBI taxonomy): domain Bacteria; kingdom Pseudomonadati; phylum Pseudomonadota; class Betaproteobacteria; order Burkholderiales; family Burkholderiaceae; genus Ralstonia; species Ralstonia sp. OTU4908. The sequence goes on along the minus strand of NZ_JASATD010000005.1, from coordinate 62,300 downwards.
GCGTCATGTGCCCCGCCGCCACACCCTGCGTGGCGCGATACAGAATCAGGATGAGCGCCGTGGCGACGATGAACTGCTGGCCGAAGTTCAGCACCGACAACGAGTTCTGTGACCGGATGGCCGCGGCGCGGTAGTGCTTCAGGTTCTCGTCGTAGCGACGTGCTTCGTAGTCTTCGTTGCCGAAGTACTTGACCGTTTCGAAGTTGAGCAGCGAATCGATCGCCTTCTGGTTGGCGCGCGAATCCAGCTCGTTCATCTTGCGACGGAAGTGCGTGCGCCAGTTCGTCACCGTCACCGTAAAGACGATGTAGCTGACCAGCGCGCAGAACGTGATGAGCGCGAACCACACGTCGTACTTCACGAAGAAATACGTGATGACAAGGCCCACTTCCACCAGCGTCGGCAGGATGCTGTACAGCGAATAGGAGATGAGCGACTGGATGCCGCGTGTGCCGCGCTCGATGTCGCGGCTCATGCCGCCGGTTTGGCGCTCAAGGTGAAAGCGCAGCGACAGTGCATGCAGATGGCGAAACACCTGCAGTGCGAGCGTGCGCACAGAACTCTCGGTCACCTTCGCAAACAGGATTTCGCGCAGCTCCGAAAACAGCGACGTCGACAGCCGCAGCAGCCCGTAGCCGATGATGATGCCCACCGGCACAACCAGCAGCGCGCGCGGGTCGGACGGCGACACGTTCATGGAATCGATCAGCCGTTTCATGACCATCGGCACCCCAAGGTTTGCCACCTTGGCTGCGATCAGGAACGACAACGCCAGCGCCACACGCCACTTGTAGGCCATCAAATACGGCAGCAGGCTCTTGATGGTGCGCCAGTCGCCGCGGGCAGCCCCCGGCGGAGGCGGTTCGGAAGAGGCGGGAAAGCGGCGCATGTGCGGTGCAATAAAATGGCGGATTGTGTATTCTCCCACCGATCACCTGCGCGCGCCCTGGCCCCGCTGGTGGGCCCTCCCTCTGCTTCAATGCTGCCCTGCATCATCATGTCCGATACCCAAGCCCCACCTGAAACCGTCACGTTGCCCGCCGACAAGCAACCCGCCGTGCGCGTGATGCCCATGCCCTCCGACGCCAACGTTCACGGCGATGTGTTTGGCGGCTGGATCATGTCGCAGGTGGATATCGCAGGGTCGATTCCCGCCGTGGTGCGCGCCAACGGCCGGGTGGCGACGATCGCGGTCAACTCGTTCGTCTTCAAGCAGCCGGTGTACGTGGGCGATCTGGTGAGCTTCTACGCCAACGTGGTGAAGACAGGCCGCACGTCAATCACCGTGGACGTGGAAGTCTATGCGCAACGCATGCACGCCAACGGCCGGCACGCCACCGTCAAGGTGACGGAAGCCACCCTCACCTACGTGGCGACCGACGAGACCCGCAAGCCGCGCGTGCTGCCGCCGCTCTGAACGGTCAGGCCCAACAAAAAACCCGGCTTCGCGCCGGGTTTTCTTTTGCAGGAAACGATTCGCTCAGTTGAACTTGGAGAAGTCCGGGCGGCGCTTTTCGAAGAACGCCGTGAACGCCTCGCGCGCCTCCGGGGCACGCAGCATCTCGCCGAACTGCTTGCCTTCCACCGACATGCGCTCGGCGATCTGCGGCATTGCGCCCTCCTTCATCAGGCGCTTGGTGGCCCGCAGCGATGCGGGCGGCAACAACGTCAGCTTGCGCGCTTGCGTGCGCACGAACGCATCCAGCTCGCCGGCCGGCAACACGCGGTTGACCAGGCCCAGCTCGCGCGCTTCGTTCGCATCGAACGGCTCGCCGAAGAGCAGCTTGTCAGCCGCGCGGTGGTAGCCGGCCAGCTGCGGCAGCAGCAAGCTCGATGCGGCTTCAGGGCAGAGCCCCAGCTGCGCGAACGGCATCGACAGCTTGGCCGTCTCGGACGCATAGACGAGGTCGCAATGCAGCAGCATGGTCGTACCCACGCCGACAGCCGCGCCGCTCACGGAGGCGATCAATGGCTTGCTCGCTGTGCTGATCGCCCGCAGGAACTGGTGCACAGGGGCGCTCTCGTCCTTGGGCGGATTCTTCATGAAGTCTTCGAGATCGTTGCCCGCCGTGAACACGCTCTCATGACCGGCCAGCACGATCACGCGGATGACGGGATCGGTTTCGGCGGCCACCAGTGCATCGGCCAGCGTTTGATACATCGCGGCCGTGATGGCGTTCTTGCGGTCCAGGCGGTCAAAGGTCAGCGTCAGGATGCCGTCTGCAGTCTCGGTACGAATCGACATGAAAACTCCAGGTAAAACCTGCGCCCCTAAATCGGCACAGGAGAGTCAGATAGATAACCGACGGAGAACGCGTTGGCCCCAACGTTCAACGCCACGGTCAGGCTCATCGGCGCAAGCAGTACCTCCACGCCGTGGTCCTGTGCGGTTCGCATCAACGCTTGCACCGGTTCCATGCGGCGTACGGTGTCGAGCGAACCGGAATACGTGATCGCCACCACGGGCGTGGCCAGCCGCTCTTCGGCGATCATGGTTTCGGTATGCGCAAGCAGGCGGCGAATCCCTTCCTCCGAGCCGCGCACCTTGGCGATGGCTTCCGTCTCGCCCCGGTGCATATGGATGAGCGGACGCACGTTGAACGCCGTCCCCATCATGTAGCGGCCCCAAGTGATGCTCTTCTCGCCCTTCTGCTTGGCGCGCGTGTACATGTACAGCAACTCGTCGGGCACGAGATAGACGTGCGAGGCGTCGCGCAGGCGGTTTTCGATCACGTGCACGACGTCACGTACCTCTGCGCCTTCCCGCAGCATGCGTGCGGCTTCATGCACCATCAGCGCCTGGCCCGGGCCAATGGCGCCGGTATCGACCACCGTCAACTCGAACAGCCCTGACCGGCCTGCATCCTTGCGTGGCTTGAAGCTTTTGGCCGTGGTGCCTACCACCGCACCAGTTGCATGGCTGTAGAAATGACTGCGCGAACTGGCAATGGTCAGCAGCAAGGCCCGATCGTGCTGCGTGACCACGTGCTTGAGCAGGAAGTCTTCGATTTCGCGCTCGAGCAGCGGAATCGATTCGGCGTAGTGATCCTGCTTGTCGACGAGGTATTTGCGATAGAGCTGCGGAAGCGCCACCTCGTCGCGGCGGTCTTCCACAAACAATTCGCCCGCACGAATGCGGAACGGCACTACGCCCAACCCCAGTTGATCGATCATCGAGCGTGGCATATCGCATGCCGCGTCGGTCAATACGATTGTGTCGCCGATAGTGTTGCCCATCGCACGCCCTCCTCTTGGTGCACCGCCGGTGGCCCGGTGGTGTGTCTCCTCTGTTGCGGAATCATGGTTCCGCTTCTGTCGCGATGCCGGCTAGATGCCGGCCGCGTTCTTCGGCGCGCTTGTTGATGTAGTACTGCGCGCGCCTGCGCAATCATGCGTGTTGAGACGGGCGATTTACAAGCAGGGGGAAGAACTTAATCCTTCCCCCTGACGTGGGGTCACATGCGTTCGAAAATGCCCGCGGCGCCCATGCCGGTGCCGACGCACATCGTCACCATGCCGTACTTCTGGTTGCGACGGCGCAGGCCATGCACCACCGTGGCCGCACGAATGGCACCGGTGGCGCCCAGCGGGTGGCCCAGCGCGATCGCGCCACCCAGCGGGTTGATCTTGCTGGTGTCCAGGCCCAGGTCCTGGATCACGGCCAGCGACTGCGCGGCGAACGCTTCATTCAGCTCGATCCAGTCGATCTGGTCCTGCGTCAGGCCGCCCGCCTTCAGCGCGGCCGGAATCGCTTCCTTCGGGCCGATCCCCATGATCTCCGGCGGCACGCCGCGCACCGCAAACGATACGAAGCGCGCCAGCGGCACCAGGTTGAACTGCTTGAGGATCTTCTCCGACACCAGGATCAACGCGCCCGAACCGTCCGACGTCTGGGAGCTGTTGCCGGCCGTCACGCTGCCCTTGTTGGCGAACACGGCGCGCAGTTTGCCCAGGCCTTCGACCGACGTATCGGCACGCGGGCCTTCATCCAGCGACATCGTGCGGGTCTTGATGTCGATCGCGCCCGTGCCCAGGTTCGGGAACTTCTCGATGATCTCGATCGGGGTGATCTCGTCCTTGAACTCGCCGGCTTGCTGCGCGGCCAGCGCCTTCTGGTGCGAAGCCAGCGAGAAGGCGTCCTGCGCCTCGCGCGAGATCTTCCATTGCTGGGCGACCTTCTCGGCGGTCAGGCCCATGCCGTAGGCGATGCCGACGTTCTCGTCGCGCGTGAAGATGTCTGGCGACATCGACGGCGAGTTGCCCATCATCGGCACCATGCTCATCGATTCGACACCGGCGGCGATCATCACGTCGGATTCACCCACGCGGATGCGGTCGGCTGCCATCGCCACAGCGGTCAGGCCCGAGGCGCAGAAACGGTTGACGGTGACACCGCCCACCGTGTTCGGCAAGCCGGCCAGCAGCGCACCGATACGCGCCACGTTCAGGCCCTGCTGCGCTTCCGGGATCGCGCAGCCAACAATGGCGTCTTCGATCAGCGCCGGGTCCAAGTTCGGCACCTGGGCAACAGCGCTCTTGAGGATGGTCGCCAGCAGATCGTCCGGGCGCAGGTTCTTGAGCGTGCCCTTCGGCGCCTTGCCGATCGGGGAACGCGTCGCGGCGACGATGTAGGCGTCTTGCAGTTGCTTGGTCATGATGAAACTCCTGTCTCTCTGTCGTCGCGGCAATTAGTTGCGCACCGGCTTGCCGGTCTGAAGCATGCCCATGATGCGTTCCTGGGTCTTGGAGCTGCCGAGCAGATCCACGAAGGCCTTGCGCTCCAGCGCCAGCAGCCATTCTTCGTCCACCAGGGCGCCGGCTTCGACATCACCGCCGCACACGGCTTCAGCAATGCGCGAGGCAATCGTGAAGTCGTGCTGCGAGATGAAGCCGCCGTCACGCATGTTCACCAGCGACGCCTTGATCGTGGCGATGCCCGAACGGCCCGCCACCGGAATGCCCACCGGACGCAGCGGTGCGCGGTAGCCCGAATCGGACAGCGCACGCACTTCATTGCGTGCAACGTGCAGCAATTCGTGCACGTTGAACACGATCGTGTCGGTCGGTTGCAGGTAGCCGATCTTCTGCGCGTCCAGCGCGGAAGACGACACCTTCGCCATGGCCGCGGCCTGGAAGCGATTGGTCAGGAACTGCAGGATGTTCGTGCTGCCGGCTGCCTGCGCAGCCTTGGCTGCCGCCAGAGCCGCCTCCTTCAGGCCACCACCTGCCGGCACGAGGCCCACGCCCACTTCCACCAGACCGATGTATGTTTCCAACGCAGCCACGCGCTTCGCCGAGTGCAGCAGCAGTTCGCAACCGCCGCCCAGTGCGATGCCCGACGCCGCGGACACAACGGGCACGCCGGCGTATTTCACACGCATCATGCCGTCCTGGAACTTCTTGACGAACGGCTCGATGCCCTTGGCGCCGCCCATCATGAAGGCCGGCATGGCTTCTTCCAGATTGGCACCGGCAGAGAACGGACCCCCCGGCGCACCGAGCTTGAGCGACGTCGGCTGCCACACCACCAGGCCCTTGTAGCCCACTTCGGCCAGATCAACGGCACGCGTCAGACCGTCGATGACGCTCGGTCCGATCGTGTTCATCTTGCTCTTGAACGAAACGATCAGCACGTCGTCCTGACCGGCCGCGTCGTCCACCCAGATGCGCACGGCATCGGTCTCTTCGATAGTCTTGCCGTAGGTGAGCGGGTTGACCGTCGTCGCACCCTTGATCGGTGCACGGAACACCTGGCGGCCGTACACCGGCAGCGTGCTACGCGAGAGGAACGTGCCCTGATGCGCCGACCACGAACCCTGCGTCGAATGCACACCGCCGTTGTCCGCCACCGGGCCCGAGAACACCCACTGCGGCAGGGGCGCGTCCGACAGCGCCTTGCCGGCTTCGATGTCTTCCTTCACCCACTCGGCCACCTGCTTCCAGCCGGCTTCCTGCCAGTCTTCGAACGGGCCGCTGTTCCAGCCGAAGCCCCAACGGATCGCCAGATCGACTTCCGCCGCCGAATCCGCAATCTGCTCCAGGTACACCGCGATGTAATGGAATACGTCCCGGAACACAGCCCACAGGAATTGCGCCTGCGGGTTGTTGGATTCGCGCAGCAGCTTCAGGCGCTCAGCCGGCTCCTTCTTCAGGATGCGCACGACGATGTCATCGGCCTTCTTGCCGCTCGGGCCGTACTGGCCGCTTTGCGGATCCAGCACCTTGATTTCCTTGCCTTCCTTCTTGTAGAAACCGGCGCCGGTCTTCTGGCCCAGGGCACCTGCTTCCACCAGCTTGGCCAGCACGGGCGGCGTGGCGTAGACCGGAGCGAACGGATCGTCCTTCAGATTGTCCTGCATCGTCTTGATGACGTGCGCCATCGTGTCCAGGCCCACCACGTCGGCCGTACGGAACGTCGCCGACTTGGCACGGCCCAGCTTCGAACCCGTCAGGTCATCCACCACGTCAAACGGAATACCGTACTTGGCTGATTCTGCAAACACCGCCAGGATCGAGAAGATGCCGACGCGGTTGGCGATGAAGTTGGGCGTGTCCTTCGCACGCACCACGCCCTTGCCGAGCGCGGAGGTCAGGAACGTTTCCAGCTTGTCGAGGATGTCGCCGCGCGTGTGTGCGGTCGGGATCAGCTCGACCAGGAGCATGTAGCGCGGCGGATTGAAGAAGTGCACGCCGCAGAAGCGCGACTTCAGCTCGGCATCAAAGCCGTCCGACAGTTCGGTGATCGACAGACCCGACGTGTTGGAGGCAAAGATCGCATGCGGGGCGATGTGCGGCGCGACCTTCTTGTACAGGTCGTGCTTCCAGTCCATGCGCTCGGCAATCGCTTCGATAACGAGATCGCAATCGCGCAGGCGCTCGATGTCGTCTTCGTAGTTGGCAGCCTGGATGAGGTTGGCGTCCTCTTTGATGCCCAGCGGCGCCGGCGACAGCTTCTTCAGGTTTTCAATGGCCTTGAGCGCGATGCCGCTCTTGGGGCCTTCCTTGGCGGGCAGGTCGAATAGCGTGACAGGAACCTTGGCGTTGATCAGGTGCGCGGCAATCTGCGCACCCATCACGCCGGCGCCCAGCACGGCAACGCGCCGGACGAGGAAGTTGGAACGCTGGCCGGCCTGCGGCTGCGCGCTGGTGGGGAGTTCAGTGCGGGTCATGGTGTCCTCGCGGGAGGTGAGGAAGAGACGAGCGGGGCGACGGTCTTTGTGCGTCGCCCCGGGTGAGTGCGCCTGTTAGAACAGGTCGGCTTCGAGAGCCATCAGCGTCGCACCGCCGGCGCGGGCCATGCGGATCTGCGAGGCCGTCTCCGGCAGCAGCTTGGCGAAGTAGAAGCGCGCCGTTGCGAGCTTGACCTTGTAGAAGGAGTCGCCGCTGTCTTGCTTTTCCAGGGCGATCTTGGCCATGCGGGCCCAGAAGTACGAAAACACCAAGTGGCCGACCACACGCAGATACGGCACAGCGGCAGCGCCGACTTCATCCGGGTTGGCCATGGCCTTCATGCCGATTTCCATGGTCAGCTTCTGGACCTTGTCGCCAATGTCGGCCAGCGGGTTGATGAATTCCTGCATGGCTTCGTTGGTGCCTTCGGCTTCCACGAAGTCCTGGACCAGCTTGCCGAACTTCTTCATCTTGGCGCCCATGTCGCCCAGGATCTTGCGACCCAGCAGGTCCAGCGACTGCACGGTGTTCGTGCCTTCGTAGATCATGTTGATGCGGGCGTCGCGCACGTATTGCTCCATGCCCCACTCGGCGATGTAGCCGTGGCCACCGAACACCTGCATGCCTTCGTTGGTGGCGATGAATGCGTTGTCGCTCAGGAAGGCCTTGGCGATCGGGGTGAGCAGCGCGACCAGATCCGCCGCGTCCTTGCGCACGGACTCGTCTTCGTGCGACAGCTCGCGGTCGATCTGCAGGGCGATCCAGTAGCTGAATGCCCGGCCGCCTTCGGCGAAGGCACGCTGCGTCAGCAGCATGCGGCGCACATCCGGATGCACGATGATCGGGTCGGCCGGCTTGTCCGGTGCCTTCGGGCCCGAGAGGCTACGCATCTGCAGGCGCTCCTTGGCGTAGGCTGCGGAGTTTTGATAAGCAACCTCGGTCAAGCCCAGGCTCTGCATGCCGACGCCCAGACGCGCCGCGTTCATCATCACGAACATGGCGTTCAGGCCCTTGTTCGGCTCGCCGACCATCCACCCTTTTGCGCCATCCAGGTTGATCACGCAGGTGGCGTTGCCGTGGATGCCCATCTTGTGTTCGATGGAGCCGCACTTCACGCCGTTGCGCTCGCCCGGATTGCCGCTGGCATCGGGAATGAACTTCGGCACAACGAACAGCGAGATGCCCTTCGTGCCGCCCGGCGCGTCCGGCAGACGTGCCAGCACCAGGTGAATGATGTTCTCGGCCAGGTCGTGCTCGCCCGCCGAGATGAAGATCTTCGTGCCCGTGATGGCATACGAGCCATCGGCCAGCGGTTCAGCCTTGGTGCGCAGGATGCCCAGGTCGGTGCCGCAATGCGGCTCGGTCAGACACATCGTGCCAGTCCACACGCCCGACACCAGCTTCGGCAGATACCGCTGCTTGAGCTCATCGGTGCCGTGTGCGTGCAAGGCTTCGTAGGCGCCATGCGACAGGCCCGGATACATCGTCCAGGCCTGGTTGGCCGAGTTCAGCATCTCGTACAGCGCGTTGTTGATCAGGATGGGCAGACCCTGGCCACCGTACTCGGGATCGCAGCCCAGCGAGGGCCAGCCGGCCTCGACGTACTGTTGATAGGCTTCCTTGAAACCCTTGGGTGCAGTCACCACGCCGTCGCCGTGGTACGTGCAGCCCTCGCGATCGCCGGATTGATTGAGCGGGAAGATGACTTCAGAGCAGAACTTGCCGGCTTCTTCGATCACCTGGTTGATGGTGTCGGCATCGATCTCCGCGTGCTGCGGCATCTCCTTCAGGTGGTTCTCGACGCCGAGAAGCTCATGGAGAACAAACTGCATGTCACGCAGCGGTGCGGTGTATTGACCCATCTTGCAACTCCTTGGTGTGTACTGCGCGACCGCTAGGTGTGCGATGCCGCGTCAGGTTCGGTAAGACTGAATGAGTTTGTTGAGCGCCACCATGGCCAGTTCGGCGCTGTTCGGCAACCGCAGGAAACGCGCATCGTGATGCAGCCCTAACTCCAGGCTGTACATCTCGAAGAGCATCAATTGCGGGTCCGCTTCTGCACGCAGGTGGCCCTCTTCCTTTGCCTGAGCGATCGCACGGGCCAATGCCGCACGCCAGATCGTCACGCTCTTGACGAGTTCGTCACGCACCGGGCTTTCGGCACGATCGTCGTACTCCACCGCGCCGCTGATGTAGATGCAGCCCGTGGTCACTTCCTGAATGCGGCGCTCCATCCAGCGTCGCACCATGCTCCACAGGCGCGGCAGACCGCGCGGTTCCGTCAAGCTCGGGTAGAAGACTTCCTGCTCGAACCGTTTGTGATACTCGCGAACCACTTCCACCTGCAGATCCTCACGCGAGCCGAAGTGTGCAAACACCCCGCTCTTGCTCATCTGCATGCGCTCCGCGAGCACACCGATCGTCAATCCTTCCAGTCCGTCGCGCGAGGCCAGTTCCAGCGCGGCATCGAGAATCGCTGCACGTGTCAGCTCGCCCTTGCGCATCGGCGTAGCTGCTGCGTGATTCGATTCGAGACGAGCGGTCGGGTGACGCATGATGATTTCTCTCCGTTCTTTTCTGGGGCGTGACACGCGAGAAAATTGGCTTGCTGCAGGGCGCCTTTTGCGTGCCGGGCAGGACTGTAAACCAGCCTGCGCAAACACTCTAGCCCAAAATCGAACGGTCGTTCAATTATTTACAGGGGGCCTTTGAGCGGCAAGTGTTTTATTAGAAAGCGCCATCTAAATGGCGACATTGAATCGTCACCTTGCGCGGCGCAGCGCGAATCCTGCAAACCCTTTCAGGTAAAGGATCTGCGCGGTGTGCGCCGCACCCATAAGAGGGGCTTGGCGCAGCATTTCTGACGGATTTTCTAGTGCTACCCATCAGTAAATAAACAGCCGGAAAATCAAACCGGCGTGATGGCGGTATGCATGGCGCCACGGCGAAAGATGCGTGCATCCATTTCACGCAGGTCGGCTGCCACGGCAACGTCCGCGGCGCATTGATCCAGTACGTCCCGCTGTAGGTCGATGCCGGGCGCGATTTCTGTGAGCGTGAGGCGCCGACCGCCGCGTCCATCCTCGCGCATCTCGAAAACGGCGCGCTCGGTCATGTAGCGCACAGGAATGCCCGACCGGGCCGCATATTCCCCGTTGAAGGTGAGGTGCGATACCGCTGGCACGATCTTCTTGAGCCGCCCTTCGCGCACGATGCGCAGCTTGCCGTCTTCGGCTTCGACCTGGAGGCCGCCGGCGGTGAGTGTGCCCATGAACACGACGGAGCGCGCGCTCTGCGTGATGTTGATGAATCCCCCCACGCCCGCAACGATGGTGTCGCCGCCCTCGCCGAACAGGCTGACGTTGACGTTGCCGGCGCCGTCCAATTCCGCCAGTCCGAGGATGGCGAGATCGATGCCGCCCCCTTCGTAGAAGTCGAACTGCGCGGGCTGATCCACGACCGCTTCGGGATAGGCCGACGCGCCGAAGCTGAGGCCATCTGCCGGCGTACCGCCAATGGGGCCGGCCTCCACAGTCAGTGTGAAACCGCGCGCCCCCTCCTGTTCAGCCAGGGCGCCGACGGCCGCGGGCATGCCCACGCCGAGGTTGACGACACGCGGTTGCTGCGCGATCAGTTCCAGCACGGCGCGGCGTTGCACCAGCGTGCGGGCGTCGAGCGCGCCGTGGTGATTAGCCTCCAGCGCCTCGCTCGCTTCGATGGCGTCTTCCTTGAGCTGGATTGCCTCGCCTTGCCAAGGGCGGATATAGGTCGGATTGAACGCTTCGCCGAAGGTCATCTGGTGTTCGGCTTCATCGTCGGCAACGACCACGTAATCGACGAGGATGCCGGGCACGTGGATCGCCTGCAGGTTGTCATGCCGATCAACGAGCCGGCGCACATGGGCGATGACGATGCCGCCCGAGTTGCGGGCGGCCTGCGCCATGGCCAGCAGCTCGTGATGAAAGGCTTCTTCGTGCGTGCTGATGTTGCCGCGCGGGTCGGCAGCGGTGCCGCGCAGGAAGACGCAGTGCAGCGGGAAGCTCGGGTAAAAGAGATAGTCTTCGCCGCGAAAGCGCTCGTACTCAACCCACGACGCCTTACCGGCCGCCCGCGCCGCCTTGGCGCGCTGATTGATCGCCCCGCCGTGGTAGCGCGGGTCAAGCTCCGTGCGTGGGTCGACGAAGGTGTGCAGGCCCATCTTCGTCAACACGCCGGGCTTGCCGCCTGCGATGGCGCGATACAGATGCGTGAGCACACCCTGCGGCAAATTGAATGCATCGCACTGCTCGGCAAGCGCCATGTCCGCGAGTCGCGTGGCGGAGCGCCAATGCCCACCGACAACACAGCGCGTCATCCCGGGATTGCCGAAGTGGTTGACGCCGCGCGTGGCGCGATCGCCCTGCCCGGCGGAGTAGACGAGCGTAAGGTCCCGCGGTTCGCCGGTGGTCAGGAACCGGCGCTCGAGCGCGTGCGTGACCGCCTCTGCATGGCCCGCGCCGACAAACCCCGCGCATGCCACCGTCCACCCTGGCTGCACCAACCGCGCGGCCGCATCCGCTGTGATGACTTGCATGTCTCCTCCGTCTTGTAGTGTCTTGTAGGTCTGTAACGGTACCGCTAGTACTGCGCCGCGCGCCCGCTGATGACCACGCCAAGGCGCACGAGCCGATAGGCGCACCAATCTGCGAAGCGCCACCACCAGCGGCGCGCGGCATGCTCATCCGCCAAGATGCGGCGTGCGTGACGGGCGATGGCATCTTCGAGTGCCGCGCGCAGTTCGTTGGCGACGGTCGCATCCCACACCACCACGTTTGCTTCACGTGCAAGCAGCAGGCTGAATGGGTCGATGTTGCTCGAGCCGACCGTTGCCCAGCGATCATCCACCACGGCCACCTTGGCGTGCAGGAAGCTGGCGGTGTATTCGTGGATCTCGACGTTATCGCGCAGCAGCATGTGATACAGCGAACGCGTTGCATAGTGCTGCAGCCGGTATTCAACCTGCCCTTGCAGCAACAGGCGCACGCGCACACCGCGCCGTCGGCATGCAGCCAGAGCCCTCATGAAACGCACACCGGGCAAAAAGTACGCGTTGGCGATGATCACCTCTTGTCGTGCGGCGCCCAGCGCGCGCAGATATTCGCGTTCGATCGCCCGCCGGTTGCGGACGTTGTCGCGCAGCACCAGCGAGGCCAATACGTTGCCCGGTGCGCGCTCGCTTTCCTGGCCGGATGCGCCTCGATGCCGTGGCCGCGGCGTATCGGTGATCACCGGAAATTCTGCGGCGACGCCCGTAACGCCCACCTCGCGCATGCCGGCGCGCACGCCCATCTGCCACCAGAGCCGGTCGACGGTCAGCGCAATCTGCGCGACCAGTGGCCCTTGCACCCGCACCGCAAAGTCGTAACGCGGCCCCAGCGCGGTGTCGTTGAATGGCGCGTGGTTTAGGTCGTCGATGATGTTGATGCCGCCCACGAACGCCACGTCATTATCGATGACGGCGATCTTGCGATGCAGCCGTCGCAGGTGGCGGCGTTGCAGGCGGAAACCGCGCAGCGGTCGATAGATACGCAACCGCACGCCCGCCTCTTTCAGCATCGTGGCGATGGTCGCGGGCAGCAGGCCGGTGCCGAAGCCGTCGAGGGTCAGGTGGACATCCACGCCGCGCCGCGCCGCGCGGGCGAGCGCCTCGGTCACGCTGTGGGCGGTGGCATCGTCGGTGTAGATGTAGGTCTCGAGTGCGACGCGGCGCTGCGCAGCATCGATGGCCTGGATCAGTGCGGGGAAGAATTCAGCGCCACCGCACAGCAGGTCGACGTCGTTGCCGGGCAGGGGCTTACCCCGCCGCCACTCCGAGCGCAGCGGACCCGCATCGCGCACGACCCTCATGGATGCGCCAGTTCAGCTAGCAGGGGAACGTGATCGGAGCGCTGCGCCCATTCGCGGCCGGTCAGCGCATGCGCACGCTCGATGTCAAAACCGCGCACGTAGATGCGGTCCAGCCGCAGCCACGGCATCTGGCTGGGGAAGGTGCGGACCGGGCGCGCATCGGCGGCCTTGTCGGCCACTTCGGTCGCCCCCAGCGCCTGGCAAATCGTGCGATCGAGCCGGTTGTTCCAATCGTTGAAATCGCCCGCCACCACGAGCGGCGCATCGGGTGGCACGACCGAACGCACGCGATCGACGAGCGCCTCCGCCTGCCTCTGCCGGCTGCGGGCAAACAAGCCGAAGTGCGCGCACAGCAGATGCACCTCGCCGAAGCCGAGATCGGTCACGGCGTGCAGCAGTCCGCGCTGCTCGAAACGGTGGTCGGAGATATCCAAGTTTTCCGACAGCAGGATCGGAAACCGCGACAGAATGGCGTTGCCGTGGTGCCCGTGCTCGTAGACGGCATTGCGGCCATAGACGGTGTGCGGATAGACGTCCGTCGCAAGGTAGCGCAGCTGCGTGTAATTCGGGTCGAACAGTTCTGCGGCGACGAGACGGTCGTTGCGGTCCTGCACCTCCTGCAGGAAAACGATGTCGGCGTCCATGGTGTGCAGACCCTGCCGCACGTCATGCACGCGCACACGCCGCGCAATGCCCGTCACGCCCTTGTGGATGTTGTAAGTGGCAACGCGCAAACGCAGCATGTCAGGCTTGGTCCTTTGTCAGTGCCGCCTGACGCGCGTGATAGGCAGCGAGGCGTTCGGGCAACTGCAGAATGGCTTCGGCGTTGCTGCGCGAGAAGCACCGCGCGGCGGCATCTTGATAGGGCAGCCATTCGGCCTGCACATGCTCGCGCGGCGACATCCGCACCGGCACCTTGCCGCTCACCAGCAGGCCGAACCAATGCTCGGTGTTGCGCGTGACGCCCGGCGCGTAGCGATGCCGCCAGCGCGGGTAGATTTCGTATTCGATCTGGTGGCCCCAGTCGATCAGATGATGCTGGGCTGCGTCGATGCCGGTTTCTTCCAGCACCTCCCGGCGGGCGGTGTCGGCCAGCGGTTCGTCGAGGGCATCGCAGCTGCCTGTCACGGATTGCCAGAAGCCCGGATGATCGGCCCGCTCCATCACCAACACATGCAAGTCGGGCGTGTGAATGACGACCAGAACGGAAACGGGAATCTTGTGCGGCATGGGGGCGTGCTTCGATGGACGGCGCGATCGCGCTGCAAGGCCATAGCTTACCGCAGCCAGAAGCGTGCCACCGTGACGCTCGCTGTGCTGCCGTGACAGCAATCAAACCGCGCGCAGCGGCCCTTGTCCGGCGCGGGCGCGGGCGAGCCACAGTGCCGTCTCGTCCGTCGCCGTTTCATGACCAAGCTTGCAACGGGCTACCGCCAGCAGCGGATCAAGCATCGCAGCATAGTCATCGGCCGCGCGCTGCGATTGCGCCCACAACGCCTCCGTACGCTCGCCGAGTTGTTGGCGAAGCGCGGCGAGCTGCGTGGTCAACTCGCGTTCGCGATTGCCAAGCGTGTTGAATTTCTGGATGAGGAAGCGCTGCACATCGGTCTGCTCCGATTGCGCGTTGGCCTGGTCGAAACGTTCAACGATGGCTGAGGTCTCTCGCTCGATGCGATGCAATTCGCTGGTGCCCTCGCGCTCTGCGGTCTCCAGCGCTTGCAGGGCGCGGCGTTCGGCCTGCAAAACACGCGCGTGATCGGCAAAACGGCGTTCTGCCGCCAGGTGAGCCTCGGCCAGCGGGCGCGGCGTGTCGTATACGAGCGGATGCACGGGCATGCCCGGTGCCGCCGGCGGCAAGGCCGTCTCAGGCAAACGCAGGTTGGCGACCGCATGCAGCCAGTGCATCCGTTCCGCAGCGAGGTGACCCAGCGCGCGCATCGCCTCAACCAACCCGGGAGATGCCGCCGATGCAGGTGCCCCAGGATGTGCGGTCTGCGCCGCTGCCGCAATTTCGGGCACGCACGCTGCCACCGTGGTGGCCACGGCCTCGGTCATCGCCATGGCGGCACGCCGGGTGGCACGGCGAATCTCGATCCACGCCAGCAGTATCACCACCAGCGCGGCAATCAAACACGTCAACAGAAACTCGGCGTGTGCGACCACCCATGTGCGCGCAAAGTCGATGTAGTCCATCTAAGCACTCCTCCTTCGTTGTCACCCAACGTGACAGAAACGAAAGATTCGGTTTAGCACGCAATGTTCCCAATGCAAGCGCCCAAAAACAAACCGCGCCGCCCTTATCAGGCGGCGCGGTTTGTCGTAAAGCGCGATAACGGGCGTTTAGGCGGTCGTTGCAGCCGTGGGTGCAGCGACCTTTGCCTCGGCAGCGCGCAGACGGATGTGCAGTTCGCGCAACTGCTTCTCGTCGACCGGGCTCGGTGCCTGCGTGAGCAGATCCTGCGCGCGCTGCGTCTTCGGGAAGGCGATCACATCACGAATGGAATCTGCACCGGCCATCATCGTGACAATGCGGTCCAGGCCGAAGGCGATGCCGCCGTGCGGGGGCGCGCCGTACTGCAGCGCGTCCAGCAGGAAGCCGAACTTGGCACGCGCTTCTTCCTCGCCGATCTTCAGGGCGCGGAACACCTTGCTCTGCACTTCCTCCTGGAAGATCCGGACCGAACCACCGCCGATTTCCCAGCCGTTGAGCACCATGTCGTAGGCCTTGGCCAGGCACTTGCCCGGGTCGGTTTCCAGGTATTCCAGGTGCTCGTCCTTCGGGCTCGTGAACGGGTGGTGCATGGCCACCCAGCGGGCGTCTTCCTCGTCGTACTCGAACATCGGGAAGTCCACCACCCACAGCGGCTTCCAGGCGTCTTCGAACAGGCCGGTGCTCTTGGCGAAGTCCGAGTGGCCGACCTTCAGACGAAGCGCGCCCATCGCATCGTTGACGACCTTGGCACGGTCGGCACCGAAGAACAGGATGTCGCCATCCTGCGCGCCGCTGCGCTTCAAGATCTCGGCGATAGCCGCGTCGTGCAGGTTCTTCACGATCGGCGATTGCAGGCCGTCGCGGCCCTTGGCCACTTCGTTGACCTTGATCCAGGCCAGGCCCTTGGCACCGTAGATTTCGACGAACTTTGTGTAGGCGTCGATATCGCCACGCGAGAGGGACGCCCCGCCCGGCACGCGCAGTGCCACGACACGGCCGCCCTCTGCGTTGGCCGGGCCCGAGAACACCTTGAAGTCGACGTCCTTCATGGCATCGGTCAGCTCGGTGAACTCCAGCTTGACGCGCAGGTCCGGCTTGTCCGAACCGAAGCGGGCCATCGCCTCGCGGAACTCCATCACCGGGAACTTAGCGTCCAGCTCGACCGACATGGTGTTCTTGAACACCGTGCGGATCATTTCTTCAAACAGGTCGCGGATTTCCTGCTCGCTCAGGAACGACGTTTCGCAGTCGATCTGGGTGAATTCGGGCTGGCGGTCGGCGCGCAGGTCTTCGTCGCGGAAGCACTTGGTGATCTGGTAGTAACGGTCGAAGCCCGACACCATCAGCATCTGCTTGAAGAGCTGCGGCGACTGCGGCAGCGCGAAGAACTGGCCGGCGTTCACGCGCGACGGCACCAGATAATCGCGCGCGCCTTCCGGTGTGCTCTTGGTCAGCATCGGCGTTTCGATGTCGATGAAGCCCTTGTCGTCCAGGTACTTGCGCACCTCCATCGCGACCTTGTAGCGCAGGCGCAGGTTGTACTGCATCTGCGGGCGGCGCAGGTCCAGCACGCGATGCGTCAGGCGCGTGGTTTCCGACAGGTTGTCATCGTCCAGCTGGAACGGCGGCGTGACCGAAGCGTTGAGCACCGTCAGCTCGTGGCACAGCACTTCAACCTTGCCGCTGGTGAGGTTGGCGTTGGTCGTGCCTTCCGGGCGGGCGCGCACGACGCCCTTCACCTGCAGGCAGAACTCGTTACGCACACCTTCGGCCACCTTGAACATCTCCGGGCGGTCTGGGTCACACACGACCTGTACCAGACCTTCACGGTCGCGCAGGTCGATGAAGATCACGCCACCGTGGTCACGACGACGATGGGCCCAGCCCGACAGCGTAACGCTCTGGCCGAGCAGTTGTTCGGTGACCTGACCGCAGTATTGAGTACGCATTTGCATGTTGTGGTTTTCCGCGAAGCGCGCCGCCAAGAAAGCGTCGCGCGTGAAAGTTGATCGGGGGGGGGCGGCGTCGAATTGACTTCGTTCGTATCGCCGGCTCAGGGTGCCGCGATGGCGCCGCCTTCTGCAGGCAGCGCGGTCGGATTCGAAGGGTCGCGCGGCCCTTGAGCCGGCGACCGGTCCTCCGTCTGTTGAGAGGCATCGGGCGGGTCCATGCGGCGCGGCAGCGCTTCAGGCGCCACCACACCCATCGACACGATGTACTTGAGCGCAGCGTCCACCGTCATGTCCAGCTCGATGGTGTCGGCCTTGGGCATCATCAGAAAGAAACCCGACGTCGGGTTCGGCGTGGTCGGCACGTACACACTGACGTACTCGCCCTGCAGGTGGTTCTCGACATCACCTCCGGGGCGGCCGGTCAGGAAGGCGATCGTCCACGAGCCTTCACGTGGGTACTGCACCAACAGCGCCTTGCGAAACGCATTGCCGTTAGACGACAGCAGCGTGTCCGACACCTGCTTCACGCTGGAATAGATCGGGCCGACCACGGGAATGCGGCCGACAAGCGCTTCCCACCAGAGCACCAGCTTCTGGCCGATGAAGTTGTGCGCCAGCACGCCCACGATCAGGATGAACGCCAGCGTGAGAATCGCGCCTACGCCAGGAATGCGCCGCCCGAACAGCTGATCCGGCTGCCATGCCGACGGCAGCAGCGCCAGGCTCTGGTCCATCGTGCCGATGATGAGCGACAGCACCCACAGCGTGATCGCGAGCGGGACAAGCACCAGAAGACCGGTCAGGAACCATGTCTTGAGTGCGCTAGTTTTCTGTTTCATGGGCGATGGACCAAAAGGTAAGCGATGCAATCAGTGGCAAGCGCAGGACGTGCCGCAGCCACCGGACGCAGCCGGCGCGCTGGCACTGGACGACACGCTGTCCGACGACGCAGCCGGTGCGGTCGGCGCTGCGGCATCCGTCTTGGCAGCCGTACCGGTTCCACCTGCGGCAGCCGATGCACCACCGGAACCGCCGCGGAAGTCCGTCACGTACCAACCCGATCCCTTGAGCTGGAAGCCTGCAGCGGTGAGCTGCTTCTTGAACGCCGGCGCGCCGCATGCGGGGCAATCCGTCAGCGGAGCGTCGCTCATCTTCTGCAGCACATCTTTGGCGTGGCCGCAGGCGTCGCATCGATAAGCATAGATCGGCATGGTGTCCTCACCCAGGAGCAAACAAATGACAAGAAAGCGATTGGGATTGCCCGCGCATACCGCGAACGCGATGCGGGAACTACGCACACGCACGGGCTTACGCAAGATTGGGGCAACTGCGCGCCATACAAGTGCTGGCGCGCAAAGCCTTGAATTATAAACCCTTTTGAGGGAATTCCAGACCGCAGATTCGGCGCGGGCGAGGGCGATGTGCGACAAAGTGGCACACCGCGCACGCCCTCGACAAGACGCTCAGGCTTGCGTAGCCGCCTTCGTGGTCGGCGCGCGGTTCTCGATCCACTGCGGGCCGAGCGAGCCCAGGACCATGGCGCCAAAGCTGGCCAAGAGGCCAACCAATTGTGGCGGAAGCATCGCATTGGGCAGGAACACTTCGCACCAGATCCATGCCGCGAGGCCCACGATAATCGCCAGCAGCCCACCCTGCTTCGTCGCGCGCTTCCAAAACAGGCCAAAGGCCAGCGGCACGAAGGCAGCCACCAGCGTTACCTTATAAGCACTTTCGACCATGTGGAAGATCGACAGGTGCGAGTTCAGCGCAAACAGCGTCACCAGCACCGTGAACGTCAGCACCACGGCCTGCATGACGCGCAGGAAGCGCTTGTCGTCCATGTTCGGCAACAACGGGCGCAGCACGTTTTCGGCAAACGTCACGGACGGCGCGAGCAGCGTCGCGCTGGCGCAGCTCTTGATGGCTGAGAGCAGCGCGCCGAAGAACATCACCTGCGCAAAGATCGGCGCATGCTGCAGCACCAGGTTCGGCAGAATCATCTGCGAATCGGTATCGATGTACTTTGCCACCATCTGCGGATCGATGAGCGTGGCGGAATAGGCCAGGAACATCGGCACGAACGCGAACATGAAATACAGCACGCCGCCCAGCACCGAAGCTGTGCCGGCAATGCGCTCCGTGCGCGACGACGTCACCCGCTGGAACACGTCCTGCTGCGGGATCGAGCCGAGCATCATGGTGATCCACGCCGTCACGAAGCCGATGATTTCGATCGGATTGAACGCCGGCCAGAACGAAAACTTGCCCGAAGCCGCCGCGTGCGCCACCACCGTGCCGACGCCACCGGCCTGACCCGACACTTCCCAGCCGATGTACAGCATGCCGATCACGATGATGATCATCTGGATGAAGTCCGTCACCGCCACCGACCACATGCCGCCGAACAGCGTGTAAACGAGGACGCTGCCCGCGCCGATCATCATCCCGAGGTCTTGCGAAACCGCGCCGTCAGACACGGTGTAGAACACCAGCCCCAGCGCCTTGATCTGCGCTGCCACCCAGCCCAGGTACGACACGACGATGCACAGCGTGGTCAGCGTTTCGGCCACGCGGCCAAAGCGGTTGCGATAGAAGTCACCAATGGTGAGCAGGTTCATCCGGTACAGCGGCTTGGCGAAGAACAGACCCACCAACACCAGGCACAACGACGAACCGAACGGATCGGCCACCACACCGTGCAGGCCGTCCTTGAGAAATTCTGCGGGAATCCCGAGCACCGCCTCGGAGCCAAACCAGGTGGCGAACACCGTGGCGGTCACGACGTAGAACGGCAGGCTGCGGCCAGCCACGGCGAAATCGGCGGTATTGCGCACGCGCAGCGCCGCCCAGAGGCCGATCCCGACCGAAATCACCCAGTAAACAATGACAAACCAGATCAGCATGGCAGCGCGGAAAGAAGCAGGAAAACCCCATGGTGGCCCGGTTTTGGGCCCCGGGGGCGCCGGGCAAAGTGGCCGGATTATAGCGATGGGACTGCGCGCCGGGGCATCGGTGCGACCACGAATGCCGCCCCGATTGCCAGATTTTTGTGCGACGGCCCGCAACGGGCGCGGGCAGGCTTTTCCCTGACCATGGCCCATGTTGCTTCGCACCAACACTGGCCGGGTAGACAGATCAATCAGCGCGGCGCCGCCAGACTTGCCAACGCTCGCGCCCCGCGAACACCGGAATCGAGTCTGCCTCGGCAATGGGTATATCGCTGATGCGCTCGAACGCGGGCGACAGCAGCGCATCCAGCTCGGGCTGCGTGGTTTCAAAGGGTGGCCCCTTAGGCACCGCCTCGCGGCCTTCCACCACGGCAAAGAAGCCCGCAAGCAACCCGCCCGGCGGTAGCAATTTCGCCACCTGCGCGGCGTAGTCGGGCCACAGCCGACGCGGCATCGCACACAGAAATGCGCGTTCGTAGATCCATTGCACCGAGCGAGCCGGCGAAAAGCCGAAGAAATCCGCCATTTCCACCACGTCGGCGTGCGGGCCCAGCACGGCTCTGGCCGATGCCACGGCGCTCGGTGCAAAGTCGATCGCCGTGACCGGCCAGCCGCGCTCGGCCAGCCAGCCGGCCTCGTAGGCACTGCCGCAACCGGGGATCAAGGTGGAAAGCGGCACAGGCTGCGATTCACAAAATTGCTGGAATGCGGCAGGCACACCGGCCGCGTCCCATGGGGTGTGCTCGCGGCTGAACCGCTCGTCCCAGAAGGCGGGATCGGCGGCGTCGCGGGATTGAAAGACGGGCGGTTCGGCCATGGCGCTCGAAAGTTGACAGCAAATCAGTAGCGGGCCATCCAGGCCAGCACATGCGTCGCGACAATGCCGACCGCGAAACCACCGACGAACAGCAGCGCGGCGGACAGCAGCCGGTTCGTGCGCTTTTGCTCGGCAAGCAGCGCGGTGAGCGCCGCGGTCTGCGCATTGCCGTCCTCGCGGGAGTGGCGATCCAGAATCTGGTGCACCAGGCGCGGGAAGTCCGGCAGCTTGTTGGCCCATTGCGGCGCCTCGACCTTCAGTCGCTCGACAAAACCGCGCCAGCCGATCTGCTCGTGCATCCAGCGTTCGAGGAACGGCTTGGCCGTCTTCCACAGGTCCAGATCCGGATCGAGCTGGCGGCCCAGCCCTTCGACGTTCAGCAGCGTCTTCTGGAGCAGCACAAGCTGCGGCTGGACTTCCACATTGAAGCGGCGCGAAGTCTGGAACAGCCGCATCAACACCAGACCCAGCGAGATCTCACCCAGCGGCCGATCGAAATAAGGCTCACAGCACGCGCGGATGGCGCCTTCCAGTTCTTCCACGCGCGTCTCTTCCGGCGCCCAGCCGGACTCAATGTGCAGGACCGCCACGCGGTGGTAGTCGCGCTGGAAAAACGCCAGGAAATTCTGCGCGAGGTAATTCTTGTCGAACTCCGACAGCGCGCCGACGATGCCGAAATCCAGCGCGATATAGCGGCCCAGCGTCTCGGGTGCCACGCTCACGAGGATGTTGCCGGGGTGCATGTCGGCATGAAAAAAACCGTCGCGAAAGACCTGCGTGAAGAAGATCTCCACGCCGTCGCGGGCGAGCTTGTGCATGTCGACACCGGCGGCACGCAGCTCTTCAGTGTGCGAGATCCGCATGCCGTGCATGCGCTCCATCACGAACACTTCAGACGTGCACCAATCCCAGAACACCTCGGGCACCAGCAACAGATCGGACTTGGCAAAATTGCGGCGCAGCTGGCTGGCGTTGGCCGCCTCGCGCATCAGGTCCAGCTCGTCGTGCAGGTACTTGTCGAACTCGGCGACCACCTCGCGCGGCTTCAGGCGCTTGGCGTCGGCCCACAGCTTTTCGATCCAGGTCGCGAGATCCCGCATGAGCGCGAGGTCGCTGTCGATCACAGGCAGCATGCCCGGGCGCAAGACCTTGACCGCCACCTCGCGACCATCATAGGGGCCGCCGCGCAACGTGGCGAAATGCACCTGTGCAATCGACGCGCTCGCCACAGGGTGATGATCGAAACGATGGAACAGCGCCGAGAGCGGCTTGCCGAGCGATTTCTCCACGATGGCGGCGGCCACCTTCGGGTCGAACGGCGGCACACGATCCTGCAGCTTGGCCAATTCGTCGGCCACATCCGGCGGCAGCAGATCGCGCCGCGTCGACAGCACCTGCCCGAACTTCACGAAGATGGGCCCAAGCTGCTCCAGCGCCAGGCGCAGGCGCTCGCCGCGGGGCAGCTTCGGCTTGCGGCCCAGCGTCAGCAACCAGACCAGCGCGCGAATGCGGCGGCTCTTGAAGCCCGACAACGCGAGTTGATCCAGCCCGTAATAGAGAATGACGAAAACGATCTTGCCCAACCGGAAGAAGCGCGTCATGCCGATTCACCCTGACGTGCGATCCGGGTGGCCGGTCGTGGAAGTTTTTCGAGCCGCTCCAGCCGTTTGACCAGACGCGCTTCGGCGTCACGCAGTGCGGCCACATCGTCGGCGAACTGCGCAAGGCGCGCATGGCGGACAAGCGTCGGTTGCTCATCCGTGAGGTAAGACGCCACCGATTCCGCCAGCGAACGACTGACACGCGTGGCCTCAGTGCGGGCGGCCTGCGCACCGCTCACCATGCGCTGCGCGATGACATCGCCAAACAGGCGCGAGAGATCTTCCGCCGCATCCCAGCGCAGATTGCGCAGCAGGGTGGACAACACGTTGGCGAACTCGGCCTCGCCCTCGATGCGCACGTGCTTGAGCACGGCGGCCTGCCCGCCCGTGGCGTAATCGCCGGCAGCGGCCGCGAGCGGCACGACAACGGTCACAGCCGGTTCGACATCAGGCGGGGGAGCGGTCACCAGGCCGGCGGCGTCCACCTGCAACGTCATCGACATGGGCGCCAGGTCAAAGCGCGCCACGCGGCCTGCGAAGGGCCGCAACGTCTCCTGCGCCCAGGGCTCCTGGCGCAGCAGATGGTTGAGCGCGAGCAGCAGCGGCTGCATCAGCACGAGCGGAAACGAAGACGGAGACGAAGTGGCTGTCGAGGACATGCGGTGACGGTGCGCAAAAACAGCAAGAAAGCAGCAAAAAGCGGGCTAGCGGCGGGCAACAAAAAGGGCCCGAACCAGACGGTCGGACCCTATTTTACGGGGAATGTTGAAACGGCCGTTTGCGCCGCTTCAAGTTGTTACGGCATCACTGCAACTGCTGAATGCCCGCCAACACCCACCCCCCCGCACCCTGCGTCGGCTTTGTCAGGTTCCACACCTCGGCAAACGGCTGCGCGGGTGCATTGGCTTCTTCGCGGATCATGCCCGAGAAGCGCACGCTGGCGAGGTACTCGGCGGCCTGCGTTTCAATGCCCAGCATTTCGGCTTCAACCGAGACCACGTCGGTCTTGTTGGGCGAAGTGCCGCGGTCGGCCAGGTCCATCTTGATCTCGGCAAACATTTCCGGCGTGGTGAACTCCCGGATGTCGTTGAGATTGCCCGCGTCCCAAGCGGCCTGGAGGCGGATGAAGTACACCTTGGCGTTGCGCAGGAAGGCTTGCGTGTCGAAATCTGCCGGCACGCCCCACGGCTGCTGCGGTGCGGCTGCAGCAGGCTGAGCGTTGACGGCCTGCGCGCTCGCAGCCGAACCACCCAGGTTCCACGACTGTGCGGCGGTTGCCGCGCCGGCGCCGAGGCCCGACGTGTTGCCGGTGTTGAGCGATGCGGCCGCCGGAGCAGAAGCCTGCGGGGCCGGTGCGGCAGGTTGCGGCACGTACGGTTCACGGTCGCCGCCCAGCGACGGGCCACCCGTGGCATAGGCAGGACCTTGCGGACGGCTGCCGCGGACCTTGCGAATGATCCACATCACCACGAAGGCGACGAGTGCGATCAGGATCAGGTTCGACAGCAACGAGGCGAGGCCCGCGCCCAGACCGAACTTCGACAGCAGATAACCGATACCCAGACCGGCAGCCAGGCCGCCCAGCATGCCGCCCCAGTTACGTCCGGGCTTTGCGGCCGGAGCGCCCGGAGCCGGTGCGGCCGGTGAAGGTTGTGCGGCAGGCGCGGCCTGCTGCGTCGGCGACGGCGTCGTGGCCGGCGGCGTCTGTTGGCGTTGCGTCACGGTGGACGACTGCTTGCCGATGCTGCGGCTGCCACCCATGCGCTTGGCGTTGGCGTCGATTGCCGTGCCCAGTGCGAGCGTCGCGACCAGCGCGCCCGCCATCAATTTTCCACCCCAATGCAAACTCATCGCTGTCTTCTCTCCAGTGGCAGTGACGCCATTAGATGAAGACGTCAACGCCGAAATTCAATGTGAAGGATCGTGGCATATCGCCGCAACGCGCTACATCGCCCATCCGGTGGAACGACGGCAACACTTAAAGGCGACGGCCGACGTGCAGAGCCACGACACCCGCCGTCAGATTGAAGTATTCGACCGAGTCCAATCCGGCCTGTTCCATCATCTGCTTGAGCGTTTCCTGATCCGGGTGCATGCGGATGGACTCGGCCAGATAGCGGTAGCTCTCGGGGTCGCCCGCCACTTTGCTGCCCAACCACGGCAGTACCTTGAAAGAGTACAGGTCATAGGCCTTCTCCAGCGGCTGCCACACCTTGGAAAACTCCAGCACCATGACCTTGCCGCCCGGCTTCACCACGCGGCGCATTTCAGCAAGCGCGCGATCCTTGTGCGTCATGTTGCGCAAGCCGAATGCCACTGTCACCACATCGAAGTAAGCATTCGGAAAGGGAATGTGCTCGGCGTCGCACAGGGCGGTGGGGGTGAGCACGCCAGCATCGAGCAGCCGGTCACGGCCGACGCGCAGCATCGACTCGTTGATGTCGGTCAGCCAGACCTCGCCGGTCGGACCTGCCTGGCGCGCGAAGGCCTTGGCCAGATCACCAGTCCCGCCGGCGATGTCGAGCACCTTGTAGCCCGGGCGCACTGCTGCCTGGGCAATGGTGAACATTTTCCACACGCGGTGCAGGCCGCCGGACATCAGGTCGTTCATCACGTCGTATTTGCTCGCGACGGAATGGAACACGCCGGCAACCTTGCCGGCCTTTTCCTGCTCATCGACCTGCTGAAATCCGAAGTGGGTTTGGCTCATGACAGAAAGGGATACGGACGCAGCGCAACGGCGCCGCAAAGTGAATTGGGAATCAGTGGCTGTGGCCACAGGCGTGGCCGGCGTTCGCTGCCATCGGGGCGTCACGGTCGACACCGGCGGCGGTCAGCCGATCGAGATACGCTTGCCAGAGCGCGTCGTGTTCGACGCCGAGGCGGTATAGATAAGCCCAATCGTAGATGCCGGAATCGTGACCGTCGGAGAACAGTGGCCGGATCGCGTAATTGCCGACCGGCTCCACGCCGACGATGCCCACCTCGCGCTTGCCGGTCTGCAGAACCTCCTGTCCGGGCCCATGCCCCTGCACTTCCGCCGACGGCGACAGCACGCGCAAGTATTCGAATGGCAGGCTGAACTGCTTGCCATCGGCGAAGGCAATTTCCAGCACGCGCGATTGCGTGTGGACGGTAATACCGGTCGGGTGTGGGGTGTCGGCGGAAAGTCCGGCCATGAAAACGTCTCGTCGAGTCAAAAACGGTGTTTCAGGAAGCTGCCAGCGCCATGTGCGCAGGCTCTTCCACCACCCGATAGCTTACCGCAGTCAACGGATCGCCCTCGGGGATGTAGCGCAGGCGGCGGTGGTGGAATCGTGCGACGGTACTGCGGTGCGCCACGCTGACGATGGTCACATCAGGCATCGATTCGAGCATCAGGCTGTACATGAACGCCTCGGTGTCTTCGTCGAGTGCGCTGGTGGCCTCGTCGAGGAAGAGGTAATCGGGGCGCTGCAGCAACGCACGAGCAAAAGCGAGGCGCTGCTGCTCGCCCGGCGACAGGCGCAGGCTCCAGTTGCTGACCTCGTCCAGTAGATCAACCAGTGCCGGCAACCGGCATGCGTTCAGCACCTGGGTCAGACGCTCAGCGGTGTACTGGGTGGCCAAATCCGGATACGACAGCGCATCGGCCAGCGTGCCCGACGGCAGGTAGCTACGCTGTGGCAGGAACAGCACGCGAGCATCGTCCGGCACCTCGATGCGACCGCTGCCGTACGGCCAGATGCCGGCCACGGCACGCACCAGCGTGCTTTTGCCGCAGCCCGACGGGCCGTTGACGAGCACGCGCTCACCCCGTGCGAGCGTCATGTCGAAGGGTTTGACCAGCAAGTCTTCGGGCTTGCGGTTCGGCAGATTCAACGCGAGGCCGCGGGCTTCGATGGCGGGTACGGCGGCGGTTTCGACCTCGACATCCCGCACGCCGGCGCGGTGCTCTTCTTCGCGCTCGGCGGCGCGGATGGCGCGCTGGAATTCGATCAGACGGTTGGTGGAAGCTTTCCAGGTGACGAGCGTGCGGTAGTTCGTGACAAACCACGACATCGCATCCTGTACCTGCCCGAACGCCGTGGCGACCTGCATCATTCCGCCCAGCGTGAGCGTGCCGCCAAAGTAGCGCGGCGCCGACACCAGAAACGGGAAGATGATGGCGAACTGCGCATAGCCGGAACTGGCAAAGGTCAGGCGCCGTGTGTAGTCCATCAACTGGTTCCAGTTGGTGCGGATGCGTTCGAAACGGCCGCGCAGGATGGCTTTTTCGGTCGGCTCGCCGCGGTACAGGGCGATGCTTTCGCTGTTCTCACGCACGCGCACGAGCAGGAAACGGAAGTACGCCTCGTAACGCTCCTGCTGGAACGACAGCCCGATCAGCGGCCGCCCCACAAAGTGGATGATGACCGAGCCCACGATCGAGTACAGCAGCGCAAACCACACCATGTAGCCGGGAATCACGAAGTCGTGGCCGCCCAGGCTGAACGCCAGCGGCCCCGACACCGCCCACAGGATGCCGAAGAACGACACCAGCGTGACAGCGGAATTCAGGAAACCCAGCGCCAAGGTGAGCGTCGCATCGGTGAAGTTGCGCAGGTCGTCGGCGATCCGTTGGTCGGGGTTGTCGGCGCTGTGCGTCTGTTCGAGGCGGTAGAACGCCTGCTTGCTGAGCCAGTCGTCGAGGAAGCTACCGGTGATCCACGTCCGCCACCGCATCTGCAGCATCATCGAGTAATACAAACGCATGATCGAGCCAAAGATCAGCAACGCGGCAATCCATGAAAAGCGGCCCAGCTGCGTCCAGAATTCGCCGTAGTTCTTCTGCTCGAGCGCATTGTAGAAAAGCCGGTTCCAGTCCGTGAACAGCACGTTCATGTAGACCAGAAACAGGTTCAGGGCGACCACCAATGCAAGCAGCCCCCAGGCCTTGTGGCGGTCTTCCGAAAACCAGTACGGGCGGATCAGTTGCCAAGTCTCCGAGAGGTTCAGCCGTCCATGGTGAACGGTCAACTCGGAGATGGAATCCTTGTGGGAATCGGGCGTAGCGGCGGTGCGCGGTGTCGTCATGGCGAGGGCGTTGGCGCAACAGAAAGAGAATCAGACGTCGTGCGCGCCACGGGGGTTCCGCGCACGACGGGGCGATGCGTTACCAGGCGCTAGGCAGCCTACCGTCAACAGCCCTCAAGCGTTGGCCAGCGCCGCGTGCAGCGCGTACGACAGTGCCGGCAACCTGGCCGTGATCTCGGCCATGCGCGCGGTATCAGGGGCGCGCTGCTCGGGGCCCCAGACGGCCTCTGGAAAATGCGTGTCCCAACGATAGCGCGGGATGACGTGCCAATGCAGATGCGGCACGAAATTGCCGAAGCTGGCGAGGTTGATCTTGTCGGGCGCCAGTTCGGCCCGCAGCACGCGCTCAACCCGGCTGACGACGTCCATCAGCCAGTGGCGATCTGCGTCGGACAAGTCGGTCTGCTCGGCCACGTGATCGTTCCAGATGACGCGGCAGAAGCCGGGGAAGCGCGCGTGCTCGACCAGCACCACCCGCGCCTTGGCATTACGCCAGACGGGCTCGCCGCCGTCCGCCTCGCACAGGGCGCAGCCGGGCGCGCGCTCGCCGGTCGTCGCAACCGTCACACCAGAACCCGCTCGATGCCGCCGGCGTTGGCCTGCGCAACGTAGTCCTGCAGCCAGGTTTCGCCGAGCACGTGACGCGCCATCTCGACCACGATGTAGTCGGCCTGTACCGAGACGTCTTCGGTGTAGCGCGACAGGCCCTGCAGACATGCCGGGCAGCTCGTGAGAATCTTCACGTCGCCGTTGAACGCCTCGCCGCCCTGGCCGCTGGTCTGGCCAAGGCTGCGCAGCTTGTCGGCACCCTTCTGCATCTCCTCTTCCTTGCGGAAGCGGACCTGCGTCGAAATGTCCGGGCGTGAAATCGCCAGCGTCCCGGACTCGCCGCAGCAGCGGTCGTTCTTCTCGATCGCGCTGGTCTGGCCATCCGCGCCGATGTTGCCGCCCATCAGCTGGTTGACCAGCTTGGTCGGGTCCATCGTCTTGATGGGGGTGTGGCAAGGGTCGTGGTACATGTACCGCGTACCCTGCACACCGTCGATCTTCACGCCCTTCTCCAGCAGGTATTCGTGAATGTCGATGATGCGGCAGCCCGGGAAGATCTTGTCGAATTCATACCCCGCGAGCTGGTCGTAGCAGGTGCCGCAGCTCACCACCACCGTCTTGATGTCGAGGTAGTTGAGCGTGTTGGCCACGCGATGAAACAGCACGCGGTTGTCGGTGACGATCTTCTCGGCCTTGTCGAACTGGCCCGTGCCGCGCTGGGGGTAGCCGCAGCACAGGTAGCCCGGCGGCAGCACCGTTTGCACGCCGGCGTGCCACAGCATTGCCTGCGTAGCGAGACCCACCTGCGAGAACAGCCGCTCCGAGCCGCAGCCCGGGAAGTAGAACACCGCTTCGCTATCGGGCGTGGTCGCCTTCGGGTTGCGGATGATCGGGACGATCTCGTTGTCTTCGATGTCCAGCAACGCACGCGCTGTCTTCTTGGGCAGGTTGCCCGGCATCTTCTTGTTGATGAAGTGAATCACCTGCTCGCGCACCGGCGGCCTGCCCACCGTTGCCGGGGGATGAGCGGTCTGCTTCTTGGCGAACTTCTTCAGGATGTCATTGCCCAGACGCTGCGCCTTGTAACCCCAGTCGAACATCACCTTGCGCGTGAGGTTGATGGTCTCGGGGTTGGTCGCGTTCAGGTAGAACATCGCCGCTGCGGTGCCGGGGTTGAACTTCTTCTGCCCCATCTTGCGCAGCAGGTTGCGCATGTTCATCGACACATCGCCGAAGTCGATCTTGACCGGGCACGGCGTCACGCACTTGTGGCAGACCGTGCAGTGATCGCCCACGTCGGCAAACTCTTCCCAGTGCTTGACCGATACGCCGCGGCGCGTCTGTTCTTCGTACAGGAAGGCCTCGATGAGCAGCGACGTGGCGAGGATCTTGTTGCGCGGGCTGTACAGCAGGTTGGCGCGCGGCACGTGCGTGGCACACACCGGCTTGCACTTGCCGCAGCGCAGGCAGTCCTTGATCGACTCCGAGATGGCGCCGATGTCGCTCTGCTGCATGATGATCGACTCGTGCCCCATCAGGCCGAACGACGGCGTGTAGGCGTTGCGAAGGTCGGCGGCCAGGCCTTGCGGGTCATTGATGTCGCGCAGCAGCTTGCCCTTGTTGAAGCGGCCGTTCGGGTCGACGCGGCGCTTGTAGGCAGCAAAGTCGGCGATCTCTTCGTCGGTCAGGAATTCCAGCTTGGTGATGCCGATGCCGTGCTCGCCTGAAATCACGCCGTCCAGCGAACGCGCCAGTGTCATGATGCGGGCCACCGCCTTGTGGGCGTCCTGCAGCATGTCGTAATCATCCGAGTTGACGGGAATGTTGGTGTGCACGTTGCCGTCGCCGGCGTGCATGTGCAGCGCCACGAACACACGGCCGCGCAGCACCTTCTTGTGGATCGCCTGGGCCTCGTCGAGGATCGGCTTGAACTCGCCGCCGTTGAAGATCTTGCGCAGCTCGGCGCGAATCTCCGCCTTCCACGACACGCGGATCGTCCGATCCTGCAGCAGGTGGAACAGGTTCGCGTCGGGCTGGTTCACCAGACGGTCGTCGATGGTCTGCGCAAGGTAGCCCAGGCCAAGCCCGATGAGGCTCGCGCGCGCCGTGGTGACCGGCGTGTCGAGATGGTCCAGCAGATATTGCCAACGTGCGCGCGTGGCACGCAGCAGTTGCTGCGCCTGTTGCACGCGGTCTTCCAGCAGTTCAGCGCTGGGGATTTCATTGGCGTCGTCGGTGCGGCCCAGCGGCAGGTTGCTGCCGGCAAAGAAATCGAGCAGCGCGTCGGTCAGCTTGAGCTTGCTCTTGATCGACAGCTCGATGTTGATGCGCTCGATGCCGTCGGTGTACTCGCCCATGCGATTGAGCGGGATCACCACGTCTTCGTTGATCTTGAAGGCGTTGGTGTGCTTGGCGATCGCGGCTGTGCGCGAGCGGTCCAGCCAGAATTTCTTGCGGGCCTCGGGGCTCACGGCCACGAAACCTTCGCCGCTCTTGCCGTTGGCCAGGCGGATCACTTCCGAGGTGGCGCGCGCCACGGCGTCGTCGTCATCCCCGACGATGTCACCGATCAGCACCATCTTCGGAAACGCGTTGCGCTTGCTCTTGGTGGCGTAGCCGACCGCGCGCAGGTAGCGCTCATCAAGGTGTTCCAGGCCCGCGAGGATCGCGCCGCCGGGCTTCTTGGTTTCGGCGTCGAGGTAATCCTTGATCTCGACGATGCTGGGGATCGCGTCGCGTGCCTGGCCGAAGAACTCCAGGCACACGGTGCGGATCGACTTGGGCATGCGGTGCAGAATCCAGCGCGCGCTGGTGATGATGCCGTCGCAGCCTTCCTTCTGCACGCCGGGCAGGCCGGCCAGGAACTTGTCGGTGACATCCTTGCCGAGGCCTTCCTTGCGGAACTTGCGGCCTTCGATGGTCAGGGTCTCGGTGCGCAGCAGCTTGGCGCCGACCGGCGCATTGCCGTCGAACCACTTCAGCTCGAAGGTGACGACCGGCGCATCGTGGATCTTGCCCAGGTTGTGATTGAGGCGCGTGACTTCGAGCCAGTTGCCGTCCGGGTCGACCATGCGCCACCAGGCGAGGTTATCCAGCGCGGTGCCCCACAGCACCGCCTTTTTGCCGCCCGCGTTCATGGCGACGTTGCCGCCGATGCACGACGCGTCGATCGAGGTCGGGTCCACGGCGAAGACGAGGCCGGCCTTTTCCGCCGCATCGGCCACGCGTCGCGTCACCACGCCGGCGCCCGAATAGATGGTCGCCACAGGGTGGTCAACGCCCGGCAGGTCGGTCATCTCGACCGCATCCAGGCGTTCCAGCTTTTCGGTATTGATGACCGCCGAGAACGGCGTGAGCGGCACGGCGCCGCCGGTATAGCCGGTGCCGCCTCCGCGCGGGATGATGGTCAGGCCCAGCTCGAAGCAGCCCTTCACGATGCCGGCAATCTCTTCTTCCGTATCGGGCGTGAGCACGACGAACGGATATTCGACACGCCAGTCGGTGGCGTCTGTCACGTGCGACACGCGCGACAGGCCGTCGAACTTGATGTTGTCCTTCGCGGTGACGCGGCCGAGCACTTTCTGGGCGCGGCGGCGCAGGTCGTACACCTGGGCGAATTCTTCCTGGAACGCCTTGACGGCACGGCGGGCATGCACGACGAGTTGCTGCACCTTGCTGGCGCGCTCGTCGCCCACGGGGTCGTGATGCGAATCGTGGTCGGCCACGCGGCGCTTCTCGATCTCCGCCAGGCGGTGATTGAGTGCGTCGATCAGCATCTGCCGGCGCTTCGGGTTGTCGAGCAGGTCGTCCTGCAGATACGGGTTGCGGCGCACCACCCAGATGTCGCCCAGCACTTCGTACAGCATGCGTGCCGATCGGCCGGTGCGGCGCTCAGCGCGCAGTTCGTCCAGGATCTGCCACGCAGACTCGCCCAGCAGACGGATGACGATTTCCCGATCCGAGAACGAAGTGTAGTTGTACGGAATCTCGCGCAGCCGGGGCGCAGCGTCCTGCGCCGTGAGTTTGGCGTCGATCAGAAGTGGGGCATTCATGGCGTGCCGCTGGGGAGGAGGTCGCGGCAAAGAGGGCTTGAGCCGCGCGGTCTTTAAAGGGCGATTGTACTGCAACGCACGCAGTTGATGCGTTGCAACAACGGTATCCCTGCGACCGATATGGGCGGGAAAACCGTCGCGTTTTCAATGGCTTGCGAAAAGCGCGGGGGCGTCAGGGTGCGCCAAACGCCACGCAAACGTCACATCATCACGCTCTTGATCCAGCCCAGGATGCCATGCCAGAAGCCGTCGGGCAGGGTCATGAGGGCCGCGGTCATCGCCAGATAGCGCAGGAATTTGCCGATGGCCATGTACATGACGCTGGGCCAGAACTTCAGGCGCAGCCAGCCGGCCAGCGTACAGAGCGGGTCGCCGATGCCTGGCAGCCACGATACGAGCAGCGACACCGGCCCGATGCGGCGCATCCAGCGGAAGTATTTCTTGTCGAGCGGAGGCTCGCGATGGCGCTTGGGGTGCGGCACGTGCTGGGCGTGCTCGACGTTGTGCTGCCGGCGGCGGCGCGCCAGGTGATAGCGCACTAGCGCCAGCTTGGCCGCGTAACCCATCCACCAATCGACCACGCCCCCCAGCGTATTGCCGAGCGTGGCCACCACGATGGCCGGCCAAAACATGTCCGGATTGAGCTTGATGTACGCAAAAACCGCAGGCTCGGAACCGAGCGGCAAGAGTGTCGCCGAAATGAAACTGACGACGAAGACGGCGGGCAGCCCGACCTTGGGCAGGGCGAGCGTGGCAAAAAGCGTGTCGATCCACTGTTCCATGCGGCCGATTGTAGAGGGCGGGCGGGCGCGGCGTCGCTTGGGGGCCGCCCTAGCCCCTCAGGCGAAGAACAGGTAGGCGACAAGCACGGCGCCAATCAGCCCGATCAGGTCCGCCCACAGGCCACACGCCAGCGCGTAGCGCGTGTCCTTGATGCCAACGCTGCCGAAATACACGGCCAGCACGTAAAACGTGGTCTCGGTCGAACCCTGGATGATGGCGGCCAGCTTGCCCTGGAAGGAATCGACGCCGTAAGTGGTCATCACATCGACCATCAGGCCGCGCGCGCCTGCGCCCGACAACGTCTTCATCAGTCCCACCGGCAGCGCCGGCACGAAACGCGTATCGATGCCCAGGTGCGTGAACAGCGCAGAAAGCCCGTGCATCAGGACATCCATGCACCCGGCCGCGCGAAACACGGCAATGCCCACCAGCACCGCGACGAGGTACGGAACGATGCCGATGGCGACCTGGAAGCCATCCTTGGCGCCATCGACGAAGGTTTCGTACACGTTGATGCGACGAATTGCCCCACAGACCAGGAACGCCACGACGATGGTGAGGATGGCGCCCGCGCCGATCAGGCCGATCCATGCCGCCATCTGCTGCGGCGGAAACTGGCGCAGCCACGCAAAAAGCAGCCCCATCGTCGCGACGAAGCCGCCGAAATACGCAAGCAGCGCAGGCTTGAACAGGTTGATGCGCTGATACCACGCCACCGCCGCAATGCCTGCGCAGAAGCCGATGAACGTGGACAACAAGGTCGGCAGGAAAATGTCTGCCGCATTGAAACCGACCAGGCCCTGCTTGACCGCCATGGCCTGGCGGATGGCGATGACGGAGGTGGGCACCAGCGTCACCCCCGCTGTGTTGAGCACCACGAACATCAACTGCGCATCGCTGGCGCGCTGCGGCTGCGGATTGATCTGCTGCAGCTCGCGCATGGCCTGCAGGCCCAGTGGAGTGGCGGCGTTATCCAGCCCGAGCACGTTGGCCGAGACGTTCATCATCATCGCGCCGTTGGCCGGGTGGCCGGCGGGCACGGAAGGAAACAGGTGCCGCATCAGCGGGTTCACAAGACGCGCGAACAGATCCACCACGCCGGCGCGCTCGCCCACGCGCATGATGCCCAGCCACAGCGCCATCATGCCGGTCAGGCCGATCGCGATTTCGAAGCCGGTGCGCGCGGCATCGAACATGCCGGTCAACATGCGCGAGAAGACTTCCATGTCGCCCTGCACCACCTGCACGCACGCGGTGACGAAGGCGACGAGAAAGAAGGCGAGCCAGACGAGGTTCAGGGCCACAGGGGTTGCGCGTTGGGATCGGACAAGCCGGTCATTGTGCCTGCGGGGACGTCTCGAGCGGGTGGATCAGGTGGAAGTTGTCGTAGTCGACCGATGTGACGCCGCCCTCGTCGTGAATCAGGTCGGCATAGCGATAGTTCCAGCGGATCTCGTCGTGCCGCCAGGAATAGCGCGCCTGCACAGTCTGCGCGGCAGTCTCGTCAGCGCCCTCGATGGTGAGCAGCAGCAAGGCGTCACCGGCCGCAAGCGACTCTGCGGTGGCGCCATGCAGCGGGCTGGCTTCATCGATGACATGCATCATCACCCAGCCCAGCAGGAAGATCGGGTGCTCGCTGCGCTCCAGCTTCAGGTCGTGGATCTTGTAGATCGAGTAGCCCTCGGGCGAGACCTCGTCCTGCATCAGGCGCAGCCGGGCGGTGGCCTCGGCGATGACGTTCTGGCGCGCATTGGCGGCGCGCAGCATCAGCGTGGATTTGCCGTTGAGCGGCCGCACAACAACGTTGCGCGCAAACATGATCTTGGCGCGCGGGCGAGAGAAGCGGGCAAACACCAGGCCCGTCGCCATGGCAATGCCCGACATGCCGATGAAGATCTCCAGCGTGGCGATGACGTGGGCGTAGAGCGTTTGCGGGTGCATGTCGCCGTAGCCGACCGTGGCCAGCGTTTCGACGCTGAAGAAGAAGGCCCCGACGAAGCCGGGCGGCGACTGATTCGCGATCGCGCCGTCGCCGAGCGAATACAGCCCTGCGAATACTGCATTCAGCGCCAGGAACATGGTCGCCAGCAGCGCGAAGAAGGTCGGCCAGTTGACCTCCAGCGCATGGTGGTAAACGTCGCGCCAGCCCAGCGGCGGCATGCCGTAGGCGATGACGTGCTGCGTGCCGGACCAGACTGTGCGGCCCCGGCGCGCGGGCCGGGAAAGCTGGGAGGAAGACGACGGGGTGTTCATGGAGGCCTCTCGCCGATGATGCGCCGCGCCCGCCCGGACACGGCCGGGGCAGTGTACCGACCGGCACGCCAGTCCGGCAAGGCGGGCAAGACGCCGCGTGATAGGCTTACGGGCTCTGCTCACGTCCAACCCCGGTCCGCACCATGGCCATCGATTACCTCAAGAAAATCCTGACTGCGAAGGTCTATGACGTCGCGGTCGAAACCGAGCTGAAGTTCGCGCCCAACCTGTCGGCGCGCACCGGCAACCGCGTGTACCTCAAGCGCGAGGATGACCAGCCGGTGTTCTCGTTCAAGCTGCGCGGCGCCTACAACAAGATGGCCTCGCTCACGCCGGCCGAGCGCAAGCGCGGGGTAATCACGGCATCGGCGGGCAACCACGCGCAGGGCGTGGCGTTCAGCGCGGCGCGCATGGAATGCAAGGCCGTGATCTGCATGCCGGTGACGACGCCGCAGCTGAAGATTGACGGCGTGCGCTCGCGCGGCGGCGATTGGGTCGAGGTCGTGCTGCACGGCGAAAGCTATTCCGACGCGTACAACCACGCCGCCCAGCTGCAGGAAAAACACGGCTACACCTTCGTGCACCCGTTCGACGACCCGGAAGTGATTGCCGGCCAGGGCACGATCGCCATGGAAATCCTGCGCCAGCATCCACAGCCGATCCATGCAATCTTTTGCTCGATCGGCGGGGGCGGCCTGATCTCGGGCATTGCGGCCTACGTGAAGGCCGTACGGCCGGACGTCAAGGTCATCGGTGTGCAAAGCGTGGATTCCGACGCGATGGCGCGCTCGGTGGCCGCCGGCAAGCGCGTCGAACTGAAAGAGGTGGGCCTGTTTGCTGACGGCACGGCAGTCAAGCTGGTTGGCAAGGAGACCTTCCGCATCACGCGCGAACTCGTCGACGAGATCATCACCGTGGATACGGATGCCATCTGCGCGGCGCTCAAGGACGTGTTCCAGGACACGCGCAGCTTGCTGGAGCCGTCGGGCGCGCTGGCGCTGGCCGGCCTCAAGCAGTATGCCGAGACGCACAAGCTGAAGAACGAATCGCTCGTGGCCGTGGCCAGCGGCGCGAACATGAACTTCGACCGCCTGCGCTTCGTGGCCGAGCGCGCCGAAGTGGGCGAGGCGCGCGAAGCCGTGTTTGCCGTGACGATTCCCGAAGAGCGCGGCAGCTTCAAGCGCTTCTGCGAACTGGTCGGCTGGTCGCGCAACGTGACGGAGTTCAACTACCGCATTGCGAGCAAGGACGCTGCGCATATCTTCGTGGGCGTGCAAATTGCATCGCGCGCAGAGGGCGACAAGATTGCCGAGAACTTCCGCAAGCACGGTTTCCCCACGCTGGACCTGTCGAACGACGAACTGGCCAAACAGCACATCCGCTACATGGTGGGCGGCCGCTCGCCGCTGGCGGAAAACGAGCATCTCTACCGCTTCGAGTTTCCCGAGCGGCCCGGTGCGCTGATGAAGTTTCTCTCGAGCATGAGCCCGAACTGGAACATCAGCCTGTTCCACTACCGGAATCAGGGCGCGGATTCGAGCAACATCCTCGTCGGCATCCAGGTGCCGAAGAACGAGAAACGCGAGTTCAAGGCGTTCCTCGCCACGCTGGGCTATACCTATTGGGACGAAAGCGAGAACCCCGTCTACAGTCTGTTTTTGTGATGAGCAACCAACCCGAACATTCGCCGCTGGGCAAGACGTCCGCCTACAAGACGGAATACGACCCGAGCCTGCTGTTTCCGATTCCGCGCCAGGGCAAGCGCGACGAAATCGGCCTCGCGGCCGGCACGCCGCTGCCCTTCTTCGGCGTGGACCTCTGGAACCTGTACGAGTTGTCGTGGCTGAACCTGCGGGGCAAGCCGCAGGTGGCGCTGGGCACCGTGATCGTGCCGGCGGATTCGCCCAACATCGTTGAATCGAAGTCGTTCAAGCTGTATCTGAATTCGTTCAACCAGACGAAGGTGGCGTCGCACGAAGCGCTGCAGCAGCTGATTCACCACGATCTGTCTGAGGCATGCGGTGCGCCGGTGCAGGTGCGCATCGTCACGCAGGAAGAGTTCGCGCGGCAGAAGATGGGCGAACTCGATGGCCTGCTGCTCGACCGCCTGGACATCGAAACAGATGTCTACCAGCCCACGCCCGAGCTGCTACATGCCGATGAGGAAGAAAGCCCGGTCGAAGAAACGCTGGTGTCGCACCTGCTGAAGTCCAATTGCCTGGTGACGGGTCAGCCGGACTGGGGCAGCGTGCAGATCCGCTACGTGGGCGCGCCGATCAACCAGGAAGCACTGCTGAAGTATCTGATCTCATTCCGCGAACACAATGAATTTCACGAGCAGTGTGTGGAGCGGATCTTTACCGACATCCTCCGCCAGTGCCACCCGGTCAAGCTGGCCGTGTATGCGCGCTACACACGTCGCGGCGGGCTGGACATCAATCCGTTCCGCACAAACTACAACACACCGTGGCCGGACAACTTGCGCAATGCACGTCAGTAAGCGCTGACGCCGGGCAAAACACGCAAGGCGCCTTCGGGCGCCTTTTTTCTTGCCTGAGCGATCCCCCAAACGGGCATTTCGGCCTCGTCCATTTTGTGGACGCCAATGCCCTATCGTTTCACGCCCACTCGCCTATAGTGGTATCCGCAGTACGCCACCCGGGGGAAATCGTGAAGGGCCCATCCGCTTTTCGTGGACAGGGCACTCTCGACGGGGATATCGCCATGAAGAACGCACCATGGGGGCCGCTTCGTGCGGTTGCGTGCGCATGCCTGCTGCTATGCGGCAGGTCGGCACTAGCACAGACCAACGAGCCGGTGGACGACAAGCCACCCAGCCTGGAATCGCTGCAGCGCGAGCTTGCCGATACGCAGGCGCGCCTGCAGGAGCTCAAGCGCTCGATCCAGCAACAGGAAGCGCATCTGCGGCACATGCGGCGGGCACTCGGCATGAGCGAGGGGCGCCTCGACACGGTGCGCGGAGCCGGCGCTCCCGGCGTGGCGGGCGAGGCATCGCAAATTGCACAGAACGACGAGACCGGCACCACGCCGGTCGGCAAACCGCCGGAGCCTCCTGACCGGCCACCACGCATTGCGCAGATCTTCGACGAGCCCAGCGCCCTGACTCCGCCGGGCAAGGTGGTCGTCGAGCCGTCTTTGCAGATGGCCTATTCGTCGTCGGACCGCGTGGCGCTCGTGGGCTACACCATCATCCCCGCGCTGCTGATCGGGCTGATCGACGTACGGCAGGTCAAGACCACCACGCTGACCGGCACAGTAGCGGTGCGCTACGGCCTGGCGCGACGCTGGGAACTGGAAGCGCGCGTGCCCTATGTCTACAGCTCGAGCGACACCGTCAGCAGCGAATTGTTTACCGGCACGGCGACCGACCGTGCCTTCAGCTCGCACGGGCACGGCATCGGCGATGTGGAGCTGACCGCGCGCTACCAACTCAATGCGGGCGGCGTCGACAAGCCGTTCTACATCGGCTGGCTGCGCTTCAAGACACGCACCGGCAAGGATCCGTTTGAGGTCACCACCGATTGCGTGACGCGCTGCGTGAGCAATACCACGGGCACCGGCCTGCCCTTGCAGCAACCGACGGGCTCGGGCTTCTTCGCCGTGCAGCCGGGGCTGACGTGGTTGTTCCCGACGGATCCGGCGGTGTTCTTCGGCAGCATCAGCTACCTGCACAACTTCGAGCGCAAGGACGTGAGCCTGAACCTGGTGGACGGCTCGAAGCAGTTCCTGGGCAACGTGAAGGCCGGCGACATCATCGGCCTGAACTTCGGCATGGGCCTGGCGCTGAATGAGAAGGCGTCGTTCTCCATCGGCTACGACCAGAGCATCATCGCGCCGACCAAGCAGAACGGTGAGCGCGTACCGGGCTCGGTGCGAACCATTCTCGGCACGCTGCTGGTCGGCTATTCGTACCGGATCTCGCCCAAGATGACGCTGAACCTGTCTGTGGGCGCAGGCCTGACGCGCGACACGCCGGACCTGACCGTCACGCTTCGACTGCCGATCCAGTTCTAGCTAGCTCAGTGCAGCAGGGTGGCGACGTTGGCCAGCGCGCCCTGCAGCACGTTGGAGAGATTCAGCTGACGAAACTGCGGCAGGCTATTGACCGCTGCATTGATGGTCGTCACTGCCTGCAGCGTCTGATTGTTCAGGCTGTTCTGGATGACCGTAGCCGCCGCTGCCGCACCCGCGGTGACTTCGGGTGGCGCAACATTGTTGGGCCCGTTCTGCACGAGGTTCACCGTGTTGACCACGGAGGCCAGTTGCTGCGCCTGCGTGGCGGTCATGCGCGCTACATCGGGGATATTGACTGATGCGCTCGCCACCAGATCGCCGTTGATGAAGACCGCACGGTCGATACCGAACGAAATGTGCAACCCCGCGAGCGAGGGCACATCAAACCCGCCGCGCATGTCGTCGAGCTTGTCTTCGGACACGGCCTTCCAGGCATGGACGGGGTTGTTGTCCGTGCCGTCAATGCTGGACGCGCAGGCATGCCCGGCCGCAGCCAGCACGAACCACCCGGCCCACGCTACCTTGCCAAACCGCTTCATGATGCCCTCCTGCCGGACTACCGCACCATCGCGCACACGACGCTCAAAAGTCGGACGGACCATGCTTGGGAACCACGATGGTTCCAAGGCCACTGCGGTCCATGCCTTCTTCCAGCGGCGCACGCGGTGCCACGCGCCAGTCCGATGAAGCGTTGAACGTCGCCCCCGCCTCGCGGTTGTGGACGACGAACAGCAAATGGTTGTCCCACATGCTCTCGAAATTTGCACGCGGTATCGCGCGCGTGCCCATGGCCGGATCGCCCACCAGCACACGCCCTTCCTGCACGCCCTTGACCACCACGAAGTGGTGATAGCCGTTCTCGGTCAACAGCACGATGGCCGGCAAGTGGGCGTCCTTCAATGCATCCAGCGGCTGCTCGAAACCATCCGCCTCGAAACCAAGCGATGCTAGATAGCGTTTGATATCGAGCAGCGAAAAGCCTTCTCGCCGGATCTTCTCCTGGTTGCCATGCTCGTACATGGCCTGGAACACGGTCTGCTCGGTCACCGGATAACCGTACTGATACGTGAGCAGCGTCGCCACCGCGGCCGACCCGCAACTGAAGTCGAAACGCTGATGCACGGTACGCAGGTAGCGCGCGGCCTTCATGCTCGTCACCGGCACGGCATAAGTGCCGCCGCCCGTGCCGAGCATGTCGATCGCGCCCGCCCACGCAGGCCCGCACGCCAGCGCCATCAGCACTGCACCCAACGTCTTGCGCATCATTCCGCCCCTTGCAAACTCAAGGCCGGAACTGCACGTTGACGATGGTGGCGTTCTGGATCAACACGTTCGCTCCGCTGTTCTGGATGACCGTGGGGATCCCGCTTGCGTTGGCGAACGAGCCGTCGCGCACAATGTTCGACCCCGTCGCCACGTTTATGGCGGCGTTCTCGCTCACAGTGCCCGACAAGCGTGCGTCATTGACGGTCTGGTAGAGGTCCTGCGTGCCGCCGCGATAGCTGTCGAGCCGATCCGCCCCCACCGCATGACCGAACCCAGGCACCGACACGGCCGCGGCGACCGGGGGACGCACCGCTTCCGTGTTGGCGACCTGCGCACCGTCTGCGATCGGCACGTCGTCCGCCGCCATCGCTGCTGCCGCTGGCCACACTGCCAGGCCGCATGCCAACCACCATGCCGCCCATCCTGCTGTGGTTCTTCTGTCGGATCGCATCGAATGTCTCCTACACGCTCCAACTGCAGGCCGGACCGCCGAAGCAGTCCGGCCCCATCCACCGTCATGCGCGAAGCTTCATCGCTCGCGCCGCGGCGCTTCCCCGCTCATGCCCGTACCGGGCTATTTGCCCACATTCAGGTTGGCCTGCACGTTGATGCTTTGCTGGATGAGAGAGGCGAAGCCGCTGTTCTGGTTCGCCACCATCACGCCTGCTGCAGACTGGCCGACGCTGGTCATGGCGTTGGACATGTTGAACGTACCTGCGTCCACCACAACCGTGCCACCTGCACCGCCCGTGCCACCCACCGCACCATTGCCGACGCCACCATTACCAACACCACCTGCGCCGCCGGCCGCGCCGACTGCGCCCACAGCGCCATTGCCGGCCGTGGACGATGCTGCTCCATTGGTCGCGCTGCCATTCGTGGAAGTACCGCCTGCACCACCAGTGCCGGCCACGTTGGTAGACGCCCCGCCGGCCGCGCCTGCGCCACCCGTGCTGGTGCCAG
The DNA here is from genome assembly GCF_038440115.1 of Ralstonia sp. OTU4908. Classification (NCBI taxonomy): domain Bacteria; kingdom Pseudomonadati; phylum Pseudomonadota; class Betaproteobacteria; order Burkholderiales; family Burkholderiaceae; genus Ralstonia; species Ralstonia sp. OTU4908. The sequence continues at coordinate 20,758 of NZ_JASATD010000005.1, read as the reverse complement.
TGGCCGTGCTCGTGCCAGTGCCGGCGCCACCCGAGGCGGTAGCGGTGCCACTGGTGCCGGTGCCGCCCGCCGCGCCATTTCCGCCGGCTGCGGCTGCAGCGCCGCCCGTTGCCGAGCCTGAGCCGTTATGGCGGTTGGCGTCACCGCCATCGGAGCCACCGGCACCACCGCCGCTGCCTCCAGCGCCGCCGCCGGCCGCACTGGTGCTGCCTGCCAGGCCGCCCAGCCCTGCGCCCAGGCTCGCTGACAGCGTGCCGGAGCTGCCGCCGTTACCGCCACCGCCGGCGTTCCCACCGGCATTGCCGCCATTGCCGCCATTGCCGGCCGTCGCGCCACCGTTGGTTGCGCTGCCATGCGTGACGCTGCCCGAGCTGCCGCCTGCGCCGCCGCCACCGCCGGCACCGCCTGCGCCGCCGTTGCCGCCAGAGCCTGTGCCGCCGTAGCCGTAGCCGCCACGCCCACCGGCGCCGCCATTGGCGGTGCCGCCATTGTTGGTAGCGACATTGCCGATGCCAGATACGCTGATGTTAGTGACGGTGCCTTCCAGCTTGGAGACGGCAATCGCCTTGCTGGTGTTGAAGGAGTTGGTGAATGTTGCGGTCGCTACGCCACCGTTGTTGGCGGCAGCGGTGCCATAGCCTTCAGCGCTGGCCCAGCCGCTGTTGTCGCGGTTGCTGCCCTGGCTTTGGTTGTTGTGCTGATTCGAGTTGTCGGTTGCCGTGGTCGTCGTGGTCGTTGCGGTGCTTGTCGTCGTCTCCGTGCTGGTTCTGTTGATGGTCGACGTGTTGGTCTGGGTCTTGTTACCCGAGCCGGACGCCGTATTCCCGATATCGGCCAATGCAACGCCAGAGACCCCTAATCCCATGGCGATCGCGGTGGCCAGTAAGGTCTTCTTCATAACGCACTCCATAAAGGTAAGAGGGACGGCTGGAAACGCAGCCAGTAAGGCCGGCGCGCTCTGCCTGTGGGAAAAACATGACCCACCCCGGGGCGGCTCGTTTGCATAATCGGTGCCAACTTCCGGGCACGCTTTACGCGGCTGTTCTAAGTGATTGAAAACGCGGAAGATTCAGCGAGACCGGCGTCTAGAGGTGCACGCAGCGCCGCGCGATCGTGTCGAGACGTCCATTTTCGGCAGCGGGTTTTGGCCCTTTCTGTTGCAGCGCTGATACATCGCCGTGGAACGCCTGGCAGCCACGCCTTGCATGACGTCCGCCCCAAGACGCAAACCCCGCGCGCGCATACGCACGGCAAAGGCGTTTCAGACAAGCGATCGGATGGATGTTTCAGGCGTGATACATCGGGGCATCGTCGCTCACATTGCGTGGGCGGTGGGCCCCGGGGGTCGAGCATCCCGTGGCGCACGTCGCGTCGCGTGGCGCACCTCGATGATGTGCGGACCGCAAACATGGCGTCTTGCGTGGAGGCTTGACTGCGAGCGCCCCCTATCGGCAAGACGCATGCGGGAAACGTGTCTCGGTTTTTTCCTCGCGGCCTGCCCGGGCAGGAGAACGAAACGGCGCGCGGCACGCACCTTCATGGCAACGAAAAGCCGCGCGCAACCCGATCGCATTTCAACCGCGAAACTGCAAGCTCGATTCAGGCAGTGGCGGCCACTGTCAGCTTGAGTTCTTCGATCATGCGATCGCGCATGACGAACTTCTGCACCTTGCCCGTCACCGTCATCGGCATCTCGGTAACGAAGCGGATGTAGCGCGGAATCTTGTAGTGCGCGATCTGGCCCTGGCAGAACGCGCGGATCTCGTCTTCCGTGGCCTGCTGGCCGGGCTTGAGCACGATCCACGCACAGACCTCTTCACCGTACTTCGGGTCGGGCACGCCAAATACGTTGACTGCCTGCACCTTCGGGTGCCGGAAGAGAAACTCTTCGATTTCGCGCGGGTAAACGTTCTCGCCGCCGCGGATCAGCATGTCCTTCACGCGACCGACGATGTTGCAGTAGCCCTCGGCATCGAACGTTGCCAGATCGCCCGTGCGCATCCAGCCGTCCTGGATCGATTCGGCGGTCTTGGCCTCGTCGTCCCAGTAGCCAAGCATGACCGAATAGCCCTTGGTGCACAGTTCGCCCTTCTCCCCTACCGGCACTACCTCTCCCGCGCCATCAACGAGCTTGACCTGCAGATGCGGCTGGATGCGGCCAACGGTTGTGACGCGCTTGTCGAGCGGATCGGTCACGGCGCTCTGGAAGGACACGGGGCTCGTCTCGGTCATGCCATACGCGATGGTGACTTCGCGCAGATTCAGTTCCGACACCACGCGCTTCATCACCTCGATCGGGCACGGCGATCCGGCCATGATGCCGCCGCGCAGCGTCGATACGTCAAAGCGCTTGAAGTCCGGATGATCGAGCTGCGCAATGAACATCGTCGGCACACCGTGCAGCTGCGTGCAGCGCTCCTCCGCCACCGTGCGTAGCGTGGCCAGCGGGTCGAACGCTTCGCCCGGAAACACCATGCATGCGCCGGTCGCCGTGCAGGTCAGCACCGACATGACCATGCCGAAGCAGTGATACAGCGGCACCGGAATACACAGTCGATCGCCCTCTTGCAGGTTCATCGCCATGGCAACGAAGCGCGCGTTGTTGACGACGTTGACGTGCGTGAGCGTGGCGCCCTTGGGTGCGCCCGTCGTGCCGCTGGTGAATTGGATGTTGATGGCATCGTCGGGCGACAGCGTGGCCGTGATGGCATCCAGCGCATCAACGGGTACGCTTTTTCCACGCGCAATCACGTCGGCAAAGTTGAGCATGCCCGGCGTATGGGCCTCGCCCATCCGGATGACCCAGCGCAAGGCCGGCAGCTTGGCCGCGTTCAGAGCGCCGGGCTGCGCAGACGCCAGTTCCGGCGCCAGCGTCTGCAGCATTTCCAGGTAGCGCGAGGTCTTGAACGCCTCGGCCGCCACAATGGCCTTGCAGCCGACCTTGTTGAGGGCGTATTCCAGCTCCGACAGCCGATACGCCGGATTGATGTTGACGAGGATAAGCCCCAGGCGCGCCGTCGCGAACTGTGTAAGCACCCATTCCACGCGGTTGGGCGACCAGATGCCGATGCGGTCGCCCCGCCCCAGCCCGAGCGCGTGTAACCCGGCGGCAAGCGCATCGACCTGCTCGGCAAAGGCACGCCACGTCCAGCGCACGTTCTGTTCGCGGAACACGACGGCCTCGTCGTCGCGGCAGCGTCGCACGGTATCCGCCAGCAACGCCGAGACCGTGAGATGCACCAGCGGCACGGCCGTATCGCCCACCACATACGATGCACCGTTGCGCGGGCGCGCGTCGAAAACCTCACCAGCCATGGGTATCTCCTCCAATCAACGTTGGCCTTTTTGGGGCCTTGTTCTGAATGATTTGTCACCACTGCGTCGCTCGCAATTTGACGCAGCTTGACGCATTTGGCAATCCGTTCCCAGACGAACAATGACGCGGAACAATTGCTGCGCTGCAGCAGCAAAAATCGGCGGGCGCGCTCGCCAACGCGCTAACATGCCGGCCTGACGTTTTGGGCTTTCTTGCACGTAGGGATCGACGATGATCGTAGTAGTGATGGGTGTTTCGGGTTGCGGCAAATCCACGGTGGGCCAGAAGATCGCCGAGCGACTGGGCTGCGCGTTCCGTGATGGCGACGAGTTTCACTCCGAAGCCAACCGCGCCAAGATGCACGCCGGCATCCCCCTGAACGATGACGATCGCAAACCCTGGCTAGAATCCATCCGCGCCTACATGGACGACAAGACGAGCAACGGGCAATCGCTGGTGGTTGCCTGCTCCGCTCTCAAACAGCGTTACCGCGATGTGCTGCGCGGCCCCGCCGGCAACGCTGAATTTGTCTACCTGAAGGGCGATTTCGATCTGCTGCAAGGCCGCCTTGCCGCCCGGAAAGATCACTTCTTCAACCCGAACCTGCTGCGCAGCCAGTTCGAGACGCTCGAAGAGCCCGCCGACGCCATCGTCGTCGACATTGCCCTGCCGCCCGAGGCCATCGTCGACCAAGCTGTCGCCCAACTGCAGGCCCGCGCCGCGCACCGCCCGGCCGCGTGAATTCGCACGCGGTCACGCGCTAGCCGCGCGTGAGTTGCTGCAACACAGCCTGCACCTCGCCGTTGCACACGCGGCTCATGCGATCCTGTTCACGCGGCGTATCGATCTGCTCGTGCGCCTGCAAGCCCAGCTCGATCAGTGATTGCGCGCGCGGGAGCCAATGGCGCGTGAGCGCTGCCTGCAAATCTGCGGCAATGCGGTCCGGATCGCCAAAGTAAAGCCGGCCGCCGTATTCGCTCTCGATTTCCTTGCGAATCATCTCGGCGGCGTGCGGCAGCACCGCGCGGTTCACAGCGACGTGCCGCAGCTCATGCTCGCGGATCGCGTTGTAGGCGCAAGTGCCCGGCGCAAATTCACGCGCCACCGTCACCCTGAAGTTGCTCAGCACCAGTTCCACCGAAATGGACGGCCGCAGGCAGGTCGTGGCCGGCTGCGTCGCGATGGCCATGTAGCGGCTGGTGACGTCGAATCGCGCCACGAGCGTCGCATAGGTTTTGCCGAGCACGCGCGCTGAGCGGTCGTACGGCGGCGCCTCGGCTGTCAGTTGCTCGACCGAGCGGTCGTTGGAAAAGGACAGCGGCGTTTCGGTGGCGCGCACCTCCACGCGCATCGGGCCCAGCGCCTGGTCGCAGGCCTTGAGCCAGTGGGATTTGTTGGCATTGCGCGCAGGGGCGCCCGCGACCCCGGTCGCGGCAAGAACATTTTCGATCGGAGCAAAACGCACATCGGCCAGCCTCAGCCGATGCAGCCGGCTCCACTGCCAGGCGCCGGCCGCCACGGCCAGCACCACACCCAATACCACCACCCGACGCATGCTGGGCTCCCCGTTTGCGCATCCCGACCGGGCTACGCAAGGGGCGCCGCCGGTCCGGTCATGCCGGCGTCAGTGCCACCGGTTCTCGGTTCTCGTGCCGGGCGGCAACCAGTCGCCTGATCTGCTCGCCCGATCGTTTGAGCGCTACACGCGCCTCTGGAAGGAAAGGATAGAAGATCGGCCACACGTGCGGAAGCCGCCGCCCCATTTCTACCGAAACGGATACCCCAGCCGCCCGCGCACGCTCGGCCATTCGGAGGGTGTCGTCGCGCAGCACTTCGCTGGTGCTGACATAGCAGTGCAGCGTCGGCAGCCCCGTGAAATCGGCATACAGCGGCGAGGCGAGCGGATGGTCCGTCGGCGCCCCAGAGTCGCCCAGGTACAACGCCGCACCGTGCGCCATCCAGGCTCCGCGAAACATCACGTCGGATTCATCGTTTTCGATCAGGCTTTGGCCGGTGGCGGCAAGATCCGTCCACGGCGAATACAGCACCGCGCCCGCCGGCAGCGGGTCTGCCGCATCACGCAAGGCCACCAGCAGCGCCAACGCCAGCCCGCCGCCCGCGGAATCGCCGGCCACCACAATGCGCGATGGGGCCACGCCCTGTGCCAGCAGCGTGCGGTACGTCAACAGCGCATCTTCGACCGGCGCGGGAAACGGGTGCTCAGGTGCCAGCCGGTAGTCCGGGACGCACACGCGGGCACGCGCATGTGTGGCAAGCCCAATGGTGATCGGGCGATGTGTGCGGGGGCTGCAGAAAAAATAGCCGCCGCCATGCAGATACAGGACGACGGGCGCGTCGTCATACAGGTCTCGATCAGCGGGTTCGATCCATTCGCCGGTGAGGCCATCGCCGTTGGCTCCAGAGGCCGGGACGATACGCCAATCCGGCGGCAATTCCACCGGCGAAGGCATCTTGCGCTTCTCGGCATGCAGGCGCGTGGCGATGGGGTCGAAGGGCTCCCGCTCGGTCGGCTTCTTGATCTGGTTGCGCACCATCCTAGAGACGATCCAGTTCTGCCAGCTCATCGCGCAACCCTCCGCTGCAAAGTCCCAGCCTAGCGAGGAAGCGCTACCCAGACAATCGGTTCGCACCCTGTTTGAACGGCGAGTGTCCCCATCGGGCAACGCCGTCTGCGAAACCGCAGCATCAAGCCTACTCAAGGCATCGCAGCCAGGGCGCCGGGCACTGCCGCATTGTCTTGCCTCTCCACGCGTTGAGCACGTGCTATGTCGTCCGGTTTTGAGGCCTCGCCTCCATCGCGCCGGGCACCGCGCCTGGCGCTTCCTTGCCTCGGCACATGACAAACAATCTATAAATTTATATATTATTCGAACCTAGATTGTTCCCCCTGCTTCACATGTCGATCGACTTCACACATTTCACTCCAGACGCGGCGCTCGTCGGCGGCCTGATCATCGGGCTGGCGGCGGCCGTGCTGGTGCTGGGCACCGGCCGCATTGCCGGCATCAGCGGCATCGTCGGCGGGCTGCTGCTGCGCCCGCGCGGCGATATGGACTGGCGCATCGCGTTCCTGATCGGCCTGATGGGGGCGCCAGTGGTTGCCGCACTGCTTGGCCACCCCGTGGTTCCGGAGATCGCCGCCGGTTGGGGTGAGGTGCTGGCGGCTGGGTTCCTGGTCGGCATCGGAACACGCTACGCAGGCGGCTGCACAAGCGGCCACGGCGTGTGCGGGTTGTCGCGCGGCTCGGTGCGCTCGCTGGTGGCCACCCTCTCCTTCATGACTGCCGGCATCGTCACCGTGTTCGTGGTGCGGCACGTGTTTGGAGGCTGACATGGCCATCGTGATCGCACTCGTCGCGGGCCTGCTGTTTGGGACGGGGCTCATCGTGTCGGGCATGGCCAATCCGGCCAAGGTGCTCGGCTTTCTCGATCTGTTCGGCCAATGGGATCCTTCATTGGCATTCGTGATGGCCGGAGCGATTGCCGTTGGCGTGATCGCCTTCTTTGTGGCGGGTCGGCGCGGCCGCTCGTGGCTTGGCACGCCGATCCAATTGCCTTCGGCAACAGGCGTGACCGCGCGGCTCGTGCTCGGCAGCGCCGTGTTCGGCATCGGTTGGGGGCTGGCAGGTTTCTGCCCGGGGCCGGCATTGGTGGCGCTGGGCGCGGGCGTGCCAAAGGCTGTCGGTTTTGTCGCCGCCATGCTGGCGGGCATGGCTGTCTTCAGTTGGCTGCAACGCAAGCGCTAGGCTGGCGGCAGTGCCGCATACAAACCGATAACCCACCTACAGAGGACAACATGACGCTGCGCAAGCTCATCGACGAGTCCGACGTCGCGCGTATGACGTTGTACCGGCACTTTGCCGGCAAGGAAGATCTGATCAAGGAAGTGCTGGAGCAACGCTAGAGCTTCGTCGTGGGCAGCATTGCCGGGAAGCTCGGCCCCATGCCTGACGCCACCACCCGCCTCAAGGGCATCTTCGACCGGTACGGCACGTGGTTCCGCACTCCAGAGTTCGCGGGCTGCCTGTTCGAGCACGCGCTGGCGGAGTTTGGCGACACCTGCCCCGAGGTCACCGACGTGGCGGTGCTCTACCGCGACGATCTGCTCGCAATGATGGAAACGCTGCTCAATGATGTGGTGCCCGCCAACACGGCGCGCCGGCTTGCCGGGGTGTACGTGATGCTGCTCGCGGGCTTCACGGCCGACGCCCGCGCGATTGGCGATCCGTCTGCCGCGTCACAGGCCTGGCACGCCGCAGAAACCCTGCTGCACCAGGCCAGGGCCGCCACGGAAGCGGTCTGAATCCGCCTGCCGCGGACTACCAACCGCGCTGCAGGCGTCGCGCGATCATCGAGGGCAAGCGCAGCAAGCCCTCAGCCGCCAAGCGCAGATGCATCGCGATCAGCAGGATGTTGTCACGCAGATACCGGAAATGCGACACGCCGCCCTCGTTCGGGCGGAAGTAACGCACCGGCGCCGCCAGCCGGATCGGACGTACGCCGGCCCAGCACAGGCGCACTGCCGCTTCCGGGTCGAAATCGAAACCGCGCATCCAGCTCTGCCGGCGCATGATCTCGGCCAGCGGTGCAATTGGATAAACGCGAAAGCCGAACAGCGTATCGCCAATTCCAGCCCACAGGGTCTCGATGTCCGCGCAGCCATTGGACAGGCGCCGGCCCTGCACACGCATCTGCGGCGCCGTTGCGTCGAACACCGGCTGGCCGAGGATCATCGCGTCGGGCGCCGCCTGCGAGGCAGCCATGAATTCGGGGATCAGGTTGGCAGGATGCTGCCCATCGGCGTCCATGGTCAGCACGTAGGTAAAGCCTGCTGCCGCAGCGGCCTCCAGACCAGCCAGTACGGCCACGCCCTTGCCGCGATTGCGCGGCAGCACGATCACCCGCAGCCCCGGGTCTTGCGCGGCCATGGCCTGCAAGCGTTCGGTGCTGCCGTCGGTACTGCCGTCCACCACCACCCAGACCGGGTTCCACTGTGCGCGCGCACTGCGCACGGTGTCGTCAACCTTGGGGCCAGGGTTGTAGCTTGGAATCAGAACGAGGTGCGAAGTGGAAGCGCCGGTCATCGGCATGGCGTCGGTCCGGCCAAACGTTGAAAGCGGAATGCGTCGGGCGCTGGCGCGAGCCTATCGCGTGCGGTGTTCTGCCACGTAGGCCGCGAGCGAGCCCAGCGAGGCGAAGATCTTCTGGTTGTCGGGATTGCCGGAGCGCAGCTCAAAACCGAATTTCTTGGAGATCAGCAGCGCAACTTCGAGGATATCGATGGAATCGAGACCGAACCCTTCGCCATACAGCGGTGTGTCCGCCGTCAGGGCATCGAGTTGCATGTCTTCGAGATTCAGTTCGCCGATCATGAGTGCGGCGAGCTCTTTTTCCAGGTCGTTCATCGGTCTTGCAACCACAGGCGGCATGGGGCGGGAATTGCGGCCAGAGCCAACGACGTTCTCCTTGCGCGAAGCCCCTGCCTTGTCCAGCCCAGCCTGTGAAGGGGGTCGTTTAAGCTAGGCGGATTCTAGACGAAGGGGTACACCCCGTATAGCGCGAAACCGTGACAAACACCGCATATCGCGGCGCTTTCACGAAGTGACGCAAACGATTCAACGGCTTGTGTGGCGCCACAAAGCGGCAAGGGGCGCCGTCGCACGGCCGGCCGAGCGCGTACATCCGGTTACAAACACGCCGCCGCCGGATCGGGCGAGACAGGCTCGGGGCCCTAGAATGTGCCCCGCCCTATGATGAAACTGCCGTGCACGCCCCTACGACAACCATGCAGCGCCGCTCCCCGCACCTTGCCCTGCCATGCACCGACTGACCAGCTTTGCGCGAGGCGCGGCGGGCGTGGGTGCGATCGTGGCGTATCAGGTCGGTGCGCATTACGCAGCGGCCACGCCGGGCGCGCATGGCGTGGGCCTGGCAATGGCGCTGTTACCGCCGTTGGCAATCGCGCTGGTGGCGGCCACACGTACCACGCATCGTGCATGGCTGTTGCCGCTGTGGTTGCTCGTCTGCTCAGTGCTGTGGAGGGCGCGCGCGCCGCTGGCAGCGCATTTTGACTGGGGCCTGTACCTCGAGCATGCAAGCTTCAACCTGATGATGGCCTACGTGTTCGGCCGCACGCTGGTGGCGGGGCGCGAGCCGCTGTGCACGCACTTTGCTCACATGGTGCACGGCACGCTGACGCCGCGCATTGCGCGTTACTCGCGGCAAGTCACGCTGGCGTGGACCCTGTTTTTCCTGGCGACCGCCGCCGTATCCACGCTGCTGTTTGCCACGGCATCGACTGTCGCGTGGTCGACGTTTGCCAACTACCTTTCGCTGCCGTTGGTGGGCGTGATGTTCGTGGCGGAATACCTCTGCCGCCGCATCGTGCTGCGCGGCGAGCCGCGCTCCAGCCTGTTCGATGCAGTGCGCGCGTATCGACAATCGGAACAATCCGGGCACGCAACGCCCATCGCCACAGAGCGCCCCCGCTGAACCCGCACGCTTCAAGATTCGCTTCATGCCGACTTACCCGCTGGTCTCCCATTCAACACTCGACCGCACGCTCGCCTGGCGTGACGGTACGCCCGTCTCCGCACGCGCGTTCCTGGCCGATGTGATGGCGCTGGCCCCGATGCTGCCGCCAGGCGCCCACGTATTCAATGCCTGCGCAGACCGCTACCGCTTTGCCGTCGGCCTGTGCGCGACGCTGGTGGCCGGCAAGATCAGCCTGCTGCCGCCCATGCAGACGCCGCAGATGGTGCGTCAGCTTTCGGCATTCGCGCCGGATGTGTTCTGCCTGCACGACGCGGCGGCCTGCCCCGTCGACCTGCCGGGCTTTTGTTATCCCGATGCGTTGGATGCCGACACCGCGCCCATCGACGTGCCGCAGATCGACGCCTCGCAAATCATGGCGGTGCTGTTTACGTCCGGATCGACGGGCACGCCGGTGCCGCATCGCAAGACGTGGGGCGCGCTGGTGCGCTGCATGCGCACGGCCGTCGACCATCTCGGCCTGGGCGACGGGCGCGCGTTCACGCTGGTCGGCACCGTGCCGGCGCAGCACATGTACGGCTTTGAAGTGACGGTGCTGCTGGCCCTGCAAGGCGGTCTGGCGTTCAGCAGCCGGCAGCCGTTCTATCCGGCGGACATTCGCGAGGCGCTGGAGGCGGTGCCGCAGCCGCGCGTGCTGGTGACCTCGCCGGTGCATCTGCGAGCGCTGCTGGCATCGGAGGCCGCCTTGCCGAGCGCATCGCTCGTGCTGTCGGCCACTGCGCCGCTGTCGGAAGCGCTGGCGCGGGAAGCCGAGACGCGCCTGTCCGCGCCGCTCCTGGAGATTTACGGCAGCACCGAAACCGGCCAGATTGCGACGCGCCGCACCGCGCAGGAAACCGCGTGGCACCTATACCCCGGCGTTCGCATGGAATCGCGCGCCGGCACGCCGGAAGACGAAGGCCCGACGGTGTGGGTCTATGGCGAACACGTCGAAACCCCGGTACCGATGGGTGACGCGATCGAACTGATCGACGACACGCACTTTCTCCTGCACGGGCGCAAGGCCGATCTGATCAACATTGCAGGCAAGCGGTCGTCGCTGGCGTATCTGAACCATCAACTCAACGCGATTGCCGGTGTGGTGGACGGCGTGTTCTACATGCCGAACGATGCGCCCGCCGCCCCGCACAAGCACGGCAGCGCGGCAGTCACGCGCCTGGTGGCGCTGGTTGTGGCGCCGGGCCTCAGCGCGGCGGATGTGCTGCGTGCCCTGCACGACCGCATCGACGCAGCGTTTATGCCGCGTCCGCTGCTGCTGGTGGACGCGCTGCCGCGCAACGAAACCGGCAAACTGGCGCGCGATGTGCTGGCCGCGCTGATCGCGCAGCATTCGCACCGCAACGCACACAAGCACGGCATGCGCTTCACGATTCCCGCTGATCACCCCGCGCTGCCGGGGCACTTTCCTGGCCATCCGATCGTGCCGGGCGTGGTGCTGCTCGACCATGCGCTTCACACGATCGGTGCGGCGCAGGGCCGCTCGCTTGATGCGTGCAAGATCAACTCGGCCAAGTTTCTCAGTCCTGCGGCACCCGGGGAAGTGCTCGATCTCGCGTTCGAGACGACGGCAAGCAATGCCGTGCGCTTCACAATCCGCGCGGGCGAACGTGAAGTGGCCAGCGGCGTGCTGTCTGCCCCGGCACCGGAGGGCGTTGCCGCATGAAGCGCTCCGACTGGGCCGAGCGGCCGGAGCGCAGCAACCTCGCGCTGCTGCGCCTGATGACGTGGCTCTCGCTGCGGCTCGGGCGGCCGTTTGGCCGGGTCCTGCTGCGCCTGATTGCGTTGTATTTCGTGGCAGCCTCGCCAGCGGCGCGGCGTGCTTCGCGTGAGTATCTGCGCCGCGCGTTCGGCCGCCCTGCAACGCTGCGCGAGGTGTTCCGCCACATGCTCACGTTCGCCACGACCATTCATGACCGCATCTACCTGATCAGCGGGCGCTTCGGTCTGTTCGACATCCAGTTGCAGGGCCAACAGCACGTGCACAACGTGCTGGCGCAGGGGCGCGGCGCGTTCCTGCTGGGCGCGCACCTGGGCAGTTTCGAGGTGGTACGCGCGCTCGGCCGGACGGTGCCGGATCTACGCGTGGCTGTCGCCATGTACGAAGAGAACGCGCGAAACATCAACGCGGCCGTTGCCGCCATCAACCCGGCCGCGGCGCCTGAGGTGATTCCGCTGGGCCAGGTAGACGCCATGCTGCGGGTGCGCGAAGCGCTGGATGACAACCGGCTCGTCGGCATGCTGGCCGATCGCACGCTGTTGCGCGATGCGGGGCCGTCAGTCCGGCACATGGATTTTCTCGGCAGCCCGGCGGCGTTTCCGTTGGGGCCGCTGCACATGGCCGCCATGCTCAAACGCCCCGTGCTGTTCATGACGGGGCTGCACCTGGGCGGCAACCGCTACGCCGTGCATTTCGATCTGTTGGCGGATTTCGCCGATGTGCGCCGCGAAGATCGCGCCGCCGCCGTGCAAGCCGCGCTCGGCCGCTATGTGGAACGCGTTGAACATTACTGCCGCACCGCACCGTACAACTGGTTCAATTACTTCGACTTCTGGCAGGATGCCGACGCGGCCGGGGCGCCGGATCACACCCCCGCCGACCACCAGACCACGCAAACGCCATGACTGCAACGCGCCCATTCTTCCGCGCCTTCCTGGCCTTGCTCGCGGCCAGCATGCTGGGCGCGACCGCTCACGCTGCGGATACCGCCTGGACACTCGACCGCCTGATGTCCACGCTCGCCCGCAACAAATCGGGGCGCGCCACGTTCACGGAAACAAAGACGCTGTCGATCGCGGCCCAGCCCATCGAATCGTCCGGCGAGTTGGTGTTCGTCGCGCCCGATCATCTGGAAAAGCACACCCTGGCGCCGAAGCCCGAGCATCTCGTCATCGACGGTGACAAGCTGACCGTGGAGCGCAATCAGCGCAAGTTCACGATGCCGCTGTCGCAGTACCCCGAGCTGGGCGCCTTTATCGAGAGCATCCGCGCGACGCTGGCCGGTAACCGCTACGCGCTCGAAGCGATCTACAAGGTCGCCATCGCGGGCCACGGCGATGACTGGACGCTCACCCTTTCGCCCATCGACACGCGCATGCAGCAAGTGGTGCGCACCATCACGCTGGAGGGCACGCGCGATGTGCTGCGCAGCGTCGCCATCCGCCAGGCCGACGGCGATCATTCGCTGATGCGCCTGCAACGCGTGCCCGGCAACTAAGGATGGCGCGCACATGAAACGCTTGCACGCCCTGCGTCGCCCTGCGGTGCTGGTCTGGTTGACTGGCCTGCTGCTGTGCGCGGTCGTGATCGGACGTACCAGTTTTACGGCGGACTTGTCGGCGTTTCTGCCGCGATCGCCGAGTGCGGAGCAGCGCGTGCTGGTCGACCAGTTGCGCGAGGGGCTGGTGTCGCGGCTCATCCTCGTCGGCATCGAGGGTGGTGACGCGGCCACCCGTGCAACGCTGTCAAAGCAGCTCGCTGCGAGGCTGCGTACCGACACGCAATTCAACGCCGTCAACAACGGTGAGCCCGTGAGCGAAGCGCGCGACCGGCAGTTCATCTTCGACCACCGCTACGTGCTGAGCCCCGCGGTCACGCCGCAGCGCTTTTCCGCCGAAGGGCTACATGCGGCGCTAGGTGAAAGCCTCGATCTGTTGAGTTCATCGGCAGGGCTCGTCGCCAAGAACATGCTGCCGCGTGACCCGACTGGCGAGGTGGCGGCAATCGTCAGCCAGCTCGACAACACCGCGCTGCCGTCGTCGAAGCACGGCGTGTGGGCGTCGCGCGATGGCCAGCGTGCCGTGCTGGTCGTGCAGACAACGGCCGCAGGCTCCGACACCGACGCACAGGCGCATGCCATTGATGCCGTGCGCGGCGCGTTCGATGCGGTTGCGCGCGCAGTGCCAAACGCCGCGTCAACGCGCATCCTGATGACCGGCCCGGGCGTGTTCTCCGTCGAATCGCGCGACACCATCAAGCACGACGTCGAGCGGCTTTCCGCCGTCAGCCTCGTGCTGGTGGTGGCGCTGCTGCTCACGGTGTACCGCTCGCCGCGTACGGTGGTGCTGGGGTTGCTGCCGGTGCTGTCCGGCGTGGCGGCTGGCGTGGCAGCGGTCAGCCTCACGTTTGGCGCGGTGCACGGGCTCACGCTCGGCTTCGGCACCACGCTCATCGGCGAGGCGGTCGACTATTCGATCTACCTGTTCGTGCAATCCGCCCGCCTGCACGGCGCCACTCCCAACGACAGCCTGCGCGCATGGATTGCCACGTACTGGCCGACCATCCGCCTGGGTGTGCTGACCTCGGTGTGCGGCTTTGCGTCGATGCTGTTCTCGGGCTTTCCGGGCCTCGTGCAGTTAGGGCTGTATTCGATTGTCGGGTTGGTGACGGCGGCACTTGTCACGCGCTACGTGCTGCCGCATCCGCGTGGAGCGGAAGTGGCGACGCGGGATGTGTCGCGCGTGGGGGCGTGGCTCGCACAGGCCACGCATGCTGCGCCACGTCTGCGCTGGGTGTTGGCGATGGTGCTCGTGGGTGCATGTGCGGCGCTTGCGCTGCATCGCGATGGCCTGTGGAGCCGCGAACTCGCTGCGCTGAGCCCCGTGCCCGCGAAAAGCCAGGCGCTCGACGCCAGCCTGCGCGCAGACGTGGGGGCGCCCGACGTGCGCTATTTGGTGGTGATTCCGGCCGCAACCGAACAGGCCGCGCTTGAAGGCGCCGAAAAGGTCGCCGCGCAATTGCAGCCACTGGTGGACAACGGCGTGCTCGCCGGCTTCGAGAACCCCGCACGCTACCTGCCGAGCGATGCCACACAGCGCGCGCGCCTGGCAAGCCTGCCCCCCGGTGATGCACTGGCCGCCCGCATGCGCAGCGCCGTTGAAGATCAACCGATCCGCGTGAAGCCTGATCTCTTCGCCCCGTTCATCGCCGATGTGGACGCGGCACGCGCGCAGCCCCTGCTGCGGCGCACAGACCTAAAAGGCACGTCGATGGCATTGGCTGTGGAAGCTCTGCTGACCGAACGCGCCGGCCAATGGAGCGCCATGTTGCCATTGCGCGCACCATCAGCCGCGCCGGCCACCACGAAGAACGCGTCCAATCCGCCCAGCCTCGATGCTGCGCCGATTCGCGCGGCCGTCGAGCATGCGAACGTGCCCGGCGCGCTCTTCGTCGACATGAAGGCCGAAGCCGATCGGCTGTACGTGGACTACGTGCGGGAAGACCTCCGCCTGTCACTCGCCGGTTTTGCGGCGATCGCGTTGCTGCTGCTCGTGGCGCTGCACTCACCGCAGCGGACACTGCGCGCGTTGGCGCCCTTGGTGGCGGCGGTGCTGGTGGTGACGGCCGGCTTTGCGCTGGCACGCGTGCCGCTGACCATCCTGCATCTTGTCGGCATGCTGCTGATCGTGGCGGTAGGATCAAACTACGCGCTGTTCTTCAATCAACGGTCGCAGGCCATTGCGCCGCAGACGCTGGTGTCACTGCTGGTGGCCAACCTGGCAACCGTGGCGGGCTTCGGCCTGCTGGCATTCTCGCGGGTACCGATGCTGGAAACCTTCGGGCTGACCGTCGGCCCGGGCGCCATGCTCGCGCTGGTGTTTGCCGCCATCCTGGCGCCACGCGCCCATCACGATCACCACGCTGCCGCATGAATTCACCGACCACCTCACCGCTTGGCACGGCGCGCCGCTGGAAGCCGAGCCCGCTGATCAACGGCGCACTGGCGCTGCACGCCGTTGCGGCCGTTGCCGTTGCGGCCGATCCGTCGACGTGGCCGTGGGCGGGCGGCAGCGTCATCGCTTCCCATCTCGTGCTGATGGCCGGCGGTCTGTGGCCGCGCAGCAGCTGGCTCGGCCCGAACTGGACACGTCTGCCCGTCACGGCGGAGCGGCACATCGCGTTGACCATCGACGACGGCCCTGACCCCGATGTCACGCCGCGCGTGCTGGACATACTGGACCAGTACGGTGCTAAAGCCACCTTCTTCTGCATCGGCGAATTGGCGCAGCGGCACCCGCGCTGCGTCGAGGCCATCGTCGCGCGCGGGCACGCGGTGGAAAACCACAGTCAGCGCCACCGGCATACGTTCTCGCTGCAGGGGCCAGGCGCGTTGCGGCGCGAGATTGCTGCCGCACAGGACACGCTCACGCAAATCACCGGCACGCGGCCGCTGTTCTTCCGCGCGCCGGCCGGACTGCGCAACCCGTTTCTGGAGCCCGTGCTGTGCCAGCTTGGCCTGCAACTGGCGAGCTGGACGCGCCGCGGCTTCGATACCCGCTCGCGCAATCCCGAAGCCGTCACCCAACGCCTGCTGCACGGTCTGGCGCCGCAAGACATCCTGCTGCTCCACGACGGCCATGCGGCGGGCGATGCACACGGCGACCCCGTCCTGCTGACCGTATTGCCGAAGGTGCTCGAAACCGCCGCGCGCGCGCAATTGCAGTGCACGACGTTGCGCGCTGCCCTCCCGGCCCAGCCGGCGCAGCCCGCGCGCCCGCAAATGGCCATTTGATAAAATTTGTTAACGATCGGCACGCCAGTCTGCCGAACCATCCCACCCCACCATCGCCGCGACATCGCCCCCAGTGAAGCCCGTCCTGCTCACGCATTTCACCGCCACGAGCTGCCTCGGACGTGGCCTTGACGCCACGCTCGACGCGTTGCGCGGGCAACGGGGCGGCCTCGCGCCGTGCACCTTCCCGCGCGCCGATCTCGACACGTGGATCGGCGAAGTGCCTGGCGCCGATGCCGCGCCCGTACGCGCAGACCTGGCCGATTTCGACTGCCGCAACAATCGGCTCGCCCAGATCGGGCTGACACAGGACGGCTTTGCCGAAAGCGTTGAAGCCGCCAAAGTCCGCCATGGCGCCGCGCGCGTCGGCGTGTTCATCGGCACCAGCACGTCGGGCATTCTCGAAACGGAACGCGCCTACCAGCAGCGCGATCCGCAAACGGGCGCGCTGCCGGCCAGCTTTCACTACGCGCAGACGCACAATATCTATTCTCCAGCCGCATTTGTGCGCGCGTACTTCGGGTTGAGCGGGCCGGCCATGGCGATCTCGTCGGCGTGTTCGTCGGGGGCCAAGGTGTTTGCCTCGGCGCGGCGCATGCTGACTGCGGGGCTGATCGATGCGGCGGTGGTTGGTGGTGTCGATTCGCTGTGCCTGACGGCGCTGTACGGGTTCAACTCGCTGGAGCTGCTGTCGCGGCAACCGTGCCGGCCGTACGACGTGGCGCGTGACGGCATCTCCATCGGCGAGGCCGCCGCCTTTGCGCTGCTGGAGCGTGCCCCCGAGGCAAACGACGCGCTGGACGACGATGCCATCCTGCTGCTCGGCATTGGCGAATCGAGCGATGCGCATCACATGTCGTCGCCGCACCCCGAAGGGCTGGGGGCACGCGCTGCCATGGCGCAAGCGCTCGCTACCAGCGGCCTGAGCACGGCGGACATCGACTACATCAACCTGCACGGCACCGGCACACCCAGCAATGACGCAGCGGAGTCCCGCGCCATCCAGGCGCTGTTCCACAGCACGGCGTGCAGTTCGACCAAGGGCGCGACCGGCCACACGCTGGGCGCGGCCGGAGCTTTGGAAGCCGTGATCACAGCACTGGCGCTGCGCCATCAATTTCTGCCTGCCGGCATCAACACCACGCAACCGGACCCGGCGCTCATCGCCAACTATCTGACGGAGCGCGGCCACGCCCGCGTTCGCACGGCACTCAGCAACGCCTTCGGATTTGGCGGCACGAATTGCAGCCTGGTCTTCGGCCGCGCAGATCACCTGGGCCTGTCGTCATGACCCGACTCAGCGCCTTCATCGAGAGCGTCGGCATCCTCGGGCCCGGTCTGCCGGATTGGTCGCATACGACAGACGTGCTTGCCGGCCGTGCGCGCTACGCACACGCACCGACCGAGTTGCCGCCGCCAGCCGGCCTGCCGTCGGCCGAACGCCGCCGCACGGGGCCGGTGGTCAAGCTCGCCCTGGCAGTCGGCCACGAGGCTGTCGCTGCCAGCGGACGCGATGCCGCTACGCTGGCCACGGTCTTCAGTTCGTCCGGCGGCGACGGCCATAACTGCAACGCCATCTGTGAAACCCTGGCGGGGGACGACCGCAAGCTCTCACCTACGCGTTTTCACAACTCCGTGCACAACGCGCCAGCCGGCTACTGGAGCATCGCCACGCACGCGATGGCACCGTCCAACGTGCTGTGCGCGTACGACGGCAGCTTTGCCGCCGGCCTGCTGGACAGCCTCTGCCAGGTCGCAATTGACGCCACGCCAACGCTGCTGATCGCCTATGACGGCGACTACCCGGAACCGCTGAACGCGGTGCGCGCCGTGCCCGATCTGTTTGCAGTGGCGCTGGTGCTCGCGCCCGAAGCCGGCCCGCGCACGCTCGCGCGCATTGACGTTGCGCTGACCGACGCGCCGCTAACGGCGTTGGCACAACCCGGGCTCGAAACGCTGTGGCACGGCAACGCCGCAGCCCGCGCGCTGCCGCTGCTAGAAGCGTTGGCCGAAGGGCGCCAAGGCCGGGTGGTGCTGGAGTATTTGGCAGAAACCCGCGTGCAGGTCGACATCACTCTCGGCACGACATGACGTCCAGCGCGCAGCCAACCCCGCCGCTCGATCGCGACTGGATTGCGGCACGCATTCCGCACAGCGGCGCGATGTGTCTGCTCGACGCTGTCATCGCCTGGGACGAAGCACACATCTATTGCAGCGCCACGAGCCATCGTGACATTGCCAACCCGCTGCGTTCGCACGGTCAATTGGCCGCCGTCTGTGGCATCGAATACGCCGCTCAGGCGATGGCCGTGCATGGCGCCCTGTGCGATGCTGCGCAAGCACGTCCGCGCGCCGGCTTTCTCGCCAGTGTGCGCAGCATTGAGGCACACGTACCGCGCCTCGACACAATCGAGACGCCGCTCGACGTCGAAGCCGAACGCATCGGCGGCGACGGCATCAACGTGCTGTACCGCTTTACCGTGCGCAGTGGCGCACGCATCCTGTTGACCGGTCGCGCCGCCGTGGTGCTCGACGCGACCGTTGCATGAACCTGTTTTGTGAGGATTCCCGCCGTGAATGGTCGTCTGCTGTTGATCCCCGCGTTGCTGGTGGCGCTGCTCAGCCCCCTGGCCCATGCCGACTTGTCCGAGACCAAGGAGAACATCAAGCAGGACACGAAGGAAGCCGCCCGAAAAACCGGTCATGCCGCGAAGGAAGCCGGGCATGCGACGGCCAACGCCGCACGAGCAGTCGGGCATGGCGTGAAAAACGCGGCGCATGCAACCAAATGCGGGGTGAAGCATGTCTTCAAGAAACCTTGCGAGAGTGACTAGAGCGGCGGCAGGTCTGCGCGCTGCAGGCAACAAAAACCCGGCGTCCTTGGCGGACTGCCGGGTTTTTGTTATGTGGTGAGACGGATTCAAAAAGGTTAGGAACCACCCACTGTGGAATCTCCAATAACCCATTGATTTAATAACAAACTACGAACAACTCCGCAGACTCTGTCAAACACAAGGGGATCAAATTTCGTTATCTGTATGCGCCAGGCATGTTGCTAAACCGAGCCGGACTGACCACTACTGCTCGTCATCCAGCGCCACCTCCAGCCGCAACGAAATCTCCCGCGCGTTGGAGCGCCAAAGCAGCGTTCAGCTTTTCAAGCGTGGTCTCGGTCATGGGTACCGGTCGATTTCCGACTCGCGCCTCCTTGAGGAGTTGCTGAATCACACGCTCTGACTTTTCGTACTCGCCTTCACCGAAATGATGGAAGCGAATGCGCCCCTGGGAATCAATAAAATAATTGGCCGGCCAGTAGTTATTGTTGAAGGCTTTCCATATCTCAAATCGGTTATCGATCGCTATGGGGAAGGTCGCGCCAAGTTCGCTTGCGGCACGCTTTACGTTCTCGATGTTCTTTTCGTACGCAAACTCGGGGGCATGAACACTCACGACAACAAGTCCCTGGTCCTTGTATTTCCGGTCCCATTCGCGCACATAGGGCAGGACGTTGCGGCAATTGATACAACCGAAGGTCCAGAAATTCACCAGCACCACCTTGCCGCGCAACGCCTCAACCGTGAGCGGAGGTGAGTTCAACCAGTCAACGGCGCCAGTCAACGGTGGAAAAAGCCCCTCAACTGGCAAATTCAGGGGTTGTCGATTCTGCTGCGCCTGTACAAGGATGAGACGACCTCCGGGTGCATTCCTTTTTGCCTGCTGTTGCCCGTCAACGATAGGCATTTTCCCGGTCTGCCTTGGAGCGAAATGTTGGAGCAGCATTCTTTCAACCGACGCTTCGACGCTGCCCGATGAAACTTGAGCAAGCCACCCTGTGTCTACGCCGGTCATGACTACGACCGCGCCAGAAAGCACTGTGATCCCTAGACCTTTTCGAAACCACTCGCTAATGCCGAGGGAGCGCTTCATGGCGGCAAAAATCCTGTGGCCGGTCAGGAGAACCAGTGCAAGAGAACTCACGGCGCCAGCGCCGTACGCTAACAGCAACAGAGAGGTTTTGACGTTTGGCCCTTGAAGAACAGCGCCAGTAAGAATTAATCCAAGTATCGGACCGG
Source organism: Ralstonia sp. OTU4908 (assembly GCF_038440115.1). NCBI lineage: Bacteria > Pseudomonadati > Pseudomonadota > Betaproteobacteria > Burkholderiales > Burkholderiaceae > Ralstonia > Ralstonia sp. OTU4908. Next base: position 287 of record NZ_JASATD010000005.1, on the reverse strand, counting down.
CACATGGCGCCCATAGAAGCCCCGTCGCGACCCCCCGAATAAAGGAGGGGAGCACACAGTTCCCGGCCATTGCAGTATGTGCATTGGCGGCATTGGACAGATCCAAGCCAACAGAGACCAGGGGGCGTGTGAGACGTTCAGCTAGGCGAGGAAAGACCATCGCAGCTCCCATGAGCCCTAGCAACGCGGTTGCAGCGATTCGGCCGTACTCGTTGGCTTCTACTGCCCAACTGCCTGCCGCAGCGCCAAGTGTTCCGACCGCTGTAAAAGTGGAGGCCATCCCCACC
>NZ_JASATD010000004.1:0-247061 GCF_038440115.1 Ralstonia sp. OTU4908 | reverse complement strand
TAGGACTTGACATCGATCGCCGGCCGCTTCGCGCTAACATATGACGCTGAACTTGACGCGAACGTAAACGTCAAGTAACTCGCAATCCACACACGAGGAGACACGGCATGGAGATTCGCGATCAGGTATTCATCGTCACCGGCGGTGCGTCGGGACTGGGCGCCGGCACAGCACGCACGTTAGCGGAAGCCGGCGGCAAGGTGGTGATCGCAGACCTGAACGAAGCGGCCGGCACGGCGCTGGCGCAGGAACTGGGCGGTCGCTTCGTGCGCTGCGATGTCACGTCCGAAGCGGACGGGCAAGCCGTTGTGGAAGCCGCCACATCGCTGGGCACGCTGCGCGGGCTGGTGAACTGCGCAGGGATTGCAACGGCCTCGCGCACGGTGGGCAAGACGGGGCCGCACCCGCTGGACCAGTTCGCGCGCGTGATCAACATCAACCTGATCGGCACGTTCAACATGATTCGCCTGGCCGCGACGGCCATGGCCGGCAACACACCCAACGCCGGCGGCGAGCGCGGCGTGATCATCAACACGGCATCGGTGGCTGCGTTTGACGGGCAGATTGGCCAGGCGGCCTACGCGGCGTCCAAGGGCGGCGTGGTGGCGATGACGCTGGCAATTGCACGTGACCTGTCGCGTGACGGCATCCGCGTGATGACGATTGCGCCGGGCATTTTCGAAACGCCGATGCTGCTCGGCATGCCGGCCGAAGTGCAGGACGCGCTGGGCAAGATGGTGCCGTTCCCACCGCGCCTGGGTAAGCCGTCGGAATATGCGCAGCTCGCGCGTGCGATCGTTGAGAACCCGATGCTCAATGGTGAGACCATCCGCCTGGATGGCGCCATCCGCATGCAGCCGAAATAAGCGTGTAATCAGGTCATGAGGCGGCGGGCAGCGCCATCCGGCGAATCATCTGCCACGCCGCTTCGGCCGCCGGAGACAACGACCGGTCATGCCGCCGCGCCAGCACGATCGCGCGCGTTTCCTTAGGCGACAACGGTACCGCGACCAAAGGCGACGAAGACGGCAGCGGCAACGATAGCGATGGCACCACGCCCGCGCCGATACCAGCTTCCACCATGCCGAATACGGCGCTGCTGTGACCCATCTCCTGCGCAACGTCCGGGTGAACGCCGTGGCGCAGGAAAATGCGGTCGATGAGCGGGCGGCTGCCCGAAGCATGGTCGAGCAGGACGACCGCCGTCCGATGCAGATCTTTCCAGCGCACACTGCTGCGCTGCGCGAACGGGTGATCCTTGCGACAGACGAGGCAGAAAGGATCGATCAGCAGTGGCTCGGTCCACAGGCCTTCGGTATCGAGGGGTTCCACCACCACCCCAAAATCGGCTCCGCCTGTGCGGATCAATTGCAGCGTGTCGACCTGCACGGAGTCACGCACGATCATGCGGATGTCTGGATAGCGCACCGCGCACTCCGCCACGTAGACCGGCATCAACCGGGTCGACACGGTCGGACTGGACGCCACGACAACGCGGCCGCGCCGCTGCTCGCTCACCTGTCGCGCCTGTTGCAACGTGTCGTCCAGATCAGCGACGAGGCGATCCAGCGCCGTCGCCAGCGAGCGGCCCACTTCCGTCAGCACGACTTCGCGGGTGGTGCGATCGAGCAGCTTCAAGCCCAGTTCGCCTTCCAGCTCGGAGATCGAGCGGCTCACGGCCGGCTGGGTCAGGCCGATGGTGTCGCCCGCCCGGCTGAAGCTGTGCGCGCGTGCCACCGCGAGAAAGACGCGCAACTGGCGCAACGTCACATTCATGCTGATAGCGTATGAATTGATTTGATCAATGCATTTGTATTCTAGATAGGGATGTTGTGCAATAGCGGCTATCCCGCCATCCAACCGCGCCGTCATGTAATGGTGACCGCGTACGCACATGAAGATTCCGCTGTTGTCTCCGTTGTTGTCCCAGATCGATGGGTTTATCCGCGCCATGCTTGTGATGGTCGCGCTCGCCCTGTTCTTCCCCGCGCTTGGCGCGAGCGATGGGCCGCTGCGACTCGACATCGTCACCATCGTCGGCGTATCGCTGGTGTTCTTCCTGCTCGGCGCGGCACTCTCCCGCGAGAAGATCGTCGAAGGCGCGCGCAACTGGCGCCTGCATCTGTTCGTGCAGAGCTGCACCTTCATCCTGTTTCCGCTGATCGGCGCGGTCATCCTGTTTGCGTGCAAGCCGTTCATTCCGGCTGAGCTGCTGCTGGGCGTGTTCTATCTGTGCGCGCTGCCATCCACGGTGTCGTCGTCGGTGGCGATGACAGCCATGGCCAAGGGGAACGTACCGGCCGCCATCTTCAACGCGACCATCTCGGGCCTGATCGGCATGATCGCCACCCCGCTGCTGATGAGCTTTGTGATCCAGGCGTCGGGCGCGGACCTGTCGGTGGGCAAGGCGCTGCTGGGCGTGGCAGAACAACTGCTGCTGCCGTTCGTGCTGGGTCAGTTGCTGCGCCCGGTGCTCGGCGGCTTCATCAACAAGCACAAGGCGATCATCAGCAAGGTCGACCGCGCGGTGATCCTGCTGATCGTGTTCAACTCGTTTGCCGATTCGACGCACGCAGGGGTGTGGTCGAAGTATCCGTGGGAGACCATCGTGGCGGTGGCCGTCATGAGCAGCGCGCTGCTGTTCGTCGTCCTGGGTGCGACGACATGGCTGTCGCGACGCGCGGGCTTCAACCTTGCCGACGAAATCACCGCCGTGTTCTGCGGCTCGAAGAAGAGCCTGGCGAACGGCGTGCCGATGGGGAAGATCCTGTTTGCCGGCAACTCCGCGCTCGGCCTGATTGTGCTGCCGCTGATGATCTATCACCAGTTGCAGCTGATTGTGTGCTCGACGCTCGCGCGCAGGTATGCGGATCGCGTGGCCCACGCCGAGGCCAGAGCAACTGCCCCGGCGAGCCGCGTGGCTTGATCAAGGCAAGCGCGTCAGATTTTCGAATTCCGCTTCTGGCCAGTGGTAGGTGCGCACCCAAGCGTGCCCGCCATCGGCCGTCTCCAGCCAGTCGCGGCTGACCGACACACCGGCCAGGGCTTCGTAGAAGCCGATCGCGGCGGTGTTCGCCTCGTACACCAGCAGATGTAACTGTGTGATGCCCTGAGACGCGGCCCAGCGCGCCGCTTTGCCCATCAGGCACTTGCCGACACCATGGCCGCGTGACGCCGGCAGCAGATGCAGGTTGTCGACGAGCGCGCCCCATGGCGTATTGTCTTCACGCATGGCGCAGAGGAAACCGATGGTCTCGCCATCCAGATCGGCACACCACACGTATTGCCCGGCCACGGGTGCAGTCATGCGTTCGTGCCACTTCGCGTGCATCTCTGCGTTGGCCACGCCGTCGAGATACGCGTCGGACAGGACCCCGAGCCCGCGATACGCGGTCTGCCAGCTTCGCGTGTGGATGTCGGCGATGGTGCTGGCGTCAGACGCACCGCCTTCGCGTAGCACAAGCGTCGTCATGCGTCAGACGCCCGGGTTGCGCGACAATGGCGGGTTCTTGGCAAAGTAGGCGCGAATACCGCGCAGGATCGCCTCGGCAAGCTGGTTCTGGTGCCCCAGGTCGTTGAGCTTGGCTTCTTCTTCCGGGTTGGAGATGAAGGCCGTCTCGACGAGGATCGACGGAATGTCGGGCGCCTTGAGCACCGCAAAGCCCGCCTGCTCCACCTGCCCCTTGTGCAGCCGGTTGATGCCGCCGATCTGGTCCAGCACGGCCTTGCCGACCTTCATGCTGTCGCCGATCTGGGCGGTGGTCGACAAATCCAACAGCACGCGCGTGACCTGGGCGTCTTTCGAGCCGAGATTGGCACCGCCGATCATGTCGGCGGCGTTTTCCTTGTTGGCGAGCCACTTGGCCTGCGCGCTGGAGGCGCCGCGATCCGAAAGCACGAACACCGAGGCACCGCGCGCTTCCGGGGTGACGAACGCATCGGCGTGGATGGAGACGAACAGGTCCGCCTGCACGCGGCGCGCCTTCTGCACACGCACGCCCAGCGGGACGAAGTAGTCGGAATCGCGCGTCATCATGGCGCGCATGTTGGGCTGGGCGTCGATCTTGGCCTTGAGCATGCGAGCGATCGACAGCACCACGTCTTTCTCGTGCGTGCCGGCGCCGCCCGTGGCGCCCGGGTCTTCGCCGCCATGGCCGGGGTCGATGGCGACCGTAAGCAGGCGGCGCATGCGCGGGCCGCTCGACGGCGCACGCGGCACGGGTTGCTCGGGAAGGATCTCCTGCGGCGGCGTGTTCGGCGCGTTGGCGAGCGTCGATGGAGGATTCGTCGACGTGGGAGGCGGCGCCTTGCGAGGCGGTGTGCGGCTGGCAAGTGCCGGAGGTTGCGGCTCTTCGATCGCTGGCTTGGTAGGGCTTGCGCTGCTGTCGCGGCGTGCCAGCGCGGCGATCGGATCATCGTCATCCGACGGCGCCGGCATGGGCGTGCCGCCGGACGCAGCAAAGCGCTCCTGCTTGCCCTCGGTGGCCTGCACGAGCTGCATCAGCGGGTCGGGCGGGTTGGTCGGGTACAGGTCGAACACCAGCCGGTTCCGATAGCCGGCAATCGGCAGCAGCGTGAACACCTGTGGGTTGACGCTTTCCTTCAGGTCGAACACCAGACGCACGACGCTCGGCCGGTTCTGACCCACGCGCACCTGGCGGATGTACGGATCGTTCGGCGCGATCTTGGCGACCAGCTCGCGCAAGGTCGGGTTCAGTTCGAGCCCGTCGATGTCGACCATCAGCCGATCCGGGTCCTTGATGAGCTGATGCGTGGCCTTGAGCGCGACGTCGGATTCGATCGTCACGCGTGTGTAGTCCTCGGCGGGCCACACGCGTACGGCGACGATGTTGGCGCCGCGCGCAATCTGCGGGCCCACCAGGCTCAGGATGACCGTGCCTGCGCCAGCCTTGGCCATGCGCGAGAGCCATTGGCGGCGGGCCTGGCTCGGCAGGTGGGGATCATCCGGTTGGTCGGTCGGCAGATGCTTGATCAGCATGGGAACAGGTGTTGCAACGACTGTAGAAGTTGAAGGCCGGTCTGTGTGCGTGCGCTCAGACGTGCGGCGCGCGGTGCATGCTCAACGCCGTCATCGTAGGTTTCGTGCACAACGTCGACCGATAAAGCGATGTGCAAGTCAGGCGTGCCCAGCAGCGCCTGCGCCTTCTCTGGCCATTCGACGAGACACAGCGCGGGTTCGGCAAAGCAATCGCGGAAGCCGGCGTCGGTCCACTCTTCCGGATCGGCAAAGCGATACAGATCGAAGTGATAGACCTTCTGCGTGCCCGTAGTTCCGGCAACGTCGTACGGCTCGACCAGCGTGTAGGTGGGGCTGCGCACGCGCCCGGTGTGTCCGAGGCCGCGCAGGATGGCGCGCGACAGCGTCGTCTTGCCCGCGCCCAGATCGCCGGAAAGCTGCACCTGCACGGGCCGCGCGCCCAATGCCCGCACGGCCTGCGCGAGCGCCGCGCCAAAGGCCGACGTGGCCGCTTCATCGGTGAGCGAAAGCGTGCGCTCGGCGAGCGGAGGGGTCAGACCAGAAGGCGCGTCAGCAGGGAGCACGGTGGGCATTGCGTACAATTTGGACATGTCCGCCACCCCCACGTCATCGCCCGAAACGAACCTGCATGCACGCCTGCCAGCCGATGCGGCCGGCATGCACGCGCTTGTCGCGCAGATTCGCTCCTGGGGTGCCGAACTCGGTTTCGATGCGGTCCGCATCGCCGATGTCGACCTGTCGCACGCTGAAGAAGGGCTCCAGACGTGGCTTGAGCAGGGGTTTTACGGTGACATGGATTATATGGCGAACCATGGCATGCTCCGCGCGCGCCCGGCTGAACTTGTTGCCGGAACGGTACGCGCCATCGTCGCGCGGATGCCGTATCTGCCACATCTGGCCGATCCGCAAACACCCGGCAGCGACTGGCGCACCATCGAGTGGGACCGCCTGCGCCGCCCTGAAGACGCCACCATCTCGCTCTACGCCCGGGGCCGCGACTATCACAAGGTGCTGCGCCAACGCCTGCAGAAGCTGGCGGAAAAAATTGCCGGTGCCATCGGGCCGTACGGCTTTCGCGTGTTCACCGATTCGGCACCGGTGCTGGAAGTCGCGCTCGCCACCAACGGCGGCCTGGGCTGGCGCGGCAAACACACGCTGCTGCTCGACCGCGATGCGGGCTCGATGTTCTTTCTCGGAGAAATCCTCGTCGACCTCCCGTTTCCCGTTGATCCGCCCGTGGAGCCCCACTGCGGCAATTGCACGCGCTGCATCGACGTCTGCCCTACGCAGGCCATCGTCGCGCCATACACGGTGGATGCACGCCGTTGCATCTCGTATCTGACCATCGAGCATAAGGGGAGCATTCCGGTTGAGCTGCGCCCGGCGATGGGCAACCGCGTCTATGGCTGCGACGACTGCCAGCTCATCTGCCCGTGGAACAAGTTTGCCGTACCGGCCAACTTGGCGGACTTTGACGTGCGCAACGGACTGGACGCGGCTACGCTGGCTGAGCTGTTCAGCTGGACGGACACCGAATTCAACCAACGGCTCGAGGGCAGCCCCATCCGCCGCATCGGGCACGAGCGCTGGCTGCGCAACATTGCCGTGGCGATCGGCAACGCGCTGCGCGGGCCGCTGCTGGATACAACGCGCACGCTACTGATGGCCGCCCTGCATGAACGCGCTGATCACGCGTCGGAACTCGTGCGTGAACACGTCGCATGGGCGCTCGCCCAATGACGTGAGCACTCCCTGTGGCGCAACGTACCAGTGCATCAACACTGTGACGCGTGGTTAATCTGTTTTTTACGCTGCTTGCAGATTGTTTTAAAAACAAAACAATACGCGGCTAGCACAAACCCATGAATGCCGCTTAATGCTGGTACAGGCAGGCCCTTATACCGCCTAGTACGCAAACGCTTGCGCATCAGGGCAGACACCAATTGTTTCTCAATAAAATATCGGGAAAATGGCGGCCTAATCCTAAACCGCTCACATCGATGTTTTCCGCTCTTGTTGATCTCCATTGCGCATTGCAGGCTGCAATCCGTGTCCGCTCATCCTGGATTGCACGCGCGTGGCGCGACGGCATCCTTGGCGCATTGCTCTGCGCCGCGTGTGTGAGCCCGGCATGGTCCACGGTGAACGTCGAGGGGGTGCCCTTCGACGACGCCGCGCGCGTGGCCGGCCGTGAACTGCTGCTCAACGGTACGGGCCTGCGTTCGGTGTTCGTTATCAAAGGCTATGTCGCGGGTCTGTATCTGCCCGAGCGCGCAAAGAACGCGGCCGTCGTCCTCGGCATGAAAGGCCCGAAGCGGTTGCAGATTCATCCGTTGCGCAATGTGGGCGCCGACACGTTCATCCACGCATTGAACGACGGCATCCATCGCAACCAGACCGAAATTCAAATGCAGAAGCTCGCCGACCGGCTAACGCAGCTGGAAGACGCGATGCGCCAGATCGGCTCCACCAAGCGCGGCGACACCATCAACTTCGACTATGCCCCCGATGCTGGCACCACCATCAGCATCAATGGCGTGGCGCGCACCAAGGCCATCCCCGGCGAAGATTTCTACCAGGCCGTGCTCAGCATCTTCATCGGCAACAGCCCGGTGGACCGCGAGCTGAAAAACGGCTTGCTCGGAAGCTGACAGCCTGACGATCGGCTTTTCAGGGTTTCCCCGGTCGCCGCGTGGTTGGCGTTTGCAGTTGTGCTATTCAGCAGATTCCTACAAGAACGCAGAACGCGCACCAAGCCACAAGGAGGATGACGATGCCCAAGAGACGACTGATCGCAAGTCTGGTCGGCGCCGCAGGCATGGCGTTGTGCGGCCCGGCACTGGCCGACAACTACCCCGCCAAGCCGCTCAAGCTGATCATTCCATTTCCGCCGGGCGGCACGACCGACATCGTCGGGCGCAGCGTGGCCGATCAGCTTTCCAAGGTGCTGGGCCAGGCCGTGGTGGTGGAAAACAAGGGCGGCGGCGGCGGTTCGATCGGCGCAGATGCCATCGCCAAGGCGGCGCCGGACGGCTACACGATCGGCATCGCCACCGTCTCCACGCATGCCGTCAACCCAGCGTGCAACCCGAAGCTTTCGTACGACCCGCTCAAGGATTTCAAGCCGATCACCAATCTGGCCACGGTGGCCAACGTGATTGCGGTCAACCCGACCTTTCCGGCCAAGAACTACAAGGAATTTGTCGCGGCGCTGACGGCCAACCCCGGCAAATATTCGTTCGCGACATCCGGCACCTGCGGCATCGGCCACATGCTGGGGGAAGCGTTCAAGGTGCTAACCAAAACGCAGATGGTCCACGTGCCGTATCGCGGTGCGGGCCCGGCGCTGAACGACGTGCTGGCCAACCAGGTGCCGATCATGGTCGACAACCTGCCCTCGTCGATGCAGTTCATCAAGAGCGGCAAGCTGCGGCCGATCGTGGTGGCGTGGAACAAGCGCATCGATAGCCTGCCCGACGTGCCGACCTTTGCCGAAGTCGGCCTGAAAGATGCAAACGACCCTGCGTGGTACGGACTCGTCGCGCCGGCCGGCACGCCGGACGAGGTCATTCGCAAGCTCAACGAAGCTTCGGTCAAGGCGCTGAAAGAGCCGGGCCTGGTCGATCGATTTCGCGGCGCCGGTGCCGAGCCTGTGGGCAACACGCCGCAGCAATACACGGCCGAAATCAAGCGCGAATTCGAAAAGATGCGCACCCTCGTCAAGCAGCAGAACATCAAGCTGGAGCAGTAACGCTGCCCGCCCGGGGGCCTGTGCTAGATTCGCAGGATTGTTTTCAGCGCCGGCCTCCGTCATGCCATCCCCTTTCGACGCCGTTCTCGAAGCGCCCTTCGGCAAGCTGGGCGTGCGCGTGGCCAACGGTGCGCTGCGCGAACTCGCTTATCTGCCCGAAAGTACGCCGACTGTCGATTCATCCGACGCGTTGATCGCCAGGCTGGCTCGCCAGCTCGACGCGTACTATAGCGAAGCGCGCGCGACATTCGACATCCCGCTCGCACCCGCCGGCACAGATTTCCAGCTCCGCGTGTGGCAGGCCATCAGCGCCATTCCGTGCGGCAGCGTCATCACCTACGGCACCATCGCGCAACAGATCGGCAGCGTGCCACGCGCGGTCGGACAGGCATGCGGCGACAACTGGTTCCCCATCCTCATCCCCTGCCACCGCGTGGTGAGCGCGTCCGGCATCGGCGGGTTTTCGCACCACACCGATGGCTACCTGCTGAACATCAAGCACTGGCTGCTGCGCCACGAAGGCGTGATGCTGATATGAGAGCGGCTGCATTAAAAGACGCAGAGGCCCCCGCCCTGCCGCCGCAGAGCGCAGACGCCATCCAGCGCTTCTGCGACGCACTGTGGCTGGAGGACGGCCTCGCCCGCAATACGCTGGATGCGTACCGGCGCGACTTGACGCTCTACGCGCACTGGCTGGCCGCGCGCGGCAAGTCCATCGCCGAAACCGAAGACGGCGACCTGGCCGATTACTTCGCCGCACGCCATGCCGAGAGCCGTGCATCGTCGGCCAACCGGCGCCGCACCGTCTTCAAGCGCTTCTTCCAGTGGGCGCTGCGCGAGCACGTGGTGAGCACCGATCCGTCGCGCCTGCTGCCGACGGCCAAGCAGCCGCCCCGCTTTCCGAAGACGCTGTCCGAAACCCAAGTCGAGGCGCTCATCAACGCGCCGGATGTCGACACGCCGCTCGGCCTGCGCGACCGCGCGATGATCGAGCTGATGTATGCGAGCGGGCTGCGCGTGTCGGAAATCGTCGCGCTGAAAACGGTGGAAGTCGGCCTGAACGAAGGCGTGGTGCGTGTGGTCGGCGGCAAGGGCGGCAAGGACCGCCTGGTGCCGTTCGGCGCCGAAGCGGGCGACTGGCTGCGGCGCTATTTACGCGATGGCCGCACGGCGCTGCTGGGCGAACGTACGGCTGACGCGCTGTTCGTGACCGCGCGCGGCGAAGGCATGACGCGCCAGGCGTTCTGGTACCTCATCAAACGCTATGCGCTGCTCGCCGATATCCACGCCCCGTTGTCTCCGCATACGTTGCGGCACGCGTTTGCCACGCACCTGCTAAACCACGGCGCAGACTTGCGCGTCGTGCAGATGCTGCTCGGCCACGCGGATATTTCCACCACGCAGATCTACACCCACGTCGCACGCGAGCGGCTGCGCACACTCCATGCGCAGCACCATCCACGCGGATAGCGACCGTTCTTCACTGCCCCGTATGAGCAAGTCAAAGCACGTTTCCGAGACGCCCGCCACCCAGTATCTCAAGGCGCATGGCGTGGTGTTTGCCGAACACACCTACGACTATGTCGACAAGGGCGGCACAACAGAGTCGTCGCGCCAGTTGGGCGTGGACGAGCACCACGTCATCAAGACGCTGGTGATGGAAGACGAGCACGCCAAGCCGCTGATCGTGCTGATGCACGGCGATTGTTCGGTCTCGACCAAGAACCTCGCACGCCAGACCGGCCGCAAGTCCGTACAGCCCTGCAAGCCCGAAGTGGCGCAGCGGCACAGCGGCTATCTCGTCGGCGGCACGTCCCCATTTGGGGTGCGCAAGGCGATGCCGGTGTATGTGGAGGCGAGCGTGCTGGAGCTTGAGCGCATCTACATCAACGGCGGCAGGCGGGGCTTTCTCGTGAGCCTCGCACCGAGCGTGCTGACGACCGTGCTGAACGCGCAGCCCGTCAACTGTGCAAACCCCGATTGAAACGAGCGCGGCGGCTGGGGCAACCTATGCGGCACGCTACAATCCCGCAGCCTGATTTCATCGATTTCCTATGTCTCCAGTCGTCGCAACCGTCATTTTTGCCCTGGCCGCCTACCTGATCGGCTCGATCTCGTTCGCCGTGGTGGTCAGCCGCGCGATGGGTCTGGCAGACCCGCGTACCTACGGCTCGGGCAACCCCGGCGCCACCAACGTGCTGCGCTCCGGCAATAAGAAGGCGGCCATCCTCACGCTGCTCGGCGACGCAGCCAAGGGCTGGCTGGCGGTGTGGCTGGCACAATGGTTGGCGCCGCGCTTTGGCGTGGGCGAGACCGGCATCGCGCTGGTGGTGATCGCCGTGTTCCTGGGCCACCTGTTTCCGGTGTTCCACCGCTTTGAGGGCGGCAAGGGTGTGGCCACGGCAGCAGGCATCCTGCTGGCGTTGAACGTGTGGCTGGGGCTGGCCACGCTGGCAACGTGGCTCATCATCGCCGTGTTCTTCCGTTATTCGTCGCTGGCGGCGCTGGTGTCGGCGGTGTTCGCGCCGTTCTTCTATGTGTTGATGAACGGCTTCGACTGGATTGCCGGCGCGGTTGCGCTGATGGCCGTGCTGCTCATCGCGCGCCACCGCGCCAATATCGCCAAGCTGCTCGCCGGCAAGGAAAGCCGCATCGGCGAGAAAAAGAAAACAGCTTAATTTCGCAGCTCGGCGCGCACCGAATGCGCGCGCCGATGTGCTCCCGGCGGCCGCCCCGTATGCCGCCGGATCAGTCGCCGAAAGGCGGACATGTCCTGATAGCCGCACTGCTCGGCAATCGTCGTCAGGCTCAGCGTGCTGACTTCCAGCAAGTGACACGCGCGCTCCACACGCAGCCGGTGCAGCAATTGCAGCGGCGACATCCCCACGGTTTTCGTGAAATGACGCAGCAGCGTCCGCTCGCTGGTCGAGGCGGCTGCGGCGAGTCTTCCGAGGTCAAACGGTTCGTGCAGATGCTGCTGCAGGTATCGCCGCGCACGCAGCACGACGCTGTCGCGAATGGCCGGTTTGCTGCGCAGCCATATGCCGATGGCCTCGCCGCGCGACGGGTGGTCGAGCGCCGTATTGCCCAGTGTGCGCGCGAGCCGCGCATCCGCCAATCGCGCAACCACGCGATGCATGAGCGCCACGCCATGTTCCATCGCCCGCGCGGTGATGACGTTGCCGCTGCTGACAATGGCCTGTGCCGGCACGACCTTCAGACTGGGAAAATTGCCCTGCACCCACCCGGCAATCAGCCACGTGACGGTCAGGCGCTGGCCGGGCGGCAATACGTCGGCCAACATCGCCACCCCCGTGAACGGCGACGCCACGAGCCGCCCGGCCTGCAGATAACGGCGGATGGTGGAGCGCTCCGCGTCCAGCAGGGCCAGACGCTGCTCCAGCGTGCCGATGTGATCGAAATGCAGCGGGGGGACGATCAACGCGTCACCCAACTGCACGTCGTCTTGCGGTAGGGCCTCCCAACTGCAAGCGAGCGTCTCTGCAGCCGCCTGCCAACGCGCCGGGTCCCGCGCGACGAGCCGCCAGCCGAACACCGGCGTCTTGGCGGCATTGGCGCGCTTGCCGGCCTGCATGGAAGCCAGCGCATTGGCCACGCCAAGCGTGTCGGAAGCCGTGGCCAGCATAGAGAAACCAGCGTCAGGGAAAGTCAGCAAGTCGATTTTCGGCATGCCGCAGTATAGGTCCGGGCGGCAATACGCGTGGCGATATTGCCTCGAATTCTGGCGGGAATACCTCTTTCGAATCGGACCCGCCCGATTGACGATGCCGCGGTGGCTGCGCACTGACGCAACCGCCCATAACAACATCGACATCAGGAGACAACGCACGATGCAGCGATTCATGCAGGGATTCGCACTGCGCAGAGCGCTTGCCACGGCCGCACTTGCGGCGCTGGCCGGCTGCGCCAGCACAGACAGCGGCTGGACAACGCCTTCGGACACCGGCCTTTCCGCCGAAATCAGCCGCACCCGCTTCGGCATTCCCCACGTCCGCGCCAACGATTACGCCAGCCTCGGCTTCGGCATGGCCTACGCCTATGCGCAGGACAACATCTGCCTGCTGGCCGACCAGGTCGTCACCGTCAACGGCGAGCGGTCGAAGACGTTCGGGCCGGACGGCACGGTCGTGGTGTCGTTCAAGCCGGTACCGAACACGCAAGCCGACGCCTTCTTCAAGGGCGCATTCGACGAAGCTGGCTTGCGCGCCGGCTATGCACAGATGTCACCTGAAGCGCGCGAGCTGCTGCGCGGCTATATCGCGGGCTACAACCGCTATCTAAAAGACACGCCGGCCGCAAGCCGCCCGGCCGCCTGCCGCAATGCCGACTGGGTGCGCCCGCTTACGGTGGCCGACATGATGTTGATGGGCGAAGAAAAGGCCATCCAGGCAAGCGCGGGCGCCATGCTGCAAAGCATCGTCGCCGCGCAGCCGCCGGGCGGTGCGCCCGCCTCCGCGGTCATTCCGCCGCATGCCGTCGACACCGCCGCGCTCGACCGCGAGCTGCAACTGCGCGACATGCCGATCGGCTCCAACGGCTGGGCCTTCGGCAAGGCCGCCACGGGCAACGGTCGCGGTGTGCTGCTCGGCAACCCGCACTTCCCGTGGACGACCACCAATCGCTTCTACCAGGTCCACCTGACCGTGCCCGGCAAGCTGGACGTGATGGGCGCGTCGATTGCCGCCTTCCCCGTCGTCAGCATCGGCTTCAACAAAGACGTGGCGTGGACGCACACCGTTTCCACGGGCCGCCGCTTCACGCTGTTCGAGCTGAAGCTGGCCGAGAACGACCCGACCACCTACCTGATCGACGGCAAGCCGCACAAGATGACCACGCGCACCGTGGCCTTTGACGTGAAGCTGCCGGACGGCCGCCTCGAGCGCCGCACCCACACCTTCTACAACACGGTGTACGGCCCCGTGCTGTCGATGCCCGCCGGTGGCATGCCGTGGACGTCGCAGAAGGCCTACACGCTTCGCGACGCCAATCGCAACAACACGCGTTCCATCGATACGTGGCTGCATATCGCACAGGCCACGGACGTGGCGGGCATCCGGCAGGCCATCGGCAACCTCGGCATTCCGTGGGTGAACACGATTGCCACCGACCGCAACGGCCGCGCGCTGTTTGCCGATGTGTCGACCACGCCGGATGTATCGGCTGAAGCCCTCAAGCGTTGCGCGCCGTCGCCGCTGGCGGACAAGCTCTTCAAGGGCGCGGGGCTGGTGCTGCTCGACGGCTCACGCAGTGCGTGCGACTGGCAGGTCGATCCGGCCTCGCCCGTGCCGGGCCTCGTGGCGCCAGCGCGCATGCCGGTGCTCGAACGCGATGACTACGTCGCCAACAGCAACGACAGCTCGTGGCTGACCAACCCGGCGCAGAGGCTGACCGGCTTCTCGCCGGTGATGGGTTCGACCGACGTGCCGCAACGCCTGCGCACCCGCATCGGCATCATCGAAATCGAGCGCCGCCTGAACGGCACCGACGGGCTGCCCGGCAACAAGGTCGATGTGCCGAACCTGCAGGCGATGATCTTCCGCGACGCAAACCTCGCCGGCCACCTCGTGCGCGACGATCTGCTGGCCGCCTGCAAAGGCACGTCCGATCTCGACGCCGATGTACGCGACGGCTGCGCCGCCCTGGCGCAATGGAACCTCACGGACAACGTCGACGCGCGCGCTGCGCACCTGTTCCGCGAGTTCTGGATGCGCGCCAAGGACATCCCGCACGTCCATGCGATCGACTTCAACCCGGCGGATCCTGTCCACACGCCGCGCAGCCTGCGCATGAGCGATGCAGCCGTACGCACGGCCGTGTTCAAAGCGTTGAAGGATGCCGTGGGCGCCGTCCGCACGGCCGGCTTTGCGCTCGATGCGCCGTTGAGCGCTGTGCAGGCGGCACACGCGCCCGGCGGGGACATCGCCCTGCACGGCGGGGAGGAGTACGAAGGCGTGCTGAACAAGCTGCAGAGCATGCCGATCGGACCGAAAGGCTTGCAGGTGTATTTCGGCACGAGCTACATCCAGACCGTCACGTTCGACGATCAGGGCCCCGTGGCCGATGCGCTTCTGACCTACGGTGAATCGACCGATCCGGCCTCACCGCATGCGTTCGACCAGATGCGCGAGTTCTCGGCCAAGCGCTGGAACCGGTTGCCGTTTTCAGAAGCCGCCATCGCCGCCGATCCGGCACTGAAGGTGACCAAGCTGTCGCAGTGATCTTTTTGCCGCTGCAAACGCAAACGCAAACGCCCCGCTCGTGCGGGGCGTTTTGCCTGGAAGCGTGGCGGGTTCAGTCGCGGAAGTTGTTGAAATCCAGCGGGGTGTCGCTCACGTCCTTGCGCAGCATGGCGATCACGCTTTGCAGGTCATCGCGCTTGGCGCCGGTCACACGCACCGCATCGCCCTGGATGCTCGCCTGCACCTTGATCTTGCTGTCCTTGATCGTCTTGACGATCTTCTTGGCCAAGTCGCCCGAGACGCCCTTCTTGATCTTGACGACCTGCTTCATCTTGTCGCCGCCGATCTTCTGCTTGTCCTGGTAATCCAGGAAGCGTACATCGACGTTGCGCTTGGCGAGCTTGTTCATCAGCACATCGTTGACCTGGCCGATCTTGAAATCGTCATCGGCAAACAAGGTCAGTTCCTGCTCCTTGTGCTCGACGCGGGAGTCGGAGCCCTTGAAGTCGAATCGCGTCGAGATCTCTTTGTTGGCCTGTTCCACGGCGTTCTTCACTTCCACCATGTTGGCTTCGCATACCACGTCAAACGACGGCATCGTGTTCTCCTTGCAGACTTGAATTCGGGTTGCTGCGGCGCCTCTGTGCGGGTGCCGCGTGCGCCATGGCTTCTATAATCTCGGCTTTCCGTTCAGATTTAGCGCCATGGCGTTGCTCGACACGCATTATCCCCTACGCCAGCACAACACGTTCCGTTTCGAGGCCACTGCCCGCTACGCCGCACACGTTCGCGCGCCGGAAGACGTTCCCGCCGCACTGGCCGACCCGCGCGTGCAGGGCCTGCCTGTGTTGGTGCTGGGTGGCGGCAGCAACATCGTGCTCACGCGCGATTTCGAAGGCCTGGTGTTGCTGATGGAGAATATGGGCATCGCCACCGGCCGCAGCATGGTCGACGGCCGGGAAGTCCACACCGTCACCGCAGGCGGCGGCGAATCATGGCACGGCCTCGTCGCTCACACCGTCTCTCATGGCTTGCCTGGGCTGGAAAACCTCGCGCTGATTCCAGGTACGGCGGGCGCGGCGCCCATCCAGAACATCGGCGCATACGGCGTCGAGATCAAAGACCGCTTCCAGTCCCTGCGCGCCTACGACCGCCACGCCGGCGAGTTCGTCACCCTCACCGCCGCCGATTGCGCCTTCGGCTATCGCGACAGCCTCTTCAAGCGCGCCGGCGCCGATCGCTACATCATCACCGAAGTCACCTTCGCCCTGCCGGTGGATTGGCAGCCCGACACGCATTACGCCGAACTCGCGCGCGAGTTGGCCGCGCAGAACATCGCCCGCCCGACGGCGCAGGACATCTTCGATGCGGTGATCACCATCCGCCGCCGCAAGTTGCCCGATCCGGCTGAAATCGGCAACGCCGGCAGTTTCTTCAAGAACCCCATCGTCGATGCCGCCACGCGCGATGCCCTCGGCGAGCGTTTCCCGAATCTGGTCGGATATGTGCAACCCGACGGCACCTACAAGCTCGCCGCCGGCTGGTTGATCGATCAGTGCGGCTTCAAGGGCCGGCAGAGCGGCGCAGTGGGCGTGTATGAAAAGCAGGCGCTGGTGCTGGTGCACCGTGGCGGCGGCAGCGCGGTTCAGTTGATGACACTGGCACGTGAGATCCAGGACGCCGTGCATGCGCGCTTTGGCGTGCGTATCGAACCCGAACCGGTCGTGGTGTAAACGGGCTGGCGGGTGGGCACGCTGGGCATCCCGCGCCACATCGCACGCCTCAAGATCCAGGCAGCCCTCGCCCGACATACCCGCGGTCGACCCAATGGCCTAAAATGGCTGGTTTGACCCCACGACCTCCCTTTTCGCGTTCCATTTCATGACCACCGAAACCTTTGACGGCGTCCGCCTGACCACCAAGGCCAATGTGTACTTCGACGGAAAGTGCGTCAGCCACAGCTTTACCCTGCCCGACGGCACCAAGAAGTCCGTGGGCGTGGTACTGCCGGCCACGCTGACCTTCGGCACGGCCGCAGCCGAGATCATGGAATGCGTGGGCGGCTCGTGCGAATACAAGCTCGACGGCACCGATGAATGGAAGACGTCCAGCGCAGGCGAAAGCTTCCAGGTTCCGGCCAACTCGAAGTTCGACATTCGGGTGACCGAGGCCTACCACTACATCTGCCACTACGCCTGAACCTGCCCAGGATCCTACTGCGCGGCTCGATCTTGACCTTGTGATGCTCGCCGTACCCGTGTACGGCTGCGCTTCTCAGGCCAACCTCGAACCGCTCGCTACGGATTCTGAACAGGTTCAAAGAACTGAAAGACTGAAGAGACACACCATGGAAACCATCCTGCAACACGTTCCCGTCGGCCAGAAGGTCGGCATTGCCTTCTCGGGCGGTCTCGACACCAGCGCTGCGCTGCGCTGGATGAAGAACAAGGGCGCGCTGCCCTATGCCTACACCGCCAATCTCGGCCAGCCCGACGAGGAAGACTACGATGCCATCCCGCGCAAGGCCATGGAGTATGGTGCAGAGAAGGCCCGCCTGATCGACTGCCGCCCGCAGCTGGCCAATGAAGGCATTGCCGCTATCCAATCCGGCGCCTTCCACATCAGCACCGGCGGCATCACCTACTTCAACACCACGCCGCTGGGCCGCGCCGTGACCGGCACCATGCTGGTCGCCGCCATGAAGGAAGACGACGTCAACATCTGGGGCGACGGCTCGACCTTCAAGGGCAACGACATCGAGCGCTTCTACCGCTACGGCCTGCTCACCAACCCGGCGCTGAAGATCTACAAGCCGTGGCTGGACCAGGCCTTCATCGACGAGCTGGGCGGCCGCGCCGAAATGTCGGCCTTCATGACGAAGGAAGGTTTCGGCTACAAGATGAGCGCCGAGAAAGCCTACTCGACGGACAGCAACATGCTCGGCGCCACGCACGAGGCCAAGGATCTGGAGCACCTGAACAGCGGTATCCGCATCGTCAACCCGATCATGGGCGTGGCGTTCTGGAAGCCGGAAGTCGAGGTCAAGGCGGAAGAAGTGTCGGTCACCTTCGACGAAGGCCGTCCGGTCGCCGTCAACGGCCGCGAGATTGCCGATCCGGTGGAGATGTTCCTGGAGCTAAACCGCATCGGCGGCCGTCATGGCCTGGGCATGAGCGATCAGATCGAGAACCGCATCATCGAAGCCAAGAGCCGCGGCATCTACGAAGCCCCGGGGATGGCGCTGCTGCACATCGCCTACGAGCGCCTGGTGACCGGCATCCACAACGAAGACACCATCGAGCAATACCGCATCAACGGTCTGCGCCTGGGCCGACTGCTGTACCAGGGCCGCTGGTTCGATCCGCAGGCCATCATGCTGCGCGAAACCGCCCAGCGCTGGGTGGCCCGCGCCGTGACCGGTACCGTCACGCTGGAACTGCGCCGCGGCAACGACTACTCGATCCTGAACACCGAATCGCCCAACCTGACCTACGCACCTGAGCGTCTATCGATGGAGAAGGTCGAGGACGCGCCGTTCAGCCCGGCAGATCGCATCGGCCAACTGACCATGCGCAACCTGGACCTGATGGACACGCGCGACAAGCTGGCCATCTACTCGAAGGCGGGCTTGCTGTCGCTGGGTACTGCCAACGCGCTGCCCCAACTCGACGGCGGCAAGAAGTAACCGCCTGCCGCTTCAAGGCAAAAAGGCCGCTCCGACATCAATCGGAGCGGCCTTTTTTATGCCTGCAGATTTGGGCGGCTGCGCGCTCAATAACGACCGCAGAGCAGGTATTCCATCAGCGCCTTCTGCACGTGCAGACGGTTTTCCGCCTCGTCCCACACGACGCTCTGCTTGCCGTCGATGACGGCCGCTTCGACTTCCTCGCCGCGGTGTGCGGGCAGGCAGTGCATGAACAGCGCATCGGGTTGCGCGCGCTGCATCATCGCCTCGGTGACCATCCAGTCGCCAAAGGCCTTCTTGCGCGCTTCGTTTTCAGCTTCGTAGCCCATGCTGGTCCACACGTCCGTGGTCACCAGATGCGCGCCGTCGCAGGCTTCGAGCGGGTTTTCGAACACATGCACGAACGGCAAGGCGGAATCGGCCACCATGGCCGGATCCAGCTGATAGCCCTTCGGCGCAGAAAAATGGAAGCGGAAGCCGAGGATCTCCGCCGCCTGGATCCACGTGTATGCCATGTTGTTGGCATCGCCCACCCAGGTGACGGTCTTGCCCTTGATGGGGCCGCGCTGCTCGATGAAGGTGAAGATGTCGGCCAGCACCTGGCACGGGTGGTATTCGTTGGTCAGTCCGTTGATGACCGGCACGCGCGAATGCGCGGCGAAGCGCTCGATGATCTCCTGCCCGAAGGTGCGGATCATGATGATGTCGGTCATGCGGGAGATGACCTGCGCCGCGTCTTCGATCGGCTCACCGCGCCCAAGCTGGGAATCGCGCGTGTTCAGGAAGACCGCGTGGCCGCCGAGCTGGTGAATGCCGGCTTCGAACGACAGGCGCGTACGCGTGGAATTCTTCTCGAAGATCATGGCCAGCGTGCGGTCGTGCAGCGGGTGCCACGTCTCGTAGTTCTTGAACTTGGCCTTGAGGATCGCGGAACGGTCCAGCAGGTATTCGTACTCTTCCAGCGAAAAGTCCTTGAACTGCAGGTAGTGCTTGATCGAGCTTGGTGGGTTCATAAAACAACGAAGGCGGCCTGCAGATGACGCACCGGGAATATCCCGTGGCACGTCGCCCTAGCCGCCTTGCCTGTTGAAGATTCAGTCCATCATACGGGATCGCCACCGGTTTGGCGAGTTTCACGCCCCGCGGGCCCGCTACCACAAAGGCTCGGGTGAAAGGCCGATGAAAGTCTTATATAAGATATAATACTGGCTGCTTCGGATGCCCTGACCGCCTGCAAACCGGTACGACAAGCCGGTCCGTCCGGTTCATGAACCGGCAACCAGGCAGGCGCATCATCCGCACCACAAGTGCACCCCGCTCGAACGTTGCGGCACCCGCACGGTCGAAGTCGTTTGCAAATCTCCACAGCCCCACGCAGTCCATGGCAGCCAACCCTCGCCAATTCTTCATCCAGGGCGTCACCCGCGACGGAAAGACCTTCCGCCCGAGCGACTGGGCCGATCGGCTGTGCGGTGTGATGGCGCAGTTCCGCCCTGCCGGCGATTCCGGAGATCCCCGCTTCACCTATTCCCCCTACGTGCGCCCCGTCATGTCGGGCGGCATCCGCAGCGTATTCGTCGACGAGCGCCTGCGCGACATCGAACCCAAGGCGCTGGATTTCGTGCTGAACTTCGCGCACGACAACAACCTGCAGCTCGTGGAAGCCTGCATCCTGCCGGAAGGCAGCGCTTCCGCGAAAGCCTAATCCGCAAGAACGCCGTACCAAGGTGCGCCTCGCACATTCGAGGCCCGCAGCATGCAAAAAGCCCGTCCAAAGACGGGCTTTTTTATCGTCGGAGCGCGACGTTGCGTGTCACGCCATGCCGGCTAGGCCGGCATCACCCGAACTTAGGCAGCCATTGCCTTGATGGCAGCGGACAGACGCGACTTGGCGCGTGCAGCCTTGTTCTTGTGGACGATCTTCTTGTCAGCGATGCTGTCGATCGTGCTTTGGGCGGTCTTGAATGCAGCAGCTGCTGCAGTCTTGTCGCCCGCGGCCACAGCCTTGCGGACGCCCTTGATTGCGGTGCGCAGACGCGAGCGCAGAGCCGAGTTGTGAGCGTTCTGAACGACGGCTTGGCGTGCGCGCTTGCGTGCTTGTGCGGTGTTTGCCATGGAAAAATCCCTGAAGAAACGGTAGCAAGCGCCCCGGGAGACACGGAAGGCCGAAGCGCGCAAATTGGTGAAAGACGGCAATTATACGCAGAGTTCTGCCTTCAACGCAAACCCTGTTGTGAATTCGCCCGGATACGTGCAGTTTGGGGCTTCTGCGGCACTTTTAGGCGCGTGGTGAGCCGATCCCTATAATACGGCCGCAATTGTGTCCTCCGGTCACGTTCGTCACGCCGGGCGCGAACCCCGCATGGTGCTGTCGGTCAGACCGCCATCGCCGTGTTTGCCTCCCTGGCGGCGCCCAACCACGCATTCATCTTGAATCTCCTCAAAACCCTCGCCACGATCAGCGGCCTGACGATGCTCTCGCGCATCACGGGGCTCATTCGCGAGACGCTGATCGCCCGCGCTTTCGGCGCCTCGGTTTACACCGACGCCTTCAACGTCGCCTTCCGTATCCCCAACCTGCTGCGCCGGCTTTCGGCCGAGGGCGCGTTCTCGCAAGCGTTCGTGCCGATCCTGGGTGAATTCAAGAACCGCCAGGGGGAAATGGAAACACGCGCACTGGTCGACTCCGTGGCCACGGTGATGACGTGGTTCCTGGTAATCATCTCGGCGTTGGGCGTGATTGGCGCGCCGTTGATCGTCACCGCCGTCGCGACCGGTTTCAAAGAGCACGAAAGCCAGGCCTACATCTCGGCGATCTTCATGACGCGCGTGATGTTTCCGTACATCGGGCTGGTGTCGCTGGTGGCGCTGGCGTCGGGCATTCTAAATACGTGGCGGCAGTTCGCGGTGCCGGCTTTCACGCCCGTGCTGCTCAACCTGTCGTTCATCGTGGCGGCGGTGTTTGTGGCGCCGCACCTTGAAACGCCAATCTACGCGCAGGCCTATGCGGTGATGGTGGGCGGCATCCTGCAGCTTGCCATTCAGATTCCGTCGCTACGCAAGATCGGGATGCTGCCGCGCGTGTCGTTCAACGTCCGCGCGGCATGGCACCACCCGGGCGTACGACGCGTGCTCAAGCAGATGTTGCCGGCCACGTTATCGGTATCCGTCGCCCAGATCAGTCTGATCATCAATACGAACATTGCGTCGCGCTTGCCCACGGGCAGCGTGTCGTGGCTGAACTACGCGGACCGGCTAATGGAATTCCCCACCGCGCTGCTGGGCGTGGCGCTCGGGACGATCCTGCTGCCAAGCCTGTCCAAAGCCAGCGCGGAGAACAACCGTGAAGAATACTCATCGCTGCTCGACTGGGGCCTGCGGCTCACCGTGCTGCTTGCGGTGCCCTCTGCGGTGGGGCTGTTCGTGTTTGGCGCACCGCTCACGGCCACGCTGTTCCACTACGGCAAATTCACCGGCATGGACGTCGAGATGACGCGCCAGGCGCTGACGTCTTACGGCGTGGGGCTGATCGGGCTGATCGTCATCAAGATCCTGGCGCCCGGATTCTATGCGCGGCAGGACATTCGCACGCCGGTGAAGATTGCGCTGGTGGTGCTGGTGGCAACGCAGTTGTCCAACTATGTCTTCGTGCCGATCTTCGGGCACGCGGGGCTGGCGCTGTCGATCAGCTTTGGCGCGACCATCAATGCGGCGCTGCTGTTCTTCGGCCTGCGCCGGCGCGGTTATTACCATCCGCTGCCCGGCTGGGGGCTGTTCATCGCGCAGGTGATGTCGGCGGTATTGCTGCTGGCCGGGGCGCTGCTGTGGCTCGCCCACAATTTCGATTGGGTGGGACTGGGCGCCAAGCCGCTTGTGCGCATCGCGCTGCTCGGGGCAAGCCTGGTCCTGTGCGCGGTGGTCTATTTCGGTACACTGTGGCTCACCGGATTGAAGTTCTCCACGTTCCGAAAAAAGGCCATCTGATGACCACTAAAGTCCTCGATTATTTTTCGGCCCTGGTCGCGGACGACGACAGCATCCCCCTCACAGAAACCGCCCTGTCGATTGCGCAGGACGCGTATCCGGATCTGGACCTGCAGGCAGAGCTGGCCGCCATTGACGTGCTTGTCGCGCGGCTCAAAAACCGCATCGCCGAGGGCACGCCCGCCATCCAGCGCCTGCGCCTGCTCAATCAGTTCTTCTATCGGGAACTGGGCTTCGGCCCCAATGCAAACGATTACTACGACCCCGAGAACTCTTATCTGAATGCGGTGCTGCAGAGCCGGCGCGGCATTCCGATCTCCTTGGCCGTGCTGCTGATGGAAATCGGCCAGCAGATCGGCCTGCCGCTCAAGGGCGTGTCTTTCCCCAACCACTTCCTGGTGCGCATGAGCATTCCTGCGGGCGAGGTCGTGCTCGATCCGCTGACGGGGCAGACACTGTCGAAGGAAGAGTTGCAGGACATGCTCGACCCGTACCTGGAGAAGGAAGGCATCGAAGACCCGAACACGGTGCCGCTCGGGGTGTTCCTGCAAGTGGCTACGCATCGCGAGATCATCGCGCGCATGCTGCGCAATCTGAAGGCGATCTACCTGCAGGAATCGCGCTGGCAGCGCCTGCTGGCGGTGCAGCAGCGGCTGGTGATCCTGCTGCCCGATTCCATCGAGGAGGTGCGCGACCGGGGGCTGGCCTACGCCAATCTGGAGTGCTTCCGGCCCGCGCTGGAAGATCTCGAAGCGTACGTCGATGCCCGGCCCGATGCAGCCGATACGGCCAAGCTCAAGGAGCGCATGCCAACGCTGCGCGCCATGAGCAAGAACCTGAACTGACGCTTACTTCTGCGCGACGGCGCCGCGACGGCGTTTGAGCAACTTCCACAGCCCGCCCAGCATGAGCGGCACGATCGCCGCGCCCAGGCCGATCAGCACGATCGTGTTCAGGTGATCGCGAATCACGGGCACATTACCGAACGCCTCGCCCGACAGCACCAGGATCGCCACCCACAGCACGGCGCCGATCATGTTGAAGAGCTGGAACTTCGCGAACGTCATCTTCGACACGCCCGCCACAAACGGCGCGAACGTACGCACCACGGGGATGAAGCGCGCCATCACCAGCGTCTTGCCGCCGTGACGTTCATAGAAGCCGTGCGTTTTCATCAACGCTTCGTGATCGAGGAAGCGGATGTGACCGTCGAATACCTTGGGGCCGATCCAGGAGCCGACTAAATAGTTGACGGTGTTGCCCGTCGTGGCGGCAATCACCAGCAATACGATGAGCAGCCAGGCATCCATCTGACCCGTGGCGCACATGGCGCCGGCAATGAACAGCAGCGTGTCGCCCGGCAGAAAAGGCAGCACCACGAGGCCGGTTTCGGCGAACACGATGGCGAACAGCAGCACGTAGACCCACGCGCCGTATTGCTGAATCAGCAAGCCCAACGACTTGTCGACATGCAGCACGATGTCGACCAATTGCATCACGATATCCAAACCATCCCCCTGAACGAGCGGGAAATGATACCGGATGTGACTTAGATTTCCCCTAGCCCTTGGCGGGGCTTGCGTCGGTGCGCCGCACAGGGCGTGACATTTATAATGGCGCGATGACTTCTGCCTCGACTTCCCGCCGCCCCATTCGCCCCCTTCCCGACCAGCTGATCAGCCAGATCGCGGCCGGCGAGGTGGTCGAACGGCCTGCGTCCGTGGTCAAGGAGCTTCTGGAAAACGCACTGGACGCCGGTGCCACGCAGCTGCAGATCAAGCTGGAGGAAGGCGGCGTGCGGCGCATTGCCATCACCGACAACGGCGGCGGCATTCCGGCCGACGAATTGCCCGTCGCGCTGATGCGGCATGCGACGAGCAAGATCGGCTCGCTGGAAGAGCTGGAATCGGTGGCGACGCTCGGCTTCCGGGGCGAGGCGCTGGCCTCGATTGCCTCGGTGGCGGAATTGACGCTCACATCGCGCACCGCCAACGATGCCCACGCTACGCAGATCATTGCGCAAACGGGGCGAGCGCAGCCCGCCTCGGGCGGCGTCGGCACCACGGTCGATGTCCAGCATCTGTACTTCAACACGCCGGCGCGCCGCAAATTCCTGAAGACCGAGCAGACCGAGCTGGGCCACTGCATGGAGGTGATCCGGCGCACCGCGCTGGCGCGGCCCGACGTGACCATCTCCGTGCATCACAACGGCAAGCCGCTGGAGCATTGGAACGCCACGCAGGCGGATTCGCGCTCGGCGGCCGTGCTCGGCACCGAATTCGCCCGCGCGCGCCTGGCGTTCGAAGAATCCGCCGGCGAGCTGCGCCTGTTCGGCTTTGCCGGCCTGCCGACCGCGTCGCGCGGCCGGGCCGATCATCAGTTCTTCTACGTCAACGGCCGTTTCGTGCGCGATCGCCTGCTCACGCACGCCGTGCGCAGCGCCTACGAAGATGTGCTCCACGGCGACCGCTTTCCCGCCTACGTGCTGTGCCTGGAGTTGCCGCCCGAAGCCGTCGACGTGAACGTGCACCCGTCCAAGATCGAGGTGCGCTTTCGCGACAGCCGCGCGGTGCACCAGTTCGTCTATCACGCGGTGCAGCGCGCCTTGTCCCGCCACGCCGGCGAACAAGGCGACAGCCTGCGCACCGACATCGCCGATGCGCCGGAGGTTGCGGGCGTCACGACGGCGCCCTCGCCGACCGACAACACCACGCGCTGGATCAACCAGATGGCCGCGCGGCAGACGTCGCTCGGCATTGCGCAGCCGCGTGCGGAATACCTGTCGATGATGCGCGGCGATAGTACGCCCATGCCGTCGGGCCGCCCCGCCTGGATGACCGATGTGCCGAGCGCCGCGACATTGTTCGACGGCGGCACCGCGACTGTGCAAGCGCCTGTCGCCGTTGCGGAGCCGGCCGCTGTGCAGCACGCCGATGACGACGATGCGCATCCGCTCGGCTTTGCCGTCGCCCAGCTGCACGGCATTTACGTGCTGGCGCAGAACACGCGCGGCATGGTGCTCGTCGACATGCACGCCGCGCACGAACGTATCCTCTACGAACAGCTCAAGACCGCGCTGGAAGCCAAGCGCGTGGAAGTGCAACCGCTCCTGATTCCCGTCACGTTTGCCGCAAGCCCGGTGGAGATCGGCACCGCAGAGGAATTCCGCGACACGCTCACGCTGCTGGGCTTTGACATCTCCGCCGTGTCGCCGACCACGCTGGCGGTGAGATCGGTGCCGACGCTGCTGCAGAAGGCCGATGCGCAAGCGCTCGCGCGCGACGTGCTGCGCGATCTGCACGCGTACGGCGGCTCGCGCGTGCTGGCCGAACGCCAGAACGAGCTGCTGGCCACGTTGGCGTGCCACTCTGCCGTGCGTGCCAACCGCCGGTTGAACCTGGACGAGATGAACGCGCTGCTGCGCCAGATGGAAGCCACCGAACGCGCCGACCAGTGCAACCACGGCCGCCCGACATGGATCCAGTTGACCGTGGCTGACCTGGACCGCCTCTTCCTGCGTGGCCAGTAAATTCCGATGATTGCGTCTGCTGCGAGCGCCCCGCGCGCGATTTGCCTGCTGGGGCCCACGGCATCCGGCAAGACCGCCGCCGCATTGAAGCTGGCCGAACGCTGGCCGGTCGAGATCATCAGCATGGATTCCGCGCTGGTGTATCGCGGCATGGACATCGGCACGGCAAAGCCCAGCGCCGAAGAACAGGCCATCGCGCCGCATCACCTGATCGACATCATTGATCCGCTCGATGCGTATTCCGCCGCGCAGTTTGCCAACGATGCGAATGCGCTGATCGATGCCATCCGCGCACGCGGCCGGCTGCCGCTGATCGTCGGCGGCACGATGCTGTATTACAAGGCGCTCACGCAAGGTCTCTCCGATTTGCCCGGCGCCGATCCCGCCATCCGCGCGGAGATCGATGCCGAAGCCGCCCGCGATGGCTGGCCGGCGCTGCACGCCAAACTGGCGCAGGTCGATCCGGTGACGGCCGCGCGACTGCACGCGACCGACGCGCAGCGCATCCAGCGCGCGTTGGAGCTGTATCGGCTGACGGGCCAGCCGATGTCCGCCCTCCTCGCACGCGAGGTTGGCGCAAATGCATTCCAGCAGCACGATGCGGCTGCGCCGTATCTGACGATCGCGCTGGAACCGTCCGATCGCCTCGTGCTGCATGCGCGCATCGCACAGCGCTTTGACGCGATGCTCGCCGGCGGCCTGCTCGACGAGGTGGAGGCCTTGCGCCGCCGCGGCGATCTTTCGCCCACGCTGCCATCCATCCGCTGCGTCGGTTATCGCCAGGCGTGGGCTTACCTCGAAGGCGAAATCGACATGGCTGCCCTCCGTGAACAAGGCATCGCCGCAACGCGCCAGCTCTGCAAGCGCCAGATCACCTGGCTGCGCAGCACACCCGAGCGGCACGTGGTCGATTGCCTCGCGCCCGATTACGTCGATCAGGTCGCGCGCCTGGTCCAAACCTCACTGGAATCGCAATCCCAATGACCGCCACCACCACTGCGACTCGCTTCACGCTGCGCCCCGCCACCCCCGATGACTGCACCTCGCTCGTTCGACTGATCTCTGCGCTGGCCGAATACGAAAAGCTCACGCACCTGGTGCAGACCACGCCCGAAGCGCTGGCGACGATGTTGTTCGGGCCCCGCCCGTACTGCGAGGCGGTGCTGGCGGAAGTCGACGGCCGGGCCGTGGGCTTTGCGCTGTTCTTCCACAACTTCTCGACCTTCCTGTGCAAGCCGGGCCTGTATCTGGAAGACCTCTTCGTCGAGCCCGAATACCGCGGCCTGGGCATCGGCAAGGCACTTCTGATCCACCTGGCGCGCCTGGCGCAGGAGCGGGACTGCGGCCGCTTCGAATGGAGCGTGCTCGATTGGAATGCGCCGTCCATCGCGTTCTACGAAGCCATGGGCGCCGATGTGCTGCCCGAGTGGCGCATCTGCCGCGCCACCGGCGATGCGTTGACCAAGCTGGCCGCCACGGTCATGCCCGCCAGCCTGGCCGTACAGGCCTGAATTTGACCGCAAGCTCCGGAGTGTCACGCGCACGCCGGTGAGCGTAGGCTTGGCGTACCGAATCTCCGAAAGGAGCGCATATGCCGCCTTCCACCGCCGCCGCGCATGTCAGCGCGCGGCGCCGCCCAACCCTTGACGGCATCGACTGGCTCGCCATTGAAGACGCCCTCAACGACGCCGGCAGCGCCGTATTGCCGAGCCTGCTGGACGACGACGCCTGCAACGCCTTGACCGCGCTGTACCCGCAAGACCGCCTGTTTCGCTCGCGCGTAGTGATGGAGCGCCATGGCTTCGGGCGCGGTGAATACCAGTATTTCGCGTATCCGCTGCCGGACCTCATCGCGCAGCTGCGCACGTCGCTTTATCCGCCGCTGGCGACTATCGCCAACCGCTGGAACGAAGCTATGGATATCGACGTGCGCTATCCAGCCAAGCACGCCGATTTCCTGCGCTGCTGTCATGAAGCCGGCCAGCTGCGCCCCACCCCGCTGATGCTGCGATACGGCCCCGGCGACTACAACTGCCTGCATCAAGACCTCTACGGCGAACACGTCTTCCCGCTGCAGGTCGCCATCCTGTTGTCGGAACCGGGCGTCGATTTCAGCGGCGGCGAGTTCGTCATGACGGAACAGCGCCCGCGGATGCAGTCGCGGCCCGAAGTGGTGCCGCTGCGCAAAGGCGATGCGGTGGTCTTTGCGGTGCACCATCGGCCCGTACAAGGCACGCGCGGTACGTATCGCGTGAACATGCGCCACGGTGTGAGCCGCCTGCGCTCGGGTCAGCGGCATACTGTGGGCATCATCTTCCACGACGCTCTGTAGCCTGCTCACCATGACCACCGGCGATCTGTTTGCCGATCACTCACCCGCTGACGACGCGCGCATTGCGCTCGGCGAGGCGGCGTTTGTCTTGCGCGGCTTTGCGCTGTCGGAAGCGCCGGGCCTGATCGCGGCGGTGGACGCCATCGCGCAGCAGGCCGCGTTTCGGCACATGGTCACGCCGGGTGGCTTCGAGATGTCAGTCGCGCTCACCAACAGCGGCGCGCTGGGCTGGACATCAGACCGCCGCGGCTACCGCTATGCCACGCACGACCCGCTCACAGGAAACCCCTGGCCGCCGCTGCCCGATGTGTTCCTGCGTCTCGCGCACAACGCGGCCGCCGAAGCAGGCTTCCACGGCTTCACGCCAGACGCCTGCCTCATCAACCGCTATGTACCCGGCGCCCGCATGTCGCTGCATCAGGACAAAGACGAGCAGGACTACGGCGCGCCGATCGTCTCAGTGTCACTTGGCATGCCGGCGGTCTTTCTGTTTGGCGGACATCGCCGCGCCGACAGACCGCAACGCATTCCTCTTTTTCACGGTGATGTCGTCGTTTGGGGTGGCCCGGATCGCCTGCGCTATCACGGGATTGCACCGCTCAAGGACCACCCACACGCAATGCTGGGCAGCCAGCGCATCAACCTCACGTTCCGCAAGGCCGGCTGACCGCCAAACCCCCGCATGACCGTCGCCGCAGACCTATCCGAAAGCGCCTACCGGCAAGCCGCAGCCTTCCTGGCCACGCTGGACGAAGACTGGGCACACCACATTTCCGCCACCGGCCCCTGCCGCCACACCGCCAAGCCAGCGCGCGAACCTTATGAAGCACTGATCCGCGCGATCGCCTATCAGCAACTGCACGCCAAAGCCGGTGACGCCATCCTCGGACGTTTTCTTGCGCTGTATCCGGCCGCCGCGTTTCCCGCACCGCAACAGGTGCTTGCCACCGACGAGGCAGCGCTGCGCGCCTGCGGTTTCTCTGCGACCAAACTGGCGACCATTCGCGGCATCGCCCAAGCCGCGCTCGACGGCATCGTGCCCACGCGCGAGCAGGCGCTCGCCATGCCGGATGAAGCCCTCATCGAGCGGCTGGTGACACTGCGCGGGGTTGGCCGGTGGACGGTCGAAATGCTGCTGATCTACACGCTGGAGCGCTCGGACATCTTGCCCGCAGACGACTTCGGCGTGCGCGATGGCTACCGACGTTTGAAGCAGCTCGATGCCACGCCCACACGCAAGCAGATGGAGACGATTAGTCTTGCGTGGAGCCCGTATCGAACCGTCGCGGCCTGGTACTTATGGCGCGTGCCCGTCAATGTTTCAGGCTCGTGAATCCGGCAAATCTTGCGCTAGATCACGCCACGACGACATATTGCTTGCGCGATATATGTCACGCCGGGATCATGCAAAAACCTTGAATTCCCTTGCGACGTTCACTTTACTGGAAAACGTTCGCGCCATTAGCGCCGCCCTCATTGGTCGAGTCATCGTGGAACAGCCCCAAAACGTCGACGCGCAACGTAAATCCGAAGAGCTGCGGAGCTTTCTGTTTCTGACGGCCGTCATGGTGCCGGTTCTTTCCGTCATTATCGTGGCCGGATATGGCTTTATCGTCTGGGCAACGCAATTGCTGAGCGGTCCGCCAACGCATTGAAATACGCCCGGGGGGTTCCGGGGGCGAGTCGGGTTGTATGTTCGCGCAGCACTGATTAGAAAAAGGCGTTCATCGCCAGAACACGGTCATGCGAAACACAAAAAAAATAGATATCCCCGTTCGGCCGGCGCCGCTCGATGACGACGAGTGGCACATCGCCGGCGTCTTGGTCCAGACGCGGCCAACCCATATTGCACGGGTGAGCGAATCCATCGAAAGCATCGCCGGCAGCGAAATCCATGCAGCCAGCGATAACGGCAAGCTCGTGGTCACGCTTGAGGCGCCCAGTTCGCGCGCCATCGCAGCTCACCTGACGTTCATTCAGCAAATCGACGGTGTGCTGAACACCGCCCTGATCTACCAGCACAACGAAATGGCCGACGCCATGAATGAGGAAATGGACGATGAAAGTCTCTCGCCGCGCGTTCATTAAGCAGACCGCTGCCGCCGCGACCGCTTCGGTGGCCGGCGTCACGCTTCCTGCTGGCGCCGCCGCCAACCTCGTCACCGACAAAGAACTGACGCAGCTCAAGTGGTCGAAGGCGCCTTGCCGATTCTGCGGCACGGGCTGCGGCGTTGAAGTGGCCGTCAAGGACAATCGCGTGGTGGCCACGCAGGGCGACCCGAAGGCCGAGGTCAATCGGGGCCTGAACTGCGTGAAGGGCTACTTCCTCTCGAAGATCATGTACGGCAAGGATCGGCTGACCCAGCCGCTGCTGCGCATGACGAACGGCAAGTACGACAAGAACGGCGAGTTCACGCCCGTCACCTGGGACCGCGCGTTTGACGAGATGGCGGTGCAGTTCAAGCGCGTCATCAAGGAAAAGGGCCCGACCGCCGTCGGCATGTTCGGCTCGGGTCAATGGACCGTTTTTGAGGGTTACGCCGCCGTCAAGCTAATGAAGGCGGGCTTCCGCTCGAACAACCTCGACCCCAACGCGCGCCACTGCATGGCCTCTGCCGTGGCCGGCTTCATGCGAACGTTCGGCATGGACGAGCCGATGGGCTGCTACGACGATTTCGAAGTCGCCGACGCGTTCGTGCTGTGGGGCTCGAACATGGCGGAGATGCACCCCATCCTCTGGTCGCGCGTGACGGACCGGCGCCTCTCCGCGCCCAAGACGAAGGTCGCGGTGCTGTCGACGTTTACGCACCGCTCATTCGATCTGGCCGACATCCCGATCGTCTTCACACCGCAGGCCGATCTCGCGATGCTCAACTACATCGCGAACTACATCATCACCAACAAGAAGGTCAACACGGACTTCGTCAACAAGCACACCGTCTTCAAGCAGGGCGTGACCGACATCGGCTACGGCCTGCGGCCCGACAACCCCTTGCAGAAGGCCGCCAAGAACGCCGACAAGGTGGGTGACTCCAAGCCGATCTCGTTCGACGAGTTTGCGAAGTTCGTCTCGACGTACGACCTGGACTACACCACCAAGCTGGCGAACCCGGACAAGAGCAAGGAGAAGGAGTTCAAACAGCAGCTCCAGAAGCTTGCCGAGCTGTACGCCGATCCGAAGATCAAGGTCGTGTCGTTCTGGACCATGGGTTTCAACCAGCACACCCGCGGCACCTGGGCGAACAACATGATCTACAACCTGCACCTGCTGACAGGGAAGATCGCCACACCGGGCAACAGCCCTTTCTCCCTGACGGGCCAGCCTTCGGCATGCGGCACCGCGCGCGAGGTGGGCACGTTCTCGCACCGCTTGCCGGCCGACATGGTGGTGACCAACCCGAAGCACCGTGAAGAAGCCGAGCACATCTGGAAGCTGCCGCCCGGCACGATCCCTGAAAAGCCCGGCTATCACGCGGTACTGCAAAACCGCATGCTGAAGGACGGCAAGCTCAACGCGTACTGGGTGCAGGTGAACAACAACATACAGGCCGGCGCCAACATCAACGAGGAAGGCTACCCGGGCTACCGCAATCCGGCGAATTTCATTGTTGTTTCGGACGTGTACCCGACCGTCACCGCACTGGCCGCCGACTTGATCCTCCCGAGCGCGATGTGGGTTGAGAAGGAAGGCGCCTACGGCAACGCCGAGCGCCGCACGCAGTTCTGGCATCAACTCGTGGATGCGCCGGGTGAGGCGCGATCCGACCTGTGGCAGCTGGTGGAGTTCTCCAAGCGTTTCAAGGTGGAAGAAGTCTGGCCCGAAGACCTTATCGCCAAAAAGCCGGAGCTGCGCGGCAAGACGCTCTACGACGTGCTGTACCGCAATGGCAATGTCGACAGGTTCCCGCTCAAGGACGTCGACCCGGAATACAACAATGCCGAAGCCAAGGCGTTCGGCTTCTACCTGCAGAAGGGCCTGTTCGAGGAGTACGCAAGCTTCGGGCGCGGCCACGGCCACGACCTGGCGCCGTTCGACGATTATCACCAGGCGCGCGGATTGCGCTGGCCGGTGGTCAACGGCAAGGAAACGCGCTGGCGCTACAAGGAAGGCAGCGATCCGTACGTCAAGGCCGGCACCGGCTACCAGTTCTACGGCAACCCGGATGGCAAGGCGGTGATCTTCGCCCTGCCCTATGAGGCACCGCCGGAAGTGCCAGACAAGGAATACCCGTTCTGGTTGTCGACCGGCCGCGTGCTGGAGCACTGGCACTCGGGCTCGATGACGCGCCGGGTGCCCGAACTGTATCGCGCCTTCCCGAATGCGGTCTGCTTCATGCACCCGGAAGATGCAAACGCGCTTGGGCTGCGGCGTGGTGTCGAGGTCGAAGTGATCTCGCGGCGCGGCAAGATGCGCACCCGCATTGAAACACGCGGCCGCAACCAGCCACCGAAGGGCCTGGTGTTCGTGCCGTGGTTCGATGCGAGCCAGCTCATCAATAAGGTCACACTGGATGCAACCTGCCCGATCTCGCTCCAGACGGATTTCAAGAAATGCGCCGTCAAGATCGTGAAGGTCTGACGAGCACGGGCAGACGACACACGCGCAACAGGAAAACGTCATGAAGCTCAGCCGACTCTTGGGACTGCCAGCCGCCATCTGTGCGCTGCTCCTGGCGACCCTTGCCCAATTGCCCGCGCAAGCTCAAGGCGTGGTCGACGCCATGCGCGGCCCCACGCCGATTGCCGCCGAAACGACACCGCCGATCCTGTATCCGACCGAGAACAAGGACGTGCGCCGCGAGCGCAACTACACCGGGCAGCCGCCGACGATTCCGCACAAGATCGACGGCACCTACATGTATCAGATCAATAAGGACCACAACGGTTGTCTGTCCTGCCACGCGCGTACGAAGGCCGAAGAGATGCGCGCGATCGCGATCAGCCCCACGCACTACGTTGACCGCGATGGCCATCAACTGGCCGACGTTTCGCCGCGCCGCTTCTTCTGCACGCAATGTCACGTGCCGCAGGCCGACGCCAAGCCGCTTGTCACCAATACGTTTGTCGATGTCGATCAACTGCTCAAACGCAAGCCTGATGGCAAGAGCGTTGGCAAGAACTGAGGCGGTGCAGTCATGTTCGACCTGATCAAGCGCTACTGGCGCACCATCAACCGGCCCAGCGCGTATTTCAGCCTGGGCTTTCTGACGTTGGGCGGCTTTGTTGCCGGCGTGGTGTTCTGGGGCGCGTTCAACACCGCGATGGAAGTGACCAATACCGAAGCGTTCTGCACGGGTTGCCACGAAATGCACGACAACGTGTATCAGGAGCTGCAGAGCACCATCCACTACACCAACCGCAGCGGTGTGCGCGCCATCTGCTCGAACTGCCACGTTCCGCACGCCTGGACGAACAAGATTGCACGAAAGATGCAGGCCTCCAAGGAAGTGTGGGGCAAGATTTTCGGCACCATCGACACGCGCGAGAAATTCGAGGCCCACCGGCTTGAACTGGCACAGCATGAATGGGATCGGCTGAAGGCCAACGATTCATTGGAATGCCGCAACTGCCACAACTACGAATCGATGGACTTCACTCGGCAGAGCCCACGCGCGTCGGCCATGCACGCCCAGTATCTGGGCAGCAAAGAGAAAACCTGTATCGACTGCCACAAGGGTATTGCGCACCATCTGCCCGACATGTCGAAGATGAAGACCGAGTAAAGCACGTGAACGTGCTGCCGGTGCCAGACCCCGTTTGACTCAGCCCCTATTGCCGTGCTTGTTGCCAGCCAATTGACGTTTTCGCGCGCCGGCCGCCGGATCTTCCGCGAGCTGGACCTCTCGGTGTCGGCGGGCGAGCTGGTGCAGGTAACGGGCGCGAACGGCAGCGGCAAGACCACCCTGCTACGGGTGCTCTGTGGCCTGCTGGCACCGGCAAGCGGCTCGCTCACTTGGCATGGTGCGCCAGTGCGCAGCGGCGACGCTGCCTTCCTCAATACGCTTTGCTATGTTGGCCACACCAACGGTATCGACCCAGATCTGACTGTGACGGAGAGCCTACGTCTGGCCATGCAGTTGGCCGGGTTGCGCGTTTCGGCAACCGAGCCGTTTGGCATCGGGCTCGCACTGGAAGCGCTCGAACTCGGCAAGCTTGCCGCCACGCCCGTGCGCAAGCTCTCGCAAGGCCAACGCCGGCGGGTGGCACTGGCGCGCTTGCTGCTCGCGCGGCGCGAACTGTGGCTGCTCGATGAACCGATCGCCTCGCTCGACGACCACGCCGTCGACCTCTTCACCGCGCAGCTGGATGCGCATTTGCAGGCAGGTGGCATGGCCATCATGGCCACGCATCAGTTGCTTTCGCGTCCGCAAGGGCCAAATCGCGTGCTTCGACTGGGGGGCACCGCATGAAGCCGATGCTGATGGCCATCCTCCGGCACGATCTGGCGCTGTCATGGCGGCGGCGCGGCAACCTCGTCGGCGGCGTGGTGTTCTACGTCATTGCGGCGAGCCTCTTCCCGCTGGCCATCGGTCCCGACCCGCAGCAGTTGCGCATGCTCGCGCCGGGCATCCTGTGGGTCGCTGCGCTGCTGGCGTCGATGCTCTCGCTCTCCCGGTTGTTTGCGCAGGAACACGCCGATGGCAGCCTGGATCAACTGCTGTTGTCGCCGCACCCGCTTGCGCTGATCGTACTGACGAAGATCGCAGCGCACTGGCTCGCGAGTGGCCTGCCATTGCTCCTGCTGACGCCCATCCTGGCCCAGCAGTACAGCCTACCGCTGCATGCAACGCTACTGCTGACCGCCACGCTGCTGATCGGTACGCCGGCCATTGCGCTGATCGGTGCTGTAGGCGCGGCGCTCACTCTGGGCGTGCGCAACGGGGCAGCGCTGTTGTGCATCCTCGTGCTGCCGCTCTGTGTGCCCGTTCTTGTGTTTGGCGCAGGCGCCGGATCCGCTGCAGACGCGGGGCTGGATGTCATGCCGCATCTGTCGTTGCTGGGCGCTTGCCTGGCGCTGTCATTGTTTGTCTGCCCGCTGGCCACGGCTGCCGGGCTGCGCATTGCCGCGGAATGACCCGATGACGAATCGATCCGGACTCCACACCACGCCCATCGCCGTGCGCCAACCTGCGTCGCGACGCTGGAACTGGCTCGCGTATGCGTCGCCCGTGCGGTTTGATCCGCTCGCGCGCAAGCTGGTGCCGTGGTTTGGCGCAGCAGCCCTCGTGTTCCTCATCGCCGGCCTCTACGTCGGCTTCGTGGTGGCGCCCACCGATGCGCAGCAGGGCGAGGTCTACCGGATCATCTTCCTGCACGTGCCGGCCGCGTGGATGTCGATGTTCATCTACCTGGTGATGGCGGGCTATTGCGCGCTGGCGCTGGTGCTGCGCACGCGGCTTTCGTTGATGATGGCCTCGGCGCTGGCGCCCACCGGCGCACTATTCACCGCCATTGCGCTGTGGACAGGCGCGCTGTGGGGCAAGCCAACGTGGGGCACATGGTGGGTGTGGGATGCGCGGCTGACGTCGGAGTTGCTGCTGCTGTTTCTGTACCTGGGCTTCATCGCGCTGGAGAGCGCCATTGAAGACCCCCGCCGTGCCGAGCGCGCCTGCGCCTTGCTAGCCGTGGTGGGCGTGGTCAACATCCCCGTGATCTATTTCTCGGTGCAGTGGTGGAACACGCTGCATCAAGGCGCATCCGTCAGCCTGACGGCGGCTCCGTCGATGGCGATGACGATGCTGCTCGGCATGCTGCTGATGACGCTCGCGTGCTGGATGTACAGCATCTGCGTGGCGCTGATTCGCGTGCGCTGCATCGTGCGCGAGCGCGCCGACGATGACCACAACCTGAGCACGCCGGCATGAGCCAGTTCTCCGTCAACCACGTTGACTATATTGCGGGCGCGTTTGCCGTGGCCGCCATCTTTATCGCAGCCGAGGTGCTGCTGCTGGCCCGCCGCTGGCGCACCGCCAATCGCACTGACCTTCATCTTGACGGCGGCGACCAATGACACGCAGACAACGCCGCCTCGGCATCCTGCTCGCCGCGCTGGTGTGCGCGGGTGCGGCTACCGCGCTTACGCTGAATGCATTCCGCTCCAATCTGGTGTTCTTCTTCAGCCCCAGTCAGATCGCCGCCAAGGAAGCTCCCGTGGCGCAAGTCTTCCGTCTCGGCGGGCTCGTTGAACGCGGGTCCATCGAGCGCGAACGAGACGGCATGACGATCCGCTTTATCGTCACCGACACTGCGCGCGGCGTGCCAGTCGTCTACCACGGCTTGCTGCCGGACCTGTTCCGCGAAGGCAAGGGCGTGGTGGCGCGCGGCCGGCTGGGTGAGGACGGCGTCTTCGTCGCCAACGAGGTGCTCGCCAAGCACGACGAAAACTACATGCCGCCCGAAGCCGCCGACGCCGTACGCCGCGCTGCGCAAGTCAACGAACAGATGGCCAAGGAATCTGCCCGGAGCGCGTCACGATGATCGCCGAGCTGGGCCACTTCGCGTTGATCCTCGCGCTGCTGACTGCGGCCATGCAATCCGTGCTGCCGCTGGTTGGTGCGGCGCGCGACGACGAGCGCTGGATGGCCGTGGCGCGTCCCGCTGCACGCATGCAGTGCGCATTGGTGCTGCTGGCTTATGGCGGACTGACGTGGGCGTTCGTCAGCAACGATTTCAGCGTGCTCTATGTCGCCGCCAACTCGAACAGCGCGCTGCCGCTGCCCTATCGGGTGGCGGGCGTATGGGGCGGGCACGAGGGATCGATGTTGCTGTGGACGACGATGCTGGCGCTGTGGTCGCTGGCCGTGTCGTTGTTCAGCCGGCAACTGCCGTTGCCTGTGGTGGCGCGCGTGCTGGGCGTGATGGGCGCCATCAGCACGGGGCTGCTGCTTTTCCTGCTGTTCGCATCCAACCCATTCCTGCGCCAGTTACCGCCTGCCATGGAAGGGCGCGACCTCAACCCGCTGCTGCAAGACCCGGGCATGGTGTCGCATCCGCCCATGCTCTACATGGGTTACGTGGGCTTTGCGGTGGCGTTTTCGTTCGCGATGGCCGCGCTCCTGTCGGGCCGGCTCGACGCCACCTGGGCGCGCTGGTCTCGGCCGTGGACCACCGCCGCCTGGGCATGCCTGACGACCGGCATCATGCTCGGCAGCGCTTGGGCGTACTACGAACTTGGCTGGGGCGGTTGGTGGTTCTGGGACCCGGTCGAAAACGCTTCGTTCATGCCGTGGCTGGCAGGCACGGCGCTAATCCACTCATTGGCGGTAACGGAAAAGCGTGGCGTGTTCCGCGCTTGGACGGCGCTGCTGGCCATCTTCACGTTCTCGCTCAGCCTGCTCGGCACGTTCCTCGTGCGCTCGGGCGTGCTGACGTCGGTGCATGCTTTTGCGGTAGACCCGAAGCGCGGTCTCTTCATCCTCGCTTTGCTGGGCATCGTGACGGGGGGAGCCCTGAGTCTGTTTGCGTGGCGCGCAAAGCGGTTGTCCAGCAACGCGTCGGAAGGCGCCACGTTTTCGCTGTTCTCGCGTGAATCATTCCTGCTGGCCAACAACGTACTGCTTGCGGTGGCGGCGTCCACGGTGTTGCTCGGCACGTTGTATCCGCTGGTGCTGGATGTGTTGCGGCTGGGCAAGATCTCGGTCGGTCCGGCATATTTCGAGCAAGTCTTTGTGCCGCTGATGTCTCCTGCGGTGCTGTTGATGGGTGCGGCGCCGCTGGCGCGCTGGCGTCACGGTGCGCTGCCGTCGATGGCGGTGCGGCTGCGCTGGGCGGCGGTGGCGAGTGGTGTCGTCGGGCTGGGGCTGGCGGTGTTTTATGGAACCTCCGCGCTGGCGGGCCTCGGGCTGACGCTCGCCGCATGGTGTCTTGCGAGTGCGCTGGCCAGTCTGGCCGATAAACTTCGCCAGCCCGGCAATCGACTGATGACGCTGCGGCAGTTGCCGCCGAGCTACTTCGGCATGCTGGCGGCGCACGCGGGGGTCGGTGTGTTCATCGCAGGCGTCACGCTGGTGCTCAGCCAGGAGACGCTACGCGAGCTGCCAGTGCGCGTGGGCGGCACGGTTGAGGTGGGCGGCTACATGTTCCACCTCACCAACGTTGCGCCGGCGCAGGGCCCGAATTACGACGTCTTGCGCGGCCACGTTGAAATCAGCCGCAACGGCAAACCCGTGGCCACACTGCTGCCTGAACGGCGCCTGTACCACAGCCAGGAAACTCCCACGACCGAAGTCGCCATCGACAGCGGCGTCACACGCGACCTCTATGTCGCGCTCGGTGAATCACTCGGACAAGACAACTGGGCCATGCGGATCTACATCAAGCCCTTCGTCGGCTGGATCTGGGGCGGCTGTGTGCTGATGGTGCTGGGCGGGCTGCTGGCCGTGTGCGACCGCCGCTACCGGCTGCGCCGCCGCTCCACGTCATCGCGCGCCGCGCCCGACACTGCACAGGGCGGCCCGTCATTAGCGATGCCAGCGACCGAGGAGCTACGGTGAAGCTGCGCTACGTGCTGCCGCTGGCAGCGTTCCTTGTTCTGGTGATTGCTCTGGCAGCAGGTCTCTCGCGTGACCCGCGTGAACTGCCCTCCCCGCTGGTCGGCAAGCCCGCACCGGCGTTCAGGCTGACAGCGCTGGAATCGACTGCCGGCCCGATCACGCCGCAAGACCTGCGCGGCAAGGTCTGGATGCTCAACGTCTGGGCATCGTGGTGCACCGCTTGCCGCGCAGAGCACGCCGTGCTGAACGTGTTCGCGAAGCACTCAGCCGTGCCGATCTACGGCCTGAACTACAAGGACGACGCCGACGCGGCACGCGCGTGGCTCAAACAAATGGGCGACCCGTATGTCACGTCGCTCATCGACGCAGACGGCAAGGTCGGCATCGACTACGGCGTCTACGGCGTGCCCGAGACCTTCGTCATCGATCGCGCTGGCGTGGTCCGCTATCGGCAGGTGGGCCCCGTGACGGCCGAGTCCATGGAACGCAGGATCGTGCCACTTCTGCAGAAACTGGAGCGGGAAGGTGGTCATGCATAAACGACTGGCTGCGCTCCTTCTTGCGGGCGTCGCGGCGTTCACGTTGCAAATGCCCGCCCGTGCGACGGCGTCGGACGTCGATCTCGACACCCGCGTCCATGCGCTGTCGGAGCAGCTGCGCTGCCTCGTCTGCCAGAACCAGACCCTCGCCGATTCCAACGCCGACCTGGCCGTCGACCTGCGCCGCCAGATTCGCGAACAACTGCGTGCCGGCGCCACCGAGGCCGACGTGAAGGACTATCTCGTGCAGCGCTATGGCGATTTCGTCCTGTACCGTCCGCCCGTCAAACCGCTGACGTATCTCCTGTGGTTCGGCCCGGTGCTGTTACTGATGGCGGTGGTGTTCGGCATCGTGTCATCCCGCAAACACCAGAAGGCAACCGCTGCCGAGATGGACCCCGACGCGCAGGCGCGCCTCGCCGCCCTGCTTGCGGCGTCGCCACCGGAAGACCCCCGTCCATGACCGTGATGACCTTTTTCTGGCTGCTCGCGGCCGTCCTCACGGCTGTCACCATGGTGGTTCTACTGACGCCATTGCTGCGACGCGCGCGCAACGATGTGGGCGATACGCACATCCAAATCCCCACCGTGCGCAGCCAGATGGTGCGCTGGTACCAAGACCAACTGCGCGAACTGGATACCGACCTGCGCACCGGCGCTATGGATGCCGCAGGCCACGCGCACGCACGCGCAGAGCTTGGCCGGCGGCTGCTGGACGACACAGCCGGCACCGCCAGCACCCCGCAGGCGCGGCCCGACCGCCGCCCCGTTCTGTTCGCCGCAGTGCTGCTGGCCGCGTTGCCCACCTTCGCCGTGCTGCTGTACCAGCACCTGGGAAAGCCCTCTGCTCTGTGGATGCCCGGCGACATGATGACCGCCGCCCGCAGCGACCACACCGGTGGAGACGCGCAGATCGAATCGATGGTCAACAGCCTGGCCCAACGGCTGCGCGACACGCCTGACGACGCTCCCGGCTGGGCGCTGCTTGCCAGGTCCTACAGCACGATGGAGCGCCCCGCCGACGCCGTCGCCGCCTATGCGAAGGCGGTGGCCCTTGCCCCCGAGGTCGCCAGCCTGCGTGCCGATTACGCCGACGCACTCGCAACCGCCCAGGGCGGCACCCTGGCTGGTGCACCCATCGAGCAGGTGCGCCTAGCCCTGAAGGCCGACCCGGACGAGCCCAAAGCGCTGGCCCTGGCCGCTTCCGCCGCCGTCGAACGTGGTGACGTGAGCGATGCAATCGCCCACTGGGAGCGCCTCTACCAGTTGCTGCCGCCCGAATCTGCCGGCGCGAGGCAGATCGCCACCAACCTGGCTGCCGCGCGCGCCGACCAGCAAAAAGCACCCCGCGTCAAGTGACGCGTGCGCTGCTTCGAATTTGACCGCAAGACCCGGAGTGTCCCGCCAGGGGGCCACACCTACAGTACAGTCATCCCAGTCCATTGGATGACGTCATGCAATCCTCCGCCCGCCCCGTACCGGACACCACCCTCGTCGAACACGACCCGCGCTGGGCTCGCGTGCTGGCGCGCGATGCCTCTGCCGACGGGCAATTTGTCTATGCGGTAAAGACCACCGGCGTGTATTGCCAGCCGAGCAGCCCGTCGCGCCTGCCGCGTCCCGAAAATGTCGAGTTCTTCGACACGCCTGCCGACGCAGAAGCCGCGGGTTACCGCCCGAGCCGCCGCGCCGGCCCGGATCAGACCACCGTCCGAGCACAGCAAGCGGCGCTTGTCGCGCAAGCGTGCCGCCGCATCGAAGCAGCCGACACGCCGCCCACGCTCGATGCGCTGGCGCAAAACGCCGGCCTGAGCCCGTATCACTTCCATCGTCTGTTCAAAAGCGTCACCGGCCTCACGCCCAAGGCCTATGCCGATGCCCATCGCGCCCGCAAGCTGCGCGCGCAACTGGAACGCGGCAGCAGCGTCACCGAAGCCATCTACGACGCCGGATTCAATGCCAGCAGCCGCTTCTACGAGGCGTCGGACAACGTGCTCGGCATGACGGCCAGCCGCTACCGCGCAGGCGGCGCACAGACGACGATCCGCTTTGCCGTGGGCGAATGCTCGCTCGGCTCGATCTTGGTCGCGCAGAGCGATCGCGGCATCTGCGCGATCCTGATGGGCGACGACCCTGACGCGCTCGTGCGCGATCTGCAGGACACCTTCCCCAAGGCCGAACTCATCGGCGGCGACGTGGGCTTCGAAGATCTGGTGGCAAAAGTGGTGGGTTTTGTCGAAGCACCGTCCATCGGCCTGGACCTACCGCTGGACGTGCGCGGCACCGCGTTCCAGGAGCGCGTGTGGCAGGCGCTGCGCGAAGTGCCGCCCGGCAGCACCATCAGCTACACGGAGATTGCCACGCGCATCGGTGCACCTCAGGCGGTCCGCGCCGTCGCGCAGGCCTGCGCGGCCAACCACATTGCGGTGGCCATCCCATGTCATCGCGTGATCCGCCGAGACGGCAACGCCTCGGGGTATCGCTGGGGCGTGGAGCGCAAGCTGGCGCTGCTGGAGCGCGAGGCGCAATCCGCTGCATGAAACCCCGTGAGAACGTGGACGCTCACCGGCGCCGGCGGCCAGCCTTATGAGGGCGCCGTGCCCGGCACGCTGGGCGGGCATCGGCGTGCTCGCATCTATGGCCGCTTGGATTGCGCCGCCGCACGCCGGGCCATCGCGCGCGGCGGTTATGTGCGCCACCGCGTGTTCTTCCTGAACGAAGCCGATGCGCGCGACGCCGGCTATCGGCCCTGCGCCGTGTGCATGCCACAGGCGTATGCAGCATGGAAAGGATCGGCCGGTTGCGGGTAAAGTCGTGGGCTGAACATCGCCGACACGCTCCGCACATCATGACCAGATTCCTGCTGCTTGCCGCGCTCACCTCCCTCGCGCTGGTGGGCTGCGGCCGCTCCGACGACGCGCCCAAGCCTGCCGCTTCCGCCCCCGGTTCCGCACCTGCGGCCCCTGCCCCTGGCGC
This sequence comes from Ralstonia sp. OTU4908, assembly GCF_038440115.1. Classification (NCBI taxonomy): domain Bacteria; kingdom Pseudomonadati; phylum Pseudomonadota; class Betaproteobacteria; order Burkholderiales; family Burkholderiaceae; genus Ralstonia; species Ralstonia sp. OTU4908. The sequence continues at coordinate 204,573 of NZ_JASATD010000004.1, read as the reverse complement.
GTCCAACGGGGCCAATTCGGCCAATGCGCCGGCCGCCAGCGCGCCCGCCGTCGGCGAAGCCGAACAGGCCAAGGCCGTCGATCTGGCCCGCGCCGCCATCGAAAATTACAAGCTGACCACCCTGCCGCAGGAGTGCCTGTCGTTTCTGGTGGCCCGAGCCGATGACACCCACAACAGCGTCGAAGTGCTGGAAAACCACACGCCGGCGTGCGGCGGCGACCCCAACACCGCCCCGCGCGTCGTCACGCTGCTCATCGACAAGAACACCGGCGCGCTGCAAAAGGACGACCCCGCCAGCGGCGAATACGTCCCGCTCAAATAGGCGCCTGCAAGACGACGCGCATAAAAAAACCGCCGGTTGCATCGGCGGTTTTTTGTGGGTGCGAACCTCGCGTCAGACCACGATCGTCTGCGCTTCGCCGGCTTGGCGTGCGCGGATCTCGCCGATCTGGTAGACCGTCTCGCCGGCGTCCTTCAGGTGCGCGATGGCGGCCGGTGCGTCGGCTGGCGACACGATCACGACCATGCCGATACCGCAGTTGAACACACGGTGCATTTCGTCATCGGCCACGTTGCCGGCCTTCTGCAGCCACTGGAACAGCGGCGGCAGCGTCCACGCGTCCTTGTGCAGCACGGCGGTCAGGTTGTCCTGCAGCACGCGCGGCACGTTTTCGGTCAAACCGCCGCCGGTAATGTGCGCCATGCCCTTGACGGTCAGCTTGTCGATCAGCGACAGCAGCGGCTTCACGTAGATGCGCGTCGGCGCCATGATGGCGTCCTGCAGGCGCTGGCCGTGGAAATCGGCATTCAGGTCCGGGCGCGACACCTCGATGATCTTGCGCACCAGCGAGTAACCGTTCGAATGCGCACCCGACGAGGCCAGGCCCAGCACCACGTCGCCCTCGGCAATGGTGGTGCCGTCGATGATCTTGCGCTTTTCGACCGCGCCGACGGCAAAGCCGGCCAGATCGTATTCGCCATCCGGGTACATGCTCGGCATTTCAGCGGTTTCGCCGCCGATCAGCGCGCAGCCGGCCAACTCGCAACCCTGGGCGATGCCCTTGACCACGGTGGCAGCGGTGTCGACGTCGAGCTTGCCGCAGGCGAAGTAATCCAGGAAGAACAGCGGCTCGGCGCCCTGCACCAGGATGTCGTTCACGCTCATGGCGACCAGATCCTGGCCAACCGTGTCGTGGCGATTCAACGCAAAGGCCAGCTTGAGCTTGGTGCCCACGCCGTCGGTGCCGGACACCAGCACCGGTTCCTGATACTTATTGGACAGCTCGAACAGCGCGCCGAAGCCGCCGATGCCGCCCAGCACGCCTTCGCGCATAGTGCGCTTGGCAAACGGCTTGATGCGATCGACAAGGGCGTCACCCGCCTCGATGTCGACGCCCGCGTCGCGGTAAGACAGGCCGGTCGATGCGGATGGGGTTTCGGAAGCGCTCATACAGTCGTCTGAATTGAAAAAACCGGGAAAGAAAGCGAGACGGCGGCGGGAAGTCACAAAAATCGGACCCGCCGGTCCAGTAAAATCGCGATTTTACCGGATGCGGCCGTCCCGATGGCCGCTTTTCCGACTCCTCCACCCCCGCCATCGGAACCGTCGCCCCATGAACGCCCCCGTGCTGTCGCAGGAAACCAAGCGCACGCTCGCCTGGATCGCCGTGGCGCTTGTCTTCCTGGCCCTGCTCAAGGCGCTGGCGCCGACGCTCACGCCCTTCGTCTTCGCGTTCATCCTGTCGTACATCCTGCACCCGGGCGTGGAATGGCTGCAGCGCCATCGCGTACCGCGCGTGCTGGGCGTGTTTCTGATGATCCTGGTGCTGACGGTGGTGGGCGTGGCGCTGATGCTGCTGATCCTGGCGGTCCTGCAGCGGGAGATTCCGGCCATCCGCGAGCAACTGCCCGGAATGCTTGCCAAGCTCAACGCGTTTCTATCGCCCAAGCTGGACGAGTTGGGCCTGCATGTCAGCTTTGACTTTCCGGGCCTGCGCGCGCTGCTCACGGAACAGCTCGCCGCCAGCCCGGACGACGTGGTGGCCCGGGTACTGACTTATCTGCGCGTGTCGGGCTCGGCGGCCGTCCAGGTGCTGGGCCTCTTCTTCCTCGTGCCGATCGTGATGTTCTACCTGCTGATGGACTGGAACATGCTCATGCGCCGCGTCGAAACGGCCGTGCCGCGTCGCTGGCTGCCAAAAGCGCGCGAATTGGCCGCTGAAACCGATGGCCTGCTTTCCCAATACCTGCGCGGGCAGATCATCGTGATGCTGGTGCTGGCGGTGTACTACTCGGCGGGGCTTGCCCTGGCCGGCTTTGACGTGGCGCTGCCGGTGGGCATCTTCACGGGGCTTGCCGTGTTCATTCCGTATATCGGCTTTGGCGTGGGGCTTACGCTGGCCATCCTTGCCGCACTGTTGCAGTTCGGCAACCTCTACGGCTTGCTGGCAGTGGCCGTGGTGTACGGCATCGGCCAATTTCTGGAAGGCTTCTACCTGACGCCCCGCCTGGTGGGCGAACGCATCGGCCTGCATCCGCTGGCGGTCATCCTCGCCTTGCTGGCTTTTGGCCAATTGTTCGGTTTTTTCGGTATCCTCCTCGCCCTACCGATGAGCGCTGTGCTGCTGGTCGGTTTGCGGCAGATCCGGAAGCTTTACCTCGGCAGCCGGCTCTACCAGGACTGAAAGCCACCCATGGCAACTGAAGGCAACTGAAAAGTACGGCGACTCCACTCCACGTTTCATGGCCACACCCGAACAGCTCCCGCTCGAACTCGGTGCGACACCCGCCCCGACCTTCGACAACTTCGTCGCCACCGGCAACGAAGAGGCGGTGCTGCGCCTGCGCGCCCTGATTCCGCAGGTGGTGGACGGCACCGCCACAGACCGCCTGGTCTACCTTTGGGGCGAGGAAGGCAGCGGCCGCAGCCACCTGCTGCAAGCCATCTGCGCCCAGACCGAGGCTGGCGGCTACGAAGTCCGCACGCTGGAACCCGACGCCCCGCCCGAAGCCTTCGAATTCGACCCCACCATTACCGTCTGGACCATTGATGACGCCGAGCGCCTGGACGAATGGGCGCAGATCGCCGTGTTCAACCTCGTCAATGAAGTGCGCGCGCACCCGCATGCCGCCATCGCCATCTCCGGGGCTGCCGCGCCAATGGCGATGCCGCTGCGTGAAGACCTGCGCACCCGCTTGGGTTGGGGCTTGGTTTACTGGCTGCGCCCCCTGTCCGACGCCGACAAGGTGGAAGCGCTGCGTCAGGCCGCTCGCGAACGCGGCATGCAGCTTTCGGCCGATGTGCCGCAGTGGCTCGTGACGCACTCCTACCGCGACATGCCGAGCCTGATGGCCCTGCTGGACGCCCTCGACACCTATTCGCTCGCCCGCAAGCGCGCCGTCACCCTGCCGCTCGTGCGCGACATGCTCGCGTTGATGAAGTGATCGGGGCCCTGGTGCGGCCGGTTATGTAACGTTCGGGTAAAATCGCGCCCCATGAATCTGGCCCTCTTCGACCTCGATCACACCCTCATCCCCACCGACAGCGACCACGAGTGGGGACGCTTCCTCATCCGCCGCGGCGTGGTGGATGCGTCCGAATACCAGCGCAAGAACGATCAGTTCTATGCCGATTACAAGGCCGGCACGCTGGATATTCATGCGTTTCTGCGCTTTGCCCTGGCACCGCTGGCCGCCCACCCCCGCGACACGCTCGCCCAGTGGCACGCCGAGTTCATGCACGACGTGATCCGTCCGAAGATCACGCCACAGGCGCAAGCGCTGGTCTACAAGCATCTGGACGCAGGCGACCTGTGCTGCGTGGTCACCGCCACCAACAGCTTCGTCACGCGCCCGATTGCCGAGGCGTTCGGCATCGACCACCTCATCGCCACCGAACCCGCCACCGCCGACGGTAACCCGGACAGCGCCTTCACCGGCGACGTGGCAGGCACACCGAGTTTCCGCGAAGGCAAGGTCGCCCGCGTGCACGAGTGGCTGGCCAACATGGGCCGCGGCTGGAGCGATTTCGAGCGCAGTACCTTCTACAGCGATTCGGCCAACGACGTGCCGCTGCTGGAGGAAGTGACCGACCCCGTCGCCACCAACCCGGACGACACGCTGCGCAACCTCGCAGCCGCGCGCAACTGGCGCATCATGGACCTCTTCTAAGCAGGGCGTGGCGTGATCAAGAAACTCATCAATCGCCTGCTGGGCAAAACCTCCGCAGAGCCTCAGGCACCCGCTGAACCGGGGGCGCCGGCCGCCAGGAAGGCCCGCTCGCCCAAGGCACCGAGAACGGCCAAGGCGCGCACCAAGTCTGCCGGGGGCGTGCCGCGCCAGGCGCGCGTATGGAGCGTGGACGAGCACGGTATCGATCCGAAGCTGCTCTCGCGCAACGCGGTCAAGGTCACGTCCACGCTGCAGGACGCCGGCTATGCCGCCTTCATCGTGGGCGGCGCCGTGCGCGATTTGCTGCTCGGCATCAAGCCGAAGGACTTTGATGTGGCGACCAACGCCACGCCCGATCAGGTTCAGGCGCTGTTCCGCCGCTCGCGCATCATCGGACGCCGCTTCCAGATCGTGCACGTCACGTTCTACGGCGGACGCGATCAGGAAATCATCGAAGTCTCGACCTTCCGCGCGCTCGTCGACGCGGTGGACGCCGAGCAGGTGCCCGCCGGCAAGCGCGTCAAGCGCACCGAGCTGGACCACCACACGCACGCCGTCGACGCCAGCGGCCGCGTGCTGCGCGACAACGTCTGGGGCACCCAGGCCGAAGACGCCACCCGCCGCGACTTCACCGTCAACGCGATGTACTACAACCCCGCCGACGAAACCGTGCATGACTACCATCACGGCATGGAAGACATGCGCGCCCGCACGCTGCGCATGATCGGCGATCCGCACACCCGCTACCGCGAAGACCCGGTCCGTATGCTGCGCGTGGTGCGCTTCGCGGCCAAGACCGGCTTCGACATCGACCCCGACACGCGCGCGCCGATCGCGGAGCTGGGCCCGCTGATCCACAACGTGCCGGCCGCACGCCTGTTCGACGAGATGCTGAAGCTGCTGATGTCGGGCCACGCCTGGGCATCGCTGCAGGAACTGCGCAAGGCGGGCCTGCACCGCGGCCTGCTGCCGCTGCTGGACGTCGCACTGGAGCAGCCGATGGGCCAGCGCTTCGTGCAGCTTGCCCTCGACAGCACCGACGATCGCGTCAAGGCTGGCAAGCCGGTCTCGCCGGGCTTCCTGTTTGCCTCGCTGCTGTGGCATCACGTGGTCGAGCACTGGAACCGCCGCCGCGCCGCCGGCGAGCCGCTGATCCCCGCGCTGCACACCGCCATGGACGAAGTGCTCGATCGCCAGACCGAGCAACTCGCCATCCAGCGCCGCTTTACCTCCGACATGAAGGAAATCTGGAGCATGCAGCCGCGCTTTGAGAAGCGCTCGGGCCGCATGCCATATCGCTTGCTCGAATCGCCGCGCTTCCGCGCCGGTTACGACTTCCTCGTGTTGCGTTGTGCGTCGGGCGAATTGCCGCAAGAACTGGCCGACTGGTGGACCGATTTCCAGAGCGGCGATGGCGAAGCCCGCGAAGCCCTCATGGCACTAGCCAAGCACGCACCGAGCCCCTCGGCAAATACCGGTTCGGCCAGCCCGGGCAAGCGGCGTCGCCGCCGACGTGGTCCGGCAAAATCGGATACAGTCGTTGACGTCAATCCGGGAAGTTCGGAGGAAACGTGAAGACAGTGGCGTACATCGGCATCGGCGCCAACCTGGGCGACGCACGCCAGGCAGTGAAAGACGCCGTGGTCTGCCTCGCGCAGCAGGTCGGCATCACCGTCACCGGCAAATCGAGCCTGTATCGCAGCGCGCCCGTCGAATCCAGCGGCGACGATTACATCAACGCCGTGGTGCGCATCGATACGCATTTCACTGCCGACCAGCTGCTTCGCATCTGTCACCACATCGAGGACCAGTTCGGCCGCGAACGCCCGTTCCACAACGCGCCGCGCACGCTCGACCTGGACTTGCTGCTCTACGGCGACCACGTCCTCACCTCACCCGAGCTGACGGTGCCGCACCCGCGCGTGGGCCAACGCGCCTTTACCCTGCTGCCCCTGCATGAACTGGCGCCCGATCTCGTGATTCCGGGCATTGGTGCCGTGGCGGCACTGCTGCCCGGCGTGGCCGACCAGCGGATCGAAAAGACCCTGATGTGCCAGTGCATGCGCGCCAAGCAGCCTGCCGCCTGATCACAGGCACCACACAAATCACCCGCTGATGGCACTGGATCACCTGCGCCGCATCGTTGTCGAAGGGCCCATTGGCGTGGGCAAGACGGCGCTGGCCCAGCGTCTGGCCGATCATCTGCGCGCGTCGACGCTGTTCGAAACGCCTGCCGAAAACGCCTTCATCGCCCGCTTCTACGAAGACCCCGCGCGCTATGCGCTGCCGGTGCAGCTGCGCTTCCTGCTGCAGCGTGCCGAGCGCCTGAAGGCATGGCACAAGGCGACGCTTGCCGGAGAGCGCATCGTCGCTGACAGCTTCCTGCCGCGCGACCGCCTGTTCGCCCAGCTCACGCTGCCCGCCGATGAACTCGCGCTGTACGATGCAATGGCCAATGCGCTGGCCCTGCCGCAACAGCGCATCGATCTCGTCGTCTGCCTGCAGGCGCGCGCAGAGGACCTTCTGCCACGCGTCACCCGTCGGGCCGTTCCCTACGAAACCGGCATCGATGCGGAGTATCTCGAACGCATCTGCGCCGCGTACGGCGAGCTGTTTCTGTATTACGATGCCGCACCGACGATGATCGTCGACACCGCTGCCTTCGACCCCGCAGGCAACGACGACGATTTCCGCACCTTGCTCGCCCGCATCGACGCGATGCGCGGGCCCAAGGAATTCATCAAGCTGGCAACGCGCTAGTCAGTCGACGCACCGCATGGTCTGCGTGGGCGCTCGCGATGCCCCAATGAGTCTCAGTCCATGAGCTATCTCCAGGAATCGAACCGCAAGGCCGTCACGGTGACTTCGCTGCAGGCCATGCGCGCCGCCGGCGAGCGCATCGCCATGTTGACGGCTTATGACTCCAGCTTCGCCGCCCTGATGGATCGCAACGGCACCGACGTACTGCTCGTCGGCGATTCGCTCGGCAACGTGATGCAGGGCCAGAAGACCACGCTGCCCGTTACGCTCGATCACATCGTCTATCACACCGAATGCGTATCGCGCGGCATCGAGAAAGCGCTGCTCGTATCCGACCTGCCGTTCGGCACCTATGGCACGCCCGAACAGGCTTTCCATAGCGCCGTGCGCGTGATGCAGGCCGGCGCGCAGATGGTCAAGCTCGAAGGCGGCGTGTGGCTCGCGCCGACGATCAAGTTTCTCGTTGAACGCAGCATTCCGGTGTGTGCGCACATCGGCCTGACGCCGCAATCGGTGCATGCGTTCGGCGGCTTCAAGGTGCAGGGTCGCGGCGATGAAGCGGCTGCGCAACTGAAAGCCGACGCGCTGGCCGTGCAGGACGCCGGCGCGCAACTCGTCGTGATGGAAGCGATTCCAGCCGCGCTGGCCGGCGAGGTGACGCGTCTGCTGGCCATTCCGACCATCGGCATCGGCGCGGGGTTGGAATGCTCGGGCCAGGTGCTGGTCATGCACGACATGCTGGGCGTGTTCCCCGGCCATCGCCCGAAGTTCGTGCGCAACTTCATGGACGGGCAAGCCACCATCGACGGCGCTGTGGCGGCCTATGTGGCCGCCGTCAAGGATGGCACGTTCCCCGGCCCGGAACACACCTTCGCCTGAGCGGCCCACGCATGGAAATCTGGTCGGCCACTGTCGACGCCTTCGGCCTGCTTGCCAGCGGCGATGCGGCGTTGTGGCGGATCGCCTGGGTGTCGTTGAAGGTGGCGATCGCGGGGCTGCTGCTGGCGGCGCCCCCCGGTCTGCTCATCGCTTACCTCATCGCCATGCACCGGTTTGCGGGGCGCCGTGCGCTGGTGGTGCTGGCGCAGGCATCGCTGTCGTTTCCGACCGTGCTGATCGGGCTGCTGCTGTATCTGCTGCTTTCGCGCCAGGGCCCGTTGGGCGGCTTCGGGCTGCTGTTCACCCAAGGCGGCATGATCCTCGGGCAAGCGGTGCTTGGGCTGCCGGTGATCGTCGCGTTTGCGCTCACCACACTTGAGCGTGCGGATCCGCGTCTCGCAGAAACCGCACGTGTGCTGGGCGCCGGGCGCGTCCGTTTGCTGTTGACGGTGTTTCGTGAATTGCGCTTCGGCCTCATGGCTGCAGTGGTGGCCGGCTTCGGGCGCGTCATCGCCGAAGTGGGCTCGGCGCTGATGGTCGGCGGCAACATCGAGGGCGTCACGCGCACCATGACCACGGCGATTGCGCTGGAAACAAGCAAGGGCGAGTTCGCACAGGGCATCGCGCTGGGCATCGTGCTGATCGTGCTGGCACTGCTCGTCAACCTTGTGCTGGCGTGGCTGCAAGGTGCTGGCAACTACCGCAGGGAGCCGGCATGAGCGCGTCGTCGCAGCCCACGATGGTGTTTGAAGGCTTGCGCTGCCAGCACGGCGCGCGCGTTCTGTTCGAGATTCCGCGTCTGGCGCTGTCGGCAGGGCACGCGATCGTCATTACCGGCGCAAACGGTGTCGGCAAGACAACGTTGCTGCGCATGCTGGCCGGGCTCGCACCCGCCAATGGTGCGACCGTCGATTTGGGCCGCGGGCAGCAGGCGCTATCGCCCTACCCGGCCGAGCTGCGCGCGCGGCTGACTTACGTGCACCAGCATCCCTACCTGTTCCGCACTTCGGTACGCGCGAATCTTGCTTATGGGCTCATCACGGGCGCGCATCGCGTGGCACGTGCAGAGTTGAATGCCCGCGTCGACGGTGCGCTGCGCTGGGCGGGCCTGCAACATGTGGTGGATGTGCCGCCCGAGCGCCTGTCCGGCGGCGAAACGCAACGTCTTGCATTGGCGCGCGCTCGGGCGCTGCACACCGACGTGCTGCTGCTCGACGAACCGACGTCGAACCTGGACGGCGCTGCGCGCGAGCAAGTCATTGCGCTGGTCGGCGAGCTGGTAGCAGAGGGCCGCACGCTGCTGATGGTCTGCCACGACCGCGAACTCATCAACCTGCCCGGCGTGGCGCGCTGGAAGCTAGAGCACGTCGACGGTCAGGGCCGGCTCGAAATGCGCGGGCACCACGCCGCGTAGGGCATTGCATACGGCGACGGCCTCGGCGCGGGCAACATCGGCACGGGTGAGCAAACGCTCTTGCAGCGGCCCGCCCAGCCACGGGGAAGCGTCTTTCAGCAGCACGGCGCGCATCACCCCCGGCAAGACCCCCGCTGACAGCGGCGGCGTCCACCACGCACCATCGAGCTTGACCAGCAACGTGCTGCGCCCACCTTCGGCCAGGGTGCCATCGGCGTTGAAGAACACGGCATCGAACGCACCTTCGCGCTCGGCCGCCTGCCAGGCAGCGTCGTAGCCTTCGCGCAACGTGGTCTTGTGCGTCGGCAGACTGTGCGTGATCTCGCGCGATTGCGGCGCAACGAGCAGGCGGACCGGCGCATCCCAGCTCGCATGCAGCGGCGACAGCGGCACGGCCGATACGTTGGCTCCGCCGTCCGGTGTGAGCAATAGGCGCATTCGATAGGCGCCCTCACCTTCCAGCGTTGCACACGCACGTGCCACCTCATTCGTCAGCGCAGTCCGGTCGAATGGGAAACCAAAGGCTGCCGCAGAACGCTCCAGCCGCGCCAGATGCCAATCCAGCAGTGGCACGCTCTCGCGCGTCGCGCGCATCGTCTCGAACAACGACAACCCCGGGTCAAGCTCCGTCACGAAGCGCGCTTTCAGTTGGCACTCCGCATATTCGTCGTCGGCGACGCTGTCATGCACGATGCCGGAGCCGATGCCGAGTTCGCCGCGGCGCAGCCCATCGGTGCCGGGCGCGCTCAGCACGAGCGTGCGGATCGCCACGGAGAAACATGCGTCGCCCATCGCGCGATCGTCGGCAGGCGCATCGATCCAGCCGATCGCGCCGGTATACAGGCCGCGCGGCTCCGGCTCCAGCGCCTTGATGATCTCCATCGTCCGCCGCTTGGGCGCGCCCGTGATGGAGCCGCACGGGAACAACGCGCGCAGGCAATCGGCGAGGCCGGTGGCGGGCGGAATCTCGGCCTCCACGGTTGACGTCATCTGCAGCACGCTGCCGAACGGCGTCACCTCGAACAACGCCGGCACGCGCACCGACCCCGCACGCGCGAGACGGCCCAGATCGTTGCGCAACAGGTCGACGATCATCAAGTTCTCGGCGCGGTTCTTTTCGTCTGCGGCCAGTGCGATGGCGCGGGCTTCGTCGACTTCGACGTCCCCCGAGGCTGGCGCGGTGCCCTTCATCGGCCGCGCGACAAGCTGGCCCGCGCGATGCGAAAAGAACAGCTCCGGCGAGCACGACAGAATCGCGGCGCCCTCCGGCAGCCGGATGAAGGCGCCGTACGGCACCGGCTGGCGCGCGCGCAGGCGCCGATACAACGCCGCCGGCGCGCCGAACGCCGTCATGCGCAGGCGATACGTGTAGTTGACTTCGTAAGTGTCGCCCGCCGCAATCCAGTCGTGGATGCGCTCGATGGCGTCGGTGTAGGTGCCGTGATCAACGCTGGCAGCACAGTCGAACAGACCTGCCGCCCCGGCCGCTTCAGGCCAAGCCTCGAACAGCGAATCGACCTCCGCCGGCGACAGCACCTGCATCGTGCGAAACAGCAGCACGCGCAGGCGGCCGTCGTGGCCGGGCAATGAAGAAGAGATTTCGGTGGAAGCCGGCAGGCCGACCAGCGGCTCGCCAAACTCGTACGGCGCAACGATCAGGGCATGCAAACCCTGGCGCCAGGCGGCGCGAAGGTCATCGTCCACCCCATCCAGGATGCCGGCCGGCCGGAAGAACTCGCCGGCATAACCGGTGTACCAACGCGAGCAAGGCGCACCGCCCGAGGTGGCATCGTCCAGCAGCGCGAACGGCGCGCCGGCCTTTGGCGCTTGGAGCGGCTGCATGACGAAGTCCTGATCGAAGAGTTGGTGTTCAAGAAGCCTCGAAAAGCGTAGCGAGCGGCCCGAGGTTGGTACGAGAAGCGCAGCCGTACATCGGTACGGCGAGCATCACAGTGCCAAGCTCGGGCCGCGCAGTAGCTTTGCGCGGCTTCTTACGAGGAGAAGAAGTTCTTGACCTTGTCCATCCACGACTGCTCCTGCGGGCTGTGCCGCGAGCCGCCTTCGTGCACGGACTTGTCGAACTGCTTGAGCAGCTCCTTCTGGTGCTCCGTCAGCTTGACCGGGGTCTCGATGTTGATGTGCACATAGAGATCGCCCGCATAGCCCGAACGCACGCCCTTGATGCCCTTGCCGCGCAGGCGGAACGTCTTGCCGGCCTGGGTGCCCTCGGGCACCGTGAACGAGGCGCGCCCGCCCAATGTCGGCACTTCGATATCGCCGCCAATGGCTGCCGTCGCAAACGAAATCGGCATCTGGCAATGCAGGTCATCGCCGTCGCGCTCGAACACCGGGTGCGGCTTGATGTGGATTTCCACATACAGATCGCCCGGCGGCCCGCCGTTGATGCCCGGCTCGCCATTCCCCGATGAACGGATGCGCATGCCTTCGTCGATGCCGGCCGGAATCTTCACCTCCAGCGTCTTCTGGCTCTTCAGCTTGCCCTGGCCGTGGCACTTGGTGCACGGCTTGGGGATGTACTTGCCGCTGCCGTGGCACTTCGGACACGTCTGCTGCATCGTGAAGAAGCCCTGCGACACACGGACCTGACCGGCGCCGTGGCACGTCGGGCAGGTCTCCACGCTCGAGCCCGGCTCGGCGCCCTTGCCGTGGCAGTGGTCGCACTCGTCCCAGTGCGGCACTCGGATCTGCGTGTCGTAGCCATGCGCGGCCTGCTCCAGCGTGATCTCCATGCTGTAGCGCAGGTCAGCACCGCGATACATCTGCGGGCCGCCGCCGCGGCGCCCGCCCTGGCCTTGGGCTTGACCGAAGATGTCGCCAAAGATGTCGCCGAAGGCTTCGGCAAAGCCCCCGCCAAAGCCTGCACCGCCCGCGCCGAAGCCGCCGGCCATGTTAGGGTCGACGCCCGCGTGGCCGTACTGGTCGTAGGCAGCTTTCTTTTCTGCATCGGAGAGCATCTCGTAGGCCTCTTTGGCCTCCTTGAATTTCTCTTCCGCTTCCTTGCTGTCCGGATTGCGGTCCGGGTGGTACTTCATCGCGAGCTTGCGATACGCCTTCTTGATCTCGTCGTCGCTCGCGTTTTTGCCCACCCCGAGCACTTCGTAGTAATCACGTTTTGCCATGGTGGCTTCAGTCGTCGCCTGTTTTTTACTGCGTGTCGAATAGCAAAAAAGCCGAGCGTGACATCAGGTGCGTCCCGCACAACCCGATGACCACTGCCCGGCGTACCGTAACGTCCGCCTGGCGGACGATCTGGCTTACTTCTTGTCGTTCACTTCCTTGAACTCGGCGTCGACGACGTTATCGTCGTGCGGAGCGCCTTGTCCGGCTTGCGCGCCTGCCTGGGCACCGGCACTTTGTTCAGCACCAGCGGCCTCGCCCTTGGCTTGCATGTCGGCGTAAACCTTCTCGCCGAGCTTCTGCGAGGCGGTGGCCAGCGCTTCGGTCTTGGCGTCGATCGCGGCCTTGTCGGTGCCCTTCAGGGTCTCTTCAAGTTCCTTGATCGCGGCTTCGATCTTGTCCTTCTCGCCAGCTTCCAGCTTGTCGCCGTACTCGCCCAGTGCTTTCTTGGTCGAGTGCACCAGCGCTTCACCCTGGTTGCGGGAGTCGACCAGTTCGCGCAGCTTCTTGTCTTCCTCGGCGTTGGCCTCGGCGTCCTTCACCATGCGCTCGATCTCGGCTTCCGACAGGCCGGAGCTTGCCTTGATCGTGATCTTGTTTTCCTTGCCGGTCGCCTTGTCCTTGGCGCCCACGTGCAGGATACCGTTGGCGTCGATGTCGAACGACACTTCAATCTGCGGCGTGCCGCGCGGTGCCGGCGGAATGCCTTCCAGGTTGAATTCGCCGAGCAGCTTGTTGCCGGAGGCCATCTCGCGCTCGCCCTGGTAGACCTTGATCGTCACGGCCGGCTGGTTGTCGTCAGCAGTCGAGAACGTCTGCGAGAACTTGGTCGGGATGGTCGTGTTCTTGCCGATCATCTTGGTCATCACGCCACCCAGCGTTTCGATGCCCAGCGACAGCGGCGTCACGTCCAGCAGCAGCACGTCGGTACGGTCACCGCCGAGCACCTGGCCCTGGATGGCGGCGCCCACGGCAACGGCCTCGTCCGGGTTCACGTCCTTGCGGGCTTCCTTGCCGAAGAACTCCTTCACCTTCTCCTGCACCTTCGGCATACGCGTCATGCCGCCCACCAAGATCACGTCGTGGATGTCCGACACCTTCACGCCTGCATCCTTGATGGCGGTGCGGCACGGATCGATCGTGCGGGCGATCAGGTCTTCGACCAGCGCTTCCAACTTGGCGCGCGTGATCTTCAGGTTCAAGTGCTTCGGACCCGAGGCATCCGCCGTGATGTACGGCAGGTTGATTTCGGTCTGCTGCGTGCTCGACAGCTCGATCTTGGCCTTTTCAGCGGCTTCCTTCAGGCGTTGCAGCGCGAGCACGTCCTTCGACAGGTCGACGCCCTGCTCCTTCTTGAACTCGCCGATGATGTAATCGATGATGCGCTGGTCGAAATCTTCGCCGCCCAGGAACGTATCGCCATTGGTCGACAGCACTTCGAACTGCTTCTCGCCGTCCACGTCGGCAATCTCGATGATCGAGATGTCGAACGTGCCGCCGCCGAGGTCGTACACGGCGATCTTGCGGTCGCCCTTCTCGTTCTTGTCGAGGCCGAATGCCAGCGCAGCCGCGGTCGGCTCGTTGATGATGCGCTTGACGTCCAGACCGGCGATGCGGCCGGCATCCTTGGTGGCTTGGCGCTGCGAATCGTTGAAGTACGCCGGCACCGTGATCACGGCTTCGGTCACTTCCTCGCCCAGGTAGTCCTCGGCGGTTTTCTTCATCTTGCGCAGGACTTCAGCGGAAATCTGCGGCGGCGCCAGCTTCTGGCCACGCACTTCCACCCAGGCGTCGCCGTTGTCGGCCTTGGTGATGGTGTACGGCATCAGGCCGATGTCCTTCTGGACCTCTTTTTCTTCAAACTTGCGGCCGATCAGGCGCTTGACGGCATACAGCGTGTTCTTCGGGTTGGTCACCGCCTGGCGCTTGGCCGGGGCACCGACCAGGATCTCGCCGTCTTCCATGTAGGCGATGATCGACGGGGTGGTGCGTGCGCCTTCGGCGTTTTCGATCACCTTGGGGGTGTTGCCCTCCATGATGGCGACGCAGCTGTTGGTGGTACCCAAGTCGATACCGATGATTTTGCCCATGTTCTTGCTCCTCGAATCTGGTGTCAGGACTGCACTGAATACAAACTTGGATCGGATGTGGGAGTGCCGTCCGGCTTTTCAAGGCCGAATTTTGAAAAGTTGAGCATTTTGGCCGGTTTTTCTTGGGAAAGCACCCGAAAACGTGCGCTACCGGGCAAAAACGTGCGTTTCGGACGCCCGCAGCCTCAAACCGGGCACAAAAGGTCTCGGTGTTACCCTTGCGCGCATTGCCACGTGCCGGACGCCAACCCGGCTTTTGCGCCCATGCCTTCGCATCCGCTTCGATCCATTCTTGGCGCTGCGCTCCTTGCCGCATGCGCCGTGCCCTCTGCCGATGCCGCCGTTGCCCTGCTCCAGCCTTCCCGCCGCATCGACGCCAACCAGCCCTTCACCCTGACCCTGGTCGTTTCCGGCGACGCCGCGCAGCGCAGCTACGCGGTACCGGCCAGGCTACGCGTCACGGCCACCGCGGATCTGCAAGGCACTGTGGAAGTGATCCTCCACCGACTTAACGCGGGGGCGGAGACCCTGCATCTGCGTCCGGGGCAGGTCCGCACTATCGCCTATATAGGCACGCTGCCAGAGGTGCTGCGTGGTACGGTTCGAATCGATGTTCCCGATCTGGATGCGGCACCGGTACTGGTCACACTCGTGCGCGGCCCTGACGCCCCGCAGATCGCTGCGGAAGGCGCGCCCGATGGCGCCGTCCGTAACGCCGCGGCCGAAGCGATCCGGCCAGGCGGCGCGCTGGGCACGAACCCCAGCGCCCCTGCTGCCAACGCAACCGCTACACCCCCCATTCCCGTAGCCGTGGCGGGCAGCGGCGAGGCTGCCCGGCCGCCCGAAGAAACGGCGCGCCTGACTTTCCACGAACCGATGTTCGCCGCCATCGGGGCGCACGAAGGGTTGAACGCCAAGTTCCAGCTGAGCTTCAAATTTCGGATTTTTCAGCCGGAAAACCCGGCATCGGCAGCGCTGCTGGATAACCTGTACTTCGGATATACGCAGTTCTCGCTATGGGATCTGGGCAAGGAATCGGCGCCATTCCGGGATACGAATTACCGGCCTAGCGTCTTCTATTACCGCCCCGACACGGGCATCCATGGCGGCGCGCTCACACGGCTATCGTTCGCGGGCGGCATCGAGCACGAATCGAACGGCCGCGACGGCGATGCCTCACGCGCCATCAACACCGTCTTCGTACGGCCGACATTCCACTTTGGTGACCTGAATGATTACCACTGGAAGTTCGAGCCCAAGCTTTACGCCTACCTCACACGCAGCGGCAACACCGATATCGCGCACTACCGTGGCTTTGGCGATTTCCGCGTGTCGTACGGAGCGCCCAACGGCTGGGAACTGGCCGCCACGCTGCGCAAGGGCACCCGTAAGGCCTATGGGAGCGTGGACGCGCAACTGACGTACCCCATGAGCCGAATCTTCACCGGCACGGCCGGCTATCTGTTCATTCAGTATTTCACCGGCTACGGCGAGAGCCTGCTGGACTACAACCACAAGCTGGGCTCGCAGTTGCGCGTCGGGTACAGCCTCTCGCGATAGGACGCAGCCGGCTTACAGCGTGTGCTGGCCGGCGGCCTCCGGCTGGAACGCCACGCGATCGATGCGCAACGAACGCTGAGCACCATTGGGCGCGGAGTATTTGACCGACTTGCCCGCGCGCGCGCCCAGCAGCGCAGCGCCCATGGGCGAGAGCACCGACAGCTTGGCCGACGCCACGTTGGCCTCTTCCGGGTAGACGAGCGTCCACTCTTGCTCTGCACCGGTGTCATCCACCACGCACACGACCGAGTTCATGGTCACCACATCGGCGGGAATCTTGTTGCCGGGCACCACATTGGCACGTGCAATCAGGTCGTCGACCAGACCTGCCAGCGGCGAGTTGCTGCCGGCCCGGTTGGCGGCGTTTTCCAGGCGGGTGAGGTCCAGCTCGGTCAAGTAGATGGCGGCTGCTTTGGCCATGACGATCTCCTACAAGTCTGTGTTCAACACGAAGCAAAGCCGCTGCCGACAGCCCCACAGGGCCAACGCAAAGCAGCGGCAAGGAAACCAGCGGGCACGCAGGCCGGCCGGCGGGTAACACGCACTAAAACTGCTGGTGAAAGAGAGCGAGCCCGGCGGCAACGTGCCGCAGGGGCACTAGAACGACCGCCGGGCGGCGGCAAGGGCCGCGGTCATCGCCTGAGCGGCACGCGGCAAGGTGCGCGCCATGCGCTTGGGGCGCACAGCACGGAAAGGCGAAGCAAGAAAGAAGGCCGCAGCCATGGGCATCGACGTCATGATGGTCGCAGCCTCAGACAAGCGGCTTGCCGGCCAGCTTGTTGCGCGCATTGGCAACGGCGGCGGCAAACTGCGCGTGGCCATGCCAGCCGGTCGCCCGGCCCAGCTTCTTGCCACGGTGGAAAAACATGAACACGGGGATACCGTGCAGGGAAAAGCGCTGGCCCAACTCCGGGTGCGCGTACACGTTGGCATGGAGCCACTTCAGCCCCAGTTCACGCACAGCACCGGATTGCGCAAGCATGGCCTTCTTGGCCATTTCGCAGTTGAAGCAATCGACGCCCCAGAAAAACACGCACACGAGCGCATCCCCCGCAGCGGCGACAGCCGCGTCGAAGGTCTCGGTATTCACTTCGCGCATGCCGAACGCCGCGAACGCGGTCTTGTCGACCGGGATCGCGCCGTGGGCATCTGGCGAAGTGGCTGTGCTGTGGAGCATGGGGCGCGTTTGCCTTACTTAGGCGCTGCCACCGTCACGAGGGCCGGACGCAGCACGCGGTCAGCCAGCATGTAACCGCGCTGGAGGACGGCGACCACGGTATTGGCCTCCTGATCTGCCGGCACCATCGAAATGGCTTGATGGCGATGGGGGTCGAACTTTTCCCCCACCGGGTTCAACTCGGTGACTCGGCCCTTTTCGAATGCGGCATACAACTGCTTGAGCGTCAGTTCAACGCCCTCGCGCAGTTTGGCGGCATCGCCCGAAGTGTCGGCCAAGGCGGCTTGCAGGCTGTCCATGACGGGCAGCAGATATTCGGCGAAGCCTTCGATGGCGAATTTGTGGGCCTTGGCCACATCGTCCTGACCACGGCGGCGGATGTTCTCGCATTCGGCGGTGGCACGGGCCCAGTTTTCGTAGTTCTGGCGGGCCTTCTCTTCTGCAGCCTCGAGTTGACGGCGCAGTTCAGCGACGTCTACGTCAGCCACGGCTTCTGCCACGGCGGCTTCGTCACCGGCGACAGCCTGGGCGTCCGCGCTTGCGCGCTGCGCCTGGCTCGAATAGGCATGGGCCGCTTGGCCCGTCGCCGATGCGTTCGGCTGGGTGGCTTGGCTGTCCGATGGCATGTCCGAGTTCGAGGGGGTGTCCGAAGTGTGTTTCATAGCGCTGGATAAAGGGGATCGACGCACGGCATGTGCCCGGCATCGATCCGCTGGATTTTTACAAACGATTTGTCCCCGTTATGGGGCATTTGGCGCGCTTTTCAAGGGCGCCGGATGCGCGACAACTGTGCGCCGTGCATCACGAAATATGGGGTTACAACTTTCATCAGACTGCCACGGCACAGCAATTGCGACGCCCCAATTGGCCGCCTATGATGCAAGAAAAAATTGGGGGGCGCGAGCTTCTTTGAGGGTTCGTACCATGCACAACAAATTGCCCGTTCTGACCGTGCTCCTGCTGTTGACCCTGACCGCAGCCACAACGTTCATTTGCCTGTCTGGCGCCGTCACGCCGCGTTATACGGAGTACGGTAGCGGTAAGGCATTTTTCAAGCATTACATCATCAAGCCTGCACAGATGCAGCAGATGCCGCGCGGCTTGATGAGCGTGTCAAGTTAGCACACACTCGCGCGGATCGCTTCATTCTCCGCCGAGTTTGTCGATGCGCCGCCGGTCTCGCTTAGTGGGCCGGCCGGCAATTTGTGTGGCGGGTTCCCGATACAGTCGGCGTTTGTCGGCGCTCTCCTGGCGTTTTAAGCGGCTGATGTCCGTCTCGGCATAGAGGGTTTGAGCGACCGAAGCGGGGCCGCGCACTTCCGCCAGCGCCAATACCTCCACTTCCCACTGCTGTTCATGCGCGTGCACGCGCACGTGATCGCCGATTTTGACGTCCTTGGCGGGGCGAACCGCCTGATCGTTGATTTGCACGCGACCACGCTCCACCGCATCCGTCGCCTGAGACCGCGTCTTGAAAAAGCGTGCCGCCCACAGCCATTTGTCGATGCGCACGCGATCGGCAGCGTCGGTGCTCACCTTCATGCGGCGGCCCCCTTGCTCTGCGCACGCATACGGCTCGCCTCCAGTACATGCGGATGCGTAAGGGTGAGCGGCCAGCCCTGCAGATGCGCCAGCGCGATGTCGGCAATGCCGGCAATCCACGCTTCGCTGTCGTTCAGGCACGGGATGTAGTGGAACTCCTTGCCGCCGGCGACACGGAAGGTCGACTGCCCTTCCATGGCGATCTCTTCCAGCGTTTCCAGGCAATCGGCCGGAAAACCCGGGCAGAACACGTCCACGCGATGGGTGCCGACGCGGCCAAGCTCTTCCAGCGTGGGCGCGGTGTACGGCTGAAGCCATTCGGCGCGGCCAAAGCGTGACTGGAACGTGACCAGGTACTGACCCGGCTGCAGGCCGAGCGCCTCACCCAGCAAGCGGCCGGTCTTCAGGCATTCACAGTGATACGGATCGCCCAATTCCAGCGTCCGTCGCGGCACACCATGAAACGACAGCACCAGCTTGTCGCCGTGCGCGAAGTCGGGTGCCCCATGCTGTGCCCAATACGCACCCACCTGCTGGTGCAGCGCATTGATGTAAGCGGGGTCATCGTGAAAATGCTTGACCAGCCGCAACTCCGGCTGATTGCGCATTTCGCCCAGCACACGGAAAACCTCATCGAAGGCCGTCGCGGTGGTGGTGCCGGAATATTGCGGATACATCGGCAGCACGAGGATGCGTTCGACGCCCTGCTTGCGCAGTGCCTGCATGACGGACGGGATCGACGGATTGCCGTAGCGCATCGCGCAGGCAACCACCACATCGTGGCCCTGGGCGTTCAGCAACTGCTGCAGCGCATGCGCCTGGCGCTCGCTGTAGACGAGCAACGGCGAGCCCGTCATGTTGGCCTCGCGCAGCCAGATGCTTTCGTACTTGTGCGCCGACGCGCGCGAGCGCAGCGGCACGATCAGCCCGTTGAGGATGAACCACCACACCGCGCGCGGAATTTCGACCACGCGGGGGTCGGACAGGAACTGACGCAGGTAGCGGCCGACCTCGCGCGGCGATGTACCGTCAGGCGTACCGAGGTTGACGAGCAGGATCGCCGTGCGATCGGGCTGGCCGTGCTGAAACAGGGGTTCGGGCAAGAAGGGCATGGGCGCGGGTTCGCGATAGACCGGCCGATTATACGAGCCGATTCATCGCGTGTTCCTTACGCCGCCACGGCGCCGTCCTTGACCACACCCACACACGGGTTAAGCCCCATCGCGTACGCCAGATCGGCGGGCCGGTCGATGCGCCACAGAGCGAAATCGGCCGCGCAGCCCGGGGCCAGCACGCCACACGTGCCGGACAGGCCCAGCGCTGCGGCAGCATGACGCGTGGCGCCGGTCAGCGCTTCCAGCGGCGTCAGGCGGAACAGCGTGCATGCCATGTTCATCGCCAGCAGCAGCGACGACATCGGCGATGTGCCGGGGTTGCAGTCCGTCGACACGGCCATGGGCACACCGGCGGCGCGCAGGGCGGCCATCGGCGGCAGGCGCGTTTCGCGCAGGCAGTAGAACGCGCCGGGCAGCAGCACGGCGACCGTGCCGGCTTGCGCCATGGCGGCTACGCCTGCATCGGTCAGGCATTCGAGATGATCCGCTGAAAGACCGCCGTAGCGAGCCACCAGCGCCGCGCCACCCTGGTCGGAGAGCTGTTCGGCGTGCAGCTTGACCGGCAGGCCGTGGCGCTGCGCCGCCTCGAACATGCGCGCCGTCTGAGCGGGCGTGAAACCAATGGTTTCGCAGAAGGCATCAACCGCATCGACGAGACCTTCTGCGGCAAGCGCGGGCAGCACATCGGCGCAGAGATGATCGATGTAGTCATCCGCGCGGCCGGCGAATTCAGGCGGTACGGCATGCGCGCCGAGGAACGTGGTCCGCACGCGCACTGGCAATGCCTGGCCGAAGCGGCGCGCCACACGCAGCATGCGGCGCTCGGTTTCGAGGTTCAGGCCGTAGCCGGACTTGATTTCGACTGTGGTGACACCTTCGGCGCGCAGCGCATTCAGGCGAGGCAGGCTGGCTTCGGCCAACGCGTCTTCGCTGGCCGCCCGCGTGGCGCGAACGGTCGAGAGGATGCCGCCGCCCGCGCGCGCGATCTCTTCGTATGGCACGCCGTTCAGGCGCGCTTCGAATTCATTGCTGCGGTTGCCGGCGTAGACGAGGTGTGTGTGGCAATCGATCAGGCCCGGCGTGAGCAACGCGCCGCCGCCGTCGTGCTCCAGCGTGGCACGGGCGTTGACGGGCAGATCGGCCCGGTAGCCAAGCCACGCAATGCGGCCGTTCTTTACGGCGATGGCACCGTCGCGGATATCGCCGTAGCCGTCAGCGTCGGCGGTGAGCGTAGCGAGGTGGACGTTGGTCCAGAGCGCATCCCAGTGCGGGTTGGCCGGATCAGTCATGTGCGGCTCCCTGCAGGCCAATGCCGTCTGCCACGCGCGCCACGAGGCGGGCAGCAACACGTGCCGTGTGGTGATCAATGTCGAGCGACGGGTTCAGTTCCGCCACGTCCGCCAGCCGCAGCTTGCCTGAGCTGACCACGCGATCGACGATGGGCTCGATCAGGTCCATCCCCACGCCGCGTGCCGACGGCGCGCTCACGCCCGGGGCCACCGCGGCCGGCAGCACGTCAAGGCACATCGTCAGATAAACGTGGTCGACCTGACTCAGGAACACCTCGACCACCTTCAGCACGTGCGCCAGCTGCGTGACGTCCATCTCGTCGTCGTGCATCCAGCGCACGCCGAGCTGGCGCGCACGCGCGAACAGCGCTTCGGTGTTGGCGTAAGTGCTCACGCCGAGGCAGGCGTAGTGGAACGGCCAGCCTCGCCGCGCGCAGTCTTCGGCGATCTGGCGGAAGGGCGTGCCCGAGCTGCCGCGCTCGCCGGCGCGCAAATCGAAATGCGCGTCCAGGTTGAGAATGCCGATACGCGGCGGCTGGTCGGATTTTGCCGCCAGGTGCCGCGCCAAGCCGCCAAACGAGGCCCATGCGATCTCGTGCCCGCCGCCGAGCGCGATCGGAAATGCGCCGCGGTCGAGCAGATCGTGCAGCACGCCGGACAACTCGCTCTGCGCGTCTTCCAGCGCATCGCCCTGGCAAGTTACGTCGCCCGCGTCGACGACCACACGGCCGGCACGCGCGGGCAAGTTCGCGAGCATCTTGCGGATGGCAGCGGGGCCCACCTGGGCACCGGTTCGCCCGTGATTGCGCGCGACACCCGCATCGCAGGCAAAACCCGCCAGGGCGACGGTGTTGGCCAGCGGCGTCGATGCATCGATACGGCGCACCGTCTGGTGCCAACGCTGGCCCAGGGGGCCTTCCTCCGCATCGACGCGGCCTCGCCAGACGTTCGGTTCGGCTTGGGCGAGCATGGTCAGACGAGTGCGAGTTCGCCCACGTGCGCGCGGCACGAGTCACCCAGGTCGCCATCGAGTACGAGGCGACGGGCGGCTTCGATGTCGGGAGCGAACAGGCGATCTTCACCGTAGTACGCCACGCGCGCGCGGATGCAGCCATGTGCCTTCTGCAGCGTGTCGGACGTCGCCAGCGGCTTGTGAAAGTCGATGCCCTGCGCTGCCGCCAGCGCTTCGATGCCGACGATGGTGGCGGTGTTCTCCGCCATGTCCTGCAAACGGCGGCCGGCGAAGGTCGCCATGCTGACGTGGTCTTCCTGGTTGGCGGAGGTCGGCAGGCTGTCGACGCTGGCCGGGTGGGCGAACGTCTTGTTTTCCGAGGCCAGCGCCGCTGCCGTGACGTGCGCGATCATGAAGCCCGAGTTCAGGCCCGGTTGCTCGACCAGGAACGGCGGCAGGCCGGACAGCGTGGAGTCGATCAGCAGCGCGATGCGGCGCTCCGACAGCGCACCGATCTCGGCAATCGCCAGAGCGAGCATGTCGGCGGCAAACGCCACCGGTTCGGCGTGGAAGTTGCCGCCCGAGATCACCTCACCGGCGTCGGCGTAGACCAGCGGGTTGTCGGTGACGGCGTTGGCTTCGGTGAGCAGCGTGGCGCCGGCCTGGCGGATCAGGTCGAAGCACGCGCCCATGACTTGCGGCTGGCAGCGCAGGCTGTACGGGTCTTGCACGCGCTTGTCGCCCACGAGGTGAGACTGACGGATGGCGCTGCCGGCCAGCAGGTTGCGGTACACGGCCGCGGTGGCGATCTGACCGGCTTGGCCACGCACGGTGTGCACGCGCGGGTCGAACGGCGCATCGCTGCCCTTGGCAGCATCCACCGACAACGCACCCGACACCGTAGCGGCTTGCAGCAGTCGCTCGGCCAGGAACAGACCGTTGAGCGCCAGCGCGGTCGACACCTGCGTGCCGTTGATGAGCGCCAGGCCTTCCTTGGCGGCCAGCGCAATCGGTTCGATGCCCGCGGCAGCCAATGCCGCACGTGCCGGCGTGCGTACGCCGTTCACCCGCACATCGCCCGCGCCCAGCAGGGCCAGCGTCATGTGCGCCAGCGGCGCCAGATCGCCCGACGCGCCCACCGAACCCTTGGACGGAATGCACGGCACGATGCCAGCGTTCAGCAGTGCCAGCAGCGTATCGATCACGACACGGCGCACGCCGGAGTAGCCGCGCGCCAAGCTCGCTGCCTTCATCAGCAGCACCAGCCGCGCGACGTTGTCGCTGAGGTCTTCACCCGTGCCGACGGCGTGCGAGAGGATCAGGTTGCGTTGCAGGCGCTCCAGCTCGTGCGTGGGGATCTGCGTCTTGGCCAGCAGGCCGAATCCGGTATTGATGCCGTAGGCCGGATCGCCCTTGGCAACGATGGCCTGCACGGTGGCTGCCGAGGCTTCGATGGCGGCCGCGCAATCGCCCGACAGCGCAACAGGCGTGGGTGCGAGCCATACGCGACGCAGGTCGGCAAAGTAAATTTCGCCCGGCTGCAACGTGATGATGGGGGGCGTGGTCATGGTGTTCATAGCAATGCGAGGGATGTCTTTAACTTAGCCGATCATCGGCAGGTTCAAACCGTTGCGCTTGGCGCAGGCGATTGCGGTTTCGTAGCCGGCATCCGCATGGCGCATGACGCCCGAGCCGGAATCATTGACGAGCACACGGCCCAGGCGCTTGGCGGCCGCGTCGGTGCCGTCGGCGACGATCACCACGCCCGAGTGTTGCGAATAGCCCATGCCGACACCGCCGCCATGGTGCAGCGACACCCAGGTCGCGCCGCCGGCGGTGTTGAGCAGCGCGTTGAGCAGCGGCCAGTCCGACACGGCGTCGGTGCCGTCGCGCATGGCTTCGGTTTCGCGGTTGGGGCTGGCCACCGAGCCGGTGTCGAGGTGATCGCGGCCGATCACGATCGGCGCCTTCAGCTCGCCATTCTTGACCATCTCGTTGAAAGCCAGACCGGCCAGGTGACGTTCGCCCAAGCCCAGCCAGCAGATGCGCGCGGGCAGGCCCTGGAAGGCGATGCGATCACGCGCCATGTCGAGCCAGCGATGCACGTGCGTGTTGTGCGGGAAGAGTTCCTTGATCTTGGCGTCGGTCTTGTAGATATCTTCCGGATCGCCCGACAGTGCCACCCAGCGGAACGGGCCCTTGCCCTCGCAGAACAGCGGACGGATGTAGGCCGGCACAAAACCCGGGAAGTCGAAGGCGTTCTTCACGCCCTGGTCGAACGCCACCTGCCGGATGTTGTTGCCGTAGTCGACGGTCGGAATGCCCATGGCCTGGAAATCCAGCATGGCCTGCACGTGCACGGCGCACGACTTGGCGGCCTCGTCGGTCAGGCGGGCGTGCTGCGACGGGTCCCGTTGCGCAGCACGCCATTGCTCGACCGTCCAGCCCATCGGCAGGTAGCCGTTGACCAGATCATGCGCCGAGGTCTGGTCGGTCACCAGATCCGGCTTCAGGCCCCCGGCGCGGGCGCGCTTGACCAGCTCCGGCAGGATTTCCGCCGCATTGCCGAGCAGACCGATGGACACGGCCTCGCCGCGCTCGCAATGGTGGCGAATCAGGTTGAATGCGTCGTCGATGTCCTTGGCCTGCTTGTCGAGGTAGCGCGTACGCAGGCGGAAATCGATGCTCGATTGCTGGCATTCGATGTTCAGCGACACGGCGCCGGCCAGCGTCGCGGCCAGCGGCTGGGCGCCGCCCATGCCGCCCAGGCCTGCGGTCAGGATCCACTTGCCGGCCAGCTTGCCGTCGTAATGTTGGCGGCCGGCTTCGGCAAACGTCTCGTACGTGCCCTGCACGATGCCCTGGCTGCCGATGTAGATCCAGCTGCCGGCAGTCATCTGGCCGTACATGAACAGCCCCTTGCGATCCAGCTCGTTGAAGTGTTCCCAGTTCGCCCACTTGGGCACCAGGTTGGAGTTGGCGATCAAGACGCGCGGTGCATCCGGGTGGGTCTTGAACACGCCCACCGGCTTGCCCGATTGCACGAGCAGCGATTCGTCGTCGTTCAGCTCGCGCAGCGTTTCCAGAATCTTGTCGAAGCAGGCCCAGTCGCGCGCGGCGCGGCCAATGCCGCCGTAGACGACGAGGTGCTTGGGGTTCTCGGCCACATCGGGGTCGAGGTTGTTCTGCAGCATGCGATAGGCCGCTTCGGTCAGCCAGCTCTTGCAGTGCAGTTCGGTGCCGCGGGGGGCGCGGATTTCACGCGAGGCGTCGTAGCGCGGGTCGTTGGTCAGGTGGGCAGCGTTGGTCGGGGCGTTCATGTGAGGTCTCCTGCGAACTCCTTTGTCATGGAGCGCATCTTATGTTGTATATACAACTTAGGCAAGAAAACTTTACAAGCTAAGAGCAAACCCTGATGATGACCGCCATCCGCACATCACATCCGCGGCCACCACCGCACTGCAAGCCACGCCCATGTCACACGACCCGTCCGCCAGCACGCCCGCCTTCCAGCGCATCAAGGAAGACATCCTCACGCGCATTCGCAGCGGGGAGTGGCAGGAAGGGGAAATGATTCCGGGGGAGACGACGCTCGCGCAGACCTTTGGCGTGTCGCGCATGACGGTCAATCGCGCGCTGCGTGAGTTGACCGCCGAGCAGATCCTCACGCGCGTGCAGGGGCTGGGAACGTTCGTCGCGCAGCAGAAGTACCAGGCGACGCTGGTGGCGATCCGCAACATCGCCGAGGAAATTGCAGCGCGCGGTCATCAGCATCGCGCCGAACTGCACAAGTTGGAGCGTGCCCGCGCCAACGAGGCAATGGCGGCTTCGTTTGGCGTGCCAGCAGGCCGCGTACTCTTCCATTCACTGATCGTGCATTTTGAAAACGACCTGCCGATCCAGGTAGAAGACCGTTGGGTCAACGCGGCGTTGGCGCCCGAATACATGGAGCAGGATTTCACGCAGACCACGCCCAACGCCTACCTGATGCGTGCCGCCCCGTTGCAGGGCGTGGATTACGGCATCGAGGCGCGCCTGCCGCCGCGCGAGATTGCGGAGATGCTGCACATGGACGTGCGCGAGCCCTGCCTGATGCTGCGGCGGAAAACGCTGTCGCAGGGCCAGGTCGCCTCGGTGGCGACCATGTGGCATCCCGGCGGGCGTTATCAGTTCACGGGCAGCTTCTGAGTCGCGGCTAGCTGCGGCCCTTCCAGGGCACCACGCGCGCTTCGATGGCGCGCATGGCCAAGTCGAACGCCCATGCAATCGCGCCGATCAGCACGATGCCCATCACCACGAGGTCGGTGCGCAGAAAGCTCGACGCATTGAGCACCATCTGCCCCACGCCCACGGTGGCCGCCACCATTTCCGCCGCCACCAGCGTGGTCCAGCCGAAGCCGATGGCGATGCGCAAGCCGGTCAGGATCTCGGGCAGCGCCGCCGGCAGGATCACATGCCGCACCACCTGCGTGAAGCTCGCGCCCAGCGCATACGCGGCGTTGATCTGCTCAAGCGTGGCGCTGCGCACGCCGGCACGCGCGGCCATGGCAATCGGTGCGAAGCAGGCAAGATAGATGACGACAATCTTCGCGCGCTCATCAATGCCCAGCCAGATGACCACGAGCGGCAGGTATGCCAGCGGCGGCAGCGGGCGATAGAACTCGATGGGCGGGTCCAGCAAGCCGCGCGCGGTGCGGGAGACACCCATCGCGAGGCCGATCGGAATGGCCGTCACGGCGGCCAGAGCAAACGCGCCGAACACGCGTAGCGCACTCCAGCCAAGATGTGCGGCCAGCGGCTGGCCGCCTTGAATATCGCCATGCCAGGCATCGATGAATGCGCGCCCCACGGCCTGCGGTGAGGGCAGGAACAACGGCGGCACCCAATGGAAGGTGGTGGCCGCCCACCAGAGCACGAGCAGCGTAATCACCGACAACACGCTGAGCCCGAATGCGCTGCCTTCCCCCGGCAAACGATAGCCGCGCAGCTTGCGCACAGGCTTGCTGGTGGGCGGCGCTGCATCGGCAGAGGTGCGCTGCTGCACGGCAGTTTCGAGCGCGCTCATGCGAGCAGCGCCTCGGGCGCATGGTGAATCAGCGCCAGCACACGCTCGCGCCAGGCAATGAATTCCGGCGACGATTTCACCGCGCGGGCGTCCCCGCCTGCCAGAGCCTGCCGCGAGAACGGCAAATCGAATGTCTGCACGATGCGCCCCGGCGATGGCGACATCACGATCAGGCGCGTCGCCAGGAACAGCGCCTCCTCCACGTCGTGGGTGATGAAGAAGACGGTCGTGCCGGTGCGTTGCCAGACGTCGAGCACCAGCGTCTGCATGGTCTCGCGCGTGAACGCGTCGAGCGCGCCCATCGGTTCGTCCATCAGCAGCACGCGGGGCTCGGTGGCCAGCGCACGGGCAATGCCAACGCGTTGCTGCATGCCGCCTGACAACGCGTAGACGGGCGATGCGGCATGCGCTTCCAGGCCCACCAGCCCGAGCAACTCCAGCGCACGCGCATGGCGCGTCTTGCGGTCGACACCGCGCAGCTTGAGGCCAAGCGCCACGTTGTCACGCACGTTCAGCCACGGCATGAGCCCATAGCGCTGGAACACCACGCCGCGGTCCGCGCCGGGGCCATCGACTTCGCGGTCGTCCAGCAGGATCTGGCCCGACGTGGGGGCAACAAAACCCGCGAGGCAGTTCAGCAGCGTGGTCTTGCCGCAGCCGGAGGCGCCCAGGGCAACGACGAATTCGCCGGCGTCGATCGACAAATCCACACCGGCCAGCGCGCGGGTGGTGCGGCCGTGCGCGTCGATGTAGTCGACGCCCAGGCCGCGCACATCGATGCGGCTCATCGCGCTGCGGTGGCGACGCCCTTGTTGGCAGCGTTGGCCGCACGTTGGACAAACCGTGAGTCGATGGTGGCAGCGTAGTCCGGCAGCACCGTCTGGATCGTGCCCTGCGTCTTCAAGAACTGCGCCGTGGCCAGCAGGGATTGAGCCGCGCCCGACTGCGCGCCGCCGCCCAGCCAGCGCTTGGAAGCCTGCTCCGCCGCATCCGGGAAGGCATACAGCGCAAGACTTGCCGGCACATCCGCCGCCGTCGCGCCCGACGTCTTGGCCACGGCTGCCACCTGCGGCGATGTCGCCGTCCACGCGGCCTTGTTGTCGCGATAGGCCGCATCGGCCTTGGCCAGTACTTCGACAAACTTGGCGATGAACTCGGCATGGTCACGCGCAAACTTGCGGTCCGCCACGAAGCCATCGAAGGTCGACTTGCCGGTGGCGGCGGCGATCTTGCCGGAGGTGGTCAGCACCGTACCGGTCTTCTTTACCTTGGCGAGTACCGGATCCCAGATAAAGGCGGCATCGACATCGCCCCGGTCCCACGCGGCCGACAACTCCTGCGGACGCAGGTTCACGACCTTCACGTCGCGCGGCTCGAGCCCGGCTTGTTGCAGCGCGACCAGCGCATGGAAATGCGAGGTCGACACATACGGCACGCCCAAGGTCTTGCCCTTCAGGTCCGCCACGCGCGACACGCCGCTGCCGTTGCGGGCAACCAGCGCTTCCGCATCGTTGATGTTGTCGAGAATCCAGAACAGCGACAGGTCCACGCCCTGCGACACGCCGGCCGCAATCGGGCTGGAGCCCGCTTCGCCGACCTGCACGGAACCCGAGGCGATGGCGCGCACCACGTCGGCACCGCTGGCGAGCTGGCGGTACGTCACCTTATAGCCGGTGGCACGCTCGACCTCGCCCGTGGCTTGGGCGTAGCGCCAGGGCAGCACCATGTCCTGATAGGCGATGACAACCTCGCGGTCGGCCGCACGTGCAGGAGCAGCGCCAAACAAGGCGAACGAAATGGCCGCAGACATCGCTGCAGCCAGCAAACGGGAGAAGGAAGAACCAGCCATGAAAGACTCCGGCAGAAAAGAATCGCGCACATGCGCCGGAGTCGATTGTGAGAGACGGCAGCGTGGCCTGTCGTCGAAGAAAATCGGCTGAGCTTATGCAGCTCGCAGACAGAACAACCGTTAGATCAATATTGGCTGAGTGTGCTGGACAGCAGCTTGGCCGTGATATCCACGATCGGGATCACGCGCTCATATGCCATGCGCATCGGCCCGATCACGCCGAGCGTGCCGACGATCTTGCCGTCCACCTCGTACGGTGCGGTGATGACGGCCATATCTTCGTGCGGGACGAGGCTGCTTTCGCCGCCGATGAAGATCTGCACGCCCTCGGCGCGGCTGGATACGTCGAGCAGTTGCAGCAGGCCGGTCTTCTGCTCGAACACGGCAAAGAGCCGGCGCAGCTTGTCCATGGACGAAGACAGGTCTTCCACCTCCAGCAGCTTGCGCTCACCCGAAATGACGACCGGATCCTCTTCCGACACGGCACTGCTGCCCGCCTCCACGGCCGCCTGCATCAGCGCGGTCATGTCGGCCTGCAGGGCAGAGAGTTCACCCCGCAGGCTTTCGCGCACCGCGTCGAACGTCTGGCCGCCGTAATGCGCGTTGATGTAGTTGGCCGCTTCCACCAGCTGGGACGGAGTGTAGGGTGTATCGGTATGGATGATCCGGTTCTGCACGTCGCCTTCGGGCGTGACGACAATGAGCAGGATGCGCGACTCCGAGAGGCGCAGGAATTCGATCTGCCGGAATGCATGCGTGCGCCGCGGCGTCATCACGATGCCGGCAAACTGCGAGAGGTTGGACAAGGTTTGCGCCGCGGCCGCAATCACCCGCTGCGACGATTCCGACCCATGCGAGGCCAGCTGCGTGCGCACCTGCTCGGCAATCGCGCCAACCATCTGCTGCGCCATGCGGTCTTGCGTGCTCAGCACGTCCAGCGGGCTGGCGGTCAGCATCGTATCGACAAAGAGGCGGTAGCCGCGCGGCGTCGGCACGCGGCCGGCCGAAGTATGCGGGCTGGCAATGAAGCCCATCTCTTCCAGGTCAGACATCACATTACGGATGGTGGCCGGCGACAGATCGAGCCCCGAATACTTCGACAAGGTGCGGGAGCCCACGGGCTGGCCCTCGGCGATATACCGTTCGATCAGGGTCTTGAGGAGGATGGTGGCGCGCTTGTCCATGATTCGTCAATTTTACGCAAAATCGGCGCCCGCCTGCGGGTGATGTCGGCGTTTCTCCACGAAACACGCGCTAACGTGGCGACGGTCATATCGATATGGTGTAATGCGCGCATGTCGACTTCCCCGTCCGCCGTGGCCCCGCGAGCTCCCGCCACCTCGCCTGTCTCGCCTTTCAAGACCGTTGCGCTGGTCGGCCGGTATTCGGCCGCCAACATTGCCGGCCCGCTCATGGAGCTGGCGTCGTGCATCGCCGGGCGCGGGCATGACATTGTGTTCGAGCGCGAAACGGCACTCAACATCGGCGTCCAGGACTACCCCGCCCTGCCGCCCGAAGAGATGGCGCGCCACGCTGATGTGGCCGTCGTGCTCGGCGGCGACGGCACGCTGCTCGGCATCGGGCGTCACCTGGCCGGCGCCAGCGTCCCCGTGATCGGCGTCAACCACGGGCGGCTCGGCTTCATGACCGACATCCCGTTCGACGACGTGCACACCGTGCTGCCCGACATGTTGGCGGGCCGCTACGAGGCCGAAACCCGGACGCTGCTGCAGGCCCAGGTCGTGCGCGACGACGAAGTCATCTTCTCGGCCCTCGCCTTCAACGACGTGGTGGTCAACCGCTCCGGCACCTCGGGGATGGTGGAACTGGCCGTGTCCGTCGACGGCTTCTTCATGTACAACCAGCGTTCGGACGGCTTGATCGTCTCGACGCCGACCGGCTCGACGGCGTATGCGCTGTCTGCTGGCGGGCCGATCCTGCATCCGGCGCTCTCGGGTCTGGTGCTGGTGCCCATCGCGCCGCACTCCCTGTCGAACCGGCCGATCGTCATTCCGCAAGACGCGGAGGTGGTCATCCAGGTCACCAGCGGGCGCGATGCCAGCGTCAACTTTGACATGCAGTCGCTCACGTCGCTGCTGCCCGGCGACCGCATCGTGGTGCGCCGCTCCGAGCGCACGGTGCGGCTGCTGCACCCGATCGGCTACAACTACTACGCCACGCTGCGCAAGAAGCTGCACTGGCACGAGTACCCTACCGAAGACAACCGGCTCTAGGAACCTGCCCATGATCCTGCTGCGCGGCCCGATCTTGAACCTGCGATGCTCGCCGTACGCGTGTACGGCTGCGCTTCTCGCTTCAACCTCGAGCCGCTCGCTACGAACCATGAGCAGCTTCTAAAACCCCACGCTCACCGCTTCCATGCTGCGCAGCCTCACCATCCGCGATTTCGTCATCGTTCACGCGCTGGATCTTGATCTGGCCGACGGTTTCACCGTGTTCACGGGCGAGACGGGCGCGGGCAAATCCATCCTGATCGACGCGCTTGCACTCACGCTGGGCGAGCGCGCCGATGCGGCCGTCGTACGCGAAGGCGCGCCGCGCGCCGACATCACCGCCGAGTTCGACGTGCATCCGCATGTAGCTGCATGGCTGGAAGCGCATGAACTGCATGACGACGAGGGCGTGATCCTGCTGCGCCGCACAGTCGATGCCGCAGGCCGCAGCAAAGCCTTCATCAACGGCGCGGCCGTCACGCTCGCACAGCTGCGCGAAGTGGGCGAGCAACTGGTCGACATTCACGGCCAGCATGCGCATCAACTGCTGCTCAAGGCGGATGCGCAGCGCAGCCTGCTCGATGCCCACGCAGGCCTGGAAGGCGCTGTGCGCGTGGTCGGCGAGCGCTACCGCGAGTGGCACGCCGTGGTGCGCGCACGCGAAGCCGCCGAGCAGCAGTCGCGCGAAGCCCAGCTCGAGCGCGAGCGCATCGAATGGCAGGTCAACGAATTGCAGAAACTTGGCCCCCAACCCGGCGAGTGGGAAGAAGTCCAGGCCGAGCACCATCGCCTGTCGCACGCCGCCAGCCTGATCGAAGGCACGCGCGCGGCGCTCGATGGTTTGTCCGAATCGGAGGGTGCGGTGCTCACGCAGCTGGGCACGACGCTCCATACGCTGCGTGAACTGGCCGAGATCGATCCGGCGCTTGCCGATGTGCTGGCCGCGCTGGAGCCGGCCGAGGTGCAGATTCAGGAAGCGGTGCATACGCTCGCTCGCTATGCCGATCGCGCGGAACTGGATCCGGACCGCCTGGCCGAAGTCGACGCGCGCATGCAGGCCCTGCACACGATGGCGCGCAAATACCGCGTCGCGCCTGAAACGCTGCCGGCTGAACTGGCGGAGCGCCAGGCGCAACTCGCTGCACTGCAAGCCGCGTCCGATCTGGATGCGCTGCAAGCCCAGGAAGCGCAAACGCACGCCGCATATATGTCGGTCGCGCAAGCGGTGTCGCGCGACCGCGCCAAGGCCGCGCGCGAGCTGGCGGACGCGGTGACCGGCGCCATGCAAGGCCTCTCTATGGCCGGTGGGCGCTTTGACATCGCGCTGCACGCGCTGGAACACGGCGGCGCGGCGGGGCTGGAGCAGGTCGAATTCCTCGTTGCCGGGCATGCGGGTGTTTCACCGCGGCCGCTGGCGAAGGTCGCCTCGGGCGGCGAACTGGCGCGGATCAGCCTGGCCATCTCGGTGATCGCCAGCGAGGCGAGCCCGACGCCCACGCTCATCTTCGACGAAGTCGATTCCGGCATCGGCGGTGCAGTGGCCGAAGTCGTGGGACGACGCCTGCGCGAACTCGGCATGCGCCGCCAGGTGCTGTGCGTTACGCACCTGCCGCAGGTGGCCGCGCTGGCCAACCACCACATTCAGGTCGCCAAGCAGACGGTGGCCGGCAGCACGCGATCCGACCTCGTGGTGCTGGACGCTACGGGCCGCGTGGACGAGATCGCCCGCATGCTGGGCGGGGCGTCCCTCACCGACACGACGCGCCGCCATGCGGACGAAATGCTCGCCGCAGGCCGTGCACAATCGGCACCAGAACCCTCGGCGCGGAAATCCCGCCGCGTGGCCCAGTGATCGCCTATACCGGAATCATCGCTGCCGTCGTTGGCACGAAGGTTCCGGCTGCACCCGACGCAATCGCCCAACGAATCCAAGGAGAACTTCATGGCCCGCATGGCCCGCACGATCCAACCGGCTACCCGTCCTCGCTCGCTGTTGTCGTCTGCAAAACCTGGGCTGGCCGTGGCGCTCGGCCTGTGCCTGCTGGCCGCGTGCAAGTCCGTGCCGGCGATTGATCCGGGCAAGCCGCCTGCCATGGACCCCGCCTCGGCCAACACCCAGCCGCCGGCTTCCGTGTCGGCTGCGCACAGTCTGGGCGACGTCATCGTCGGCCTGAGCACGCCGACCACGTCGTCTGCCACCGTGCAAGGCCTGCTGGATGCTGCCGGCGCACGCGCAACGCCACGGCTGGCGTTTGCCGTGGTACGGCCGATGTCGGGCGGGTTCTGGGTGGTGCGCGCCAGTTCGGGCGATGCATCGGCCACGCTGGATGGCGCGGTGGCAGCGTTGCGCAGCACGCCCGGCATCGCTTCGGCCGACCCGGACCGCGTCGTGAAGATCCAACGCTGAACCGCAGCA
Organism: Ralstonia sp. OTU4908; assembly: GCF_038440115.1. Taxonomy (NCBI): domain Bacteria; kingdom Pseudomonadati; phylum Pseudomonadota; class Betaproteobacteria; order Burkholderiales; family Burkholderiaceae; genus Ralstonia; species Ralstonia sp. OTU4908. The sequence goes on along the minus strand of NZ_JASATD010000004.1, from coordinate 170,923 downwards.
AGACCGCTCCACACTGTGAATCATCGGGCGCCGTCTGGCGTCCGGTTTCCAGCTTCACATCCCCTCGCCCGGCCCGTATTCTGCTTCGGTTGCGGCGCACAGACCGGCTCTTTTCCGCTCGCAAACGTGATCGGCCATCGCCACCACACCAGGCGGGCGAGTCGCGTGCTACCTTTGGTTTTGTGTAACGGTGTGTCAACGATCACATCGTGACGACGTTTCTCATGACAACGAGACACCACGGAGCACGTGCCGATGAACCCCTCCCTCTTCCGGTTGAAGTCTTGGCTCCGCGCAGGCGTCAGCCTTGCCTGTGTTGCCTGGGTGGCTAGCAGTCAAATCGCCACAGCTGCCACACCGCAGCCGCAATACACAGGTGACCTGATCATCAAATGGCGCGACGACACGAGCGGCACGCGCAAGACGCTCTCGGCCAGCGAGGCGAGCAACCGCTTGCTGTCGGTCGCGCAGGCCGCGGGTAGCACGCTGCAGGTCAAGCGCACGCTGGGCACCAACGCGCAGCTTATGCGCACCGGCCTGACCGATGCCGCCAGCATCCAAGCCACCGTCGACAAGATCGCGAAGGACGCCCGCGTGGCCTATGTGGTGCCCGATCGCATCCTGCGGCCCAACACCGTTCCGAACGATCCGCTGTTCGCCACGCAGAACAACCTGGCCGCGCCGGCGCTGGTGCCGGGCGGCATCAACGCGGCCGCGGCATGGAGCATCACGCAGGGCTCGACGGGCATCGTGGTGGCGGTGGTCGATACCGGCTACACCGATCACCCCGATCTGTCCCCCAAGATCCTGCCGGGCTACAACTTCATCTCGGACCCGGCGCGCGCGGGTAACTCCTTTGGCCGAGGAACGGACGCGCACGACCTAGGCGACATCGTTACGTCAGCTGACGTTCCCAAGATTTCCGGCTGCACGACCAATGACATTAGCAATCCGCCTGCGAGTAGCTGGCACGGCACCGAGGTCAGCAGCGTGCTCGCCGCCCAGACAAACAATGCGCTCGATATCGCGGGGGTCGGCTGGAACACGCCGATCGTGCCGGTGCGCGTGTCGGGCAAGTGCGGTGCGCTGCTGTCGGACACCGTCGACGGCATGTTGTGGGCGGGCGGCATCAACGTGTCTGGCGTGCCGGCCAACGCCAACCCGGCGCGTGTTGTGAACGTGAGCTTGGGCAGCGTTGGCCAATGTTCGGCCGCAGAACAAGACGCAGTGAATCAGTTGGCCGCACGCGGCACCATCGTCGTAGCTGCTGCCGGCAACGAAGCCGCGCAGACCGTTGATGCACCGGCCAATTGCTCAGGAGCGATCGCCGTCACCGCGCACGTCGACAGCGGCGAGAACGCCAGCTACGCGAACGTGGGGCCGCAGGTGGCGCTGTCCGCGCCGGGGGGTGGCTGCGGCAACTCGAAGGTCGTCACAACGACAAATCCCGCGACTTGTGCGGAGCCCGTTTCCGTGATCAAGGCCGACTCCAACGATGGCACCCAAAGCGTCGGCAACCCCACGGTCAAGTCGGTGGCAGGTACAAGTTTCTCGACACCGGAAGCCGCCGGCACTATAGCGCTGATGCTGAGCGTGCAACCCCAGTTGTCGAACGCGCAGGTACTAGCCGGGCTGAAGCAGACCGCGCGACCGCATCCGGGCGGCACCTTCTGCGCTGTGAACACCGGCATCTGCGGCGCAGGCCTGCTGGATACCGCCGGTGCCGTCAGCTATGCCCAGAACACGGCCCCGGCTGGCGCGGGCAGTGGCACGACGGGGTCGGGGGGGTCGACCGGGGGTACTAGCAGCGGTGGCGGTGGTGTCATTCCGCTGGCCGGTGCCTCCCTGCTGCTGGCGGCTGGCATGGCCGGTGGTCGCCGTCGCCTAAAGCCGCATTGAGGCGCATTAAGCGCCCGCGCCTCCAAAAAGGCGCCTCCGCTTTTCGCGCGTAACGCCGCGCGGGACGCGGCTCTTGGCCGGTTACGTTGATTGGTTTTACTGCACGTGCGATTTCGGATAGATATAAAAATTACTAAACAACGCAGTTAGCCTGTTTAAACAAGGAAAGGCGCGATTGTTGCGATAATTTCGCCTCCTTTTTCTACAACAACAGGTTCACTCCATGAAGTCGATTGCCCAGGGGGGTATCGTCCGCGCGCTGGTTGCGCTCGGGCTGGTTTCGTATCAAGCTGCGCCGGCGCTGGCGGGCGGCGGGACAGCAAACGCAGGCGTTCAGACACAGTGGGTGTCGCAGCTGATCGTCAAGGAAAAGAGCGGCGTCAATGGCACGCTCCAATTGCAATCCGCAGAACCAGACGAGCGCACTATGCGCGTCGACGTTGCGACCGTGCAACGCTGGTCGGCGGCGGCACAGTTGCCGGTGACTTACAAGCGTGCCATGTCCGGTGGCGCCCATGTGGTGACGCTGCCTAGCACCATGACGCTTGATGACGCCCAAGCCGTGGCGCAGCGCATGGCCGCGACCGGCCAGTTCGAATATGTTGCGCCTGACCGCATCCTGCGCCCGGCCTTCACACCTTCGGCTACATGGTTCAGTTCCCAATGGAACCTGATGGCCACGAACGCAACGATCACCACCATCCCGAATTCCAGTGGCCCGTTGCAGCCGGCGAGCGGAACTGCTGCGGGCGGAGCGAACCTGACGACCGCGTGGGACACGACCACCGGGTCGAATACGGTCAATGTCGCGATCGTCGACACCGGCATCCTGAGCCATGCCGACCTCACGGGCGCCAAGATAAACACCGGTTCCAACTTCATCACCAATACGTTCAGAAACAACTCGGGCGACAGCATCGGGACGGACCCGGGCGACGCGATCACCGCTACGGACATCACCAACAACCCGACGGTTTGTAACGGTGCGACGCCCTCCAATAGTTCGTGGCACGGCACCTTTGTGACGGGCCTCGTCGCTGCGCAGCACAGCGGGACTCGCGTCGCAGGCATTGCCCCGGGCGTTGGTGTCCAGATGGCACGCGCGCTCGGCCGCTGCGGCGGCGCCGAGTCGGACATCATCGATGCGGTTACGTGGGCAAGCGGCGGTGTCGTGGCCCGCATCTCCCCCAGCATCAACCCGACACCGGCCAAGGTCATCAACATGAGCCTGGGCGGCACCGGAAGTTGTGACGTACCTATGCAAACCGCCATCACCAACGCGCGCAACCGCGGTGCAGTGATCGTGGTCGCTACTGGCAACGAGAGTGCTTCGGCGATCGATTCGCCGGCCAACTGCACGGGAACCATCGCCGTCACGGCCCATACGCTGGAGGGCGACAAGGCGACCTACGCCAACGTGGGGACGGGTACCACGCTGAGCGCTCCTGGCGGCGGCAATGGTTCCGTGGTCAACGGTTTGGGGGCTCTGATCGCGTCGCTCTCGAACACTGGCACCACCAGTGCCGGTTCCCCCGGCTACTCGGGCGAAGCCGGTACTTCGATGGCCACGCCACATGTGGCAGGCGTTGCTGCTTTGATGCTGTCGGTCAACAGTGCCCTGACGCCGGATCAGATTGCGACCGTTCTCAAACAATCGGCTCGCCCGTTCCCAGCGGGCACGTACTGCGCAACGCATACGGGCGTCTGCGGCGCCGGTATGCTGGATGCGGGTGCCGCCGTTGCCCTGGCGAAGGGCAATCCGACTGTGCACGCGTCGACGTCGGCAAGCACGGTGGTTACAAACAATGCGGTCACGCTCACAGCGACCGGCAGTGCAGGCCTCGTCAACACCATCACGAGCGTGCAGTGGGCGCAGACTTCTGGGCCATCCGTCAGCCTTACGACTGCCGGCCCCGATAGCAACGGCAATTACACCGCCACATTCACGCCGTCCGCGGCAGGCACCTACGCCTTCAACGTCACGTTGACGAGCAACACCGGCGCGACCGCCACGGATACCACGAACGTGACCGTCACTGCAGCAGCCAGCACCGGCACCACCACCCCGCCTGCTGCGACCTCCAGCGGCGGCGGTGGCGGTGGCGCCATCGGTCTGGCCGGCGCAGCATTGCTGCTGGCCGCCGGTTTGGCCGGTCGTCGGCGTCGCGCTAAGTAAGCCTATTTGTACTTTCGGCCCGCGTCTTCATTGGACGCGGGTATTTCCCCCCTCCTGCTTTGACCCCTCCGGCGTTCCGCTGCTCACCTATGCAGCCGATTGTCTGCGAAGAGCCCACTCCCCCAGCACCCACACCAGCAATCCGCTCACCGCACCAAACGCATGAGCGATGCGCACCACGCCAAACCCCCAGTGCGGGTCATAGGCGATGGGCGACAGCCACGATTGCTCGAGCCACACCTTCGCCAGCACGCCCACACACAGCGCCACGCCAATCCAGCGTGAAAAGTGATCCTCGACATCGCTCGTGGACGGTTTCAGCAGCCGCAGCCCGCCCCACGCCGCCAGACCATGCAGCGCGCCAGAGAGCCCGCCGTACCACTGCACCGTCGGCTGAGTGAGCAAAGCGATCTGTACGAGCACGCCGCACACCACCAGCGCTCCAACGATGGCTTGCGGTCGCAGCACGCGCGCCAGCAGCAGGATGAGCCCCACCGCGGCCATTGCATCCGCCAGCCAATGCCACGTATCCAGATGCACCCACATGGCGGTCACGATGCGCCACCACTGCCCCGCGCGCACGGTCTCGCGTTGATACAGCCCGACCGCGTACAGCCACGGCACGAACGAAAACGCCGCCGACAGCGCAGCCACACCGGCGCACGCGCCCCAGGTGCGCAACGTGTGCGGATACGCAGTCATTGCGCAGGCCCGAACACCTCGGTCCACAACGCGCGCACGTGGGCCGCCTCGTGCGCGCACGTGCCGACCGGTACGCGCGCCACGGATTGCCCATCGAGCCGCAACTTGTGCTGGCGCGCGCGGAAGTCCCGATAGGCATCGGCCACCCGCGCGGCCGCCGTCGCGTTAATCAACCCCAGTTCGCCGGCCATGTGCAGCAGCGCAATGTTGCCCTTGTTGCGGGTCAGCTCGGCATGCGCTGCGCTGTGCAGCAGCACCAGGAACTGCACGGTGAATTCGATATCGACCATGCCGCCGCGATCGTGCTTGAGGTCAAACAGCCCCGTCGGATTTGCATGGCCTTCCGCCACGCGCTCGCGCATCGCCACGATCTCGTCGCGCAGAGGGCCGGGCTGGCGCGCCTGGCGCAACACGGCGGTACGCAACGCCTCGAAGCGTTCGCCGATTTCCGCATCGCCCGCGCAGAAACGTGCACGCGTGAGCGCCTGGTGTTCCCACACCCACGCCGCGTTGTCGCCCTCGCGCATCTGATAACGGCGGAACGATTCGAAGTGCGTGACCATCAGACCTGCCGCGCCGTTCGGACGCAAACGCGTATCGACGTCGAACAGCATGCCCGCGGCGGTATGGCTGGTCAGCCAGGTGATGAGCTTGCGCGCGAATGACGCGTAGACATCGGGCGCGCGTTCGTCATCGTCGTCGTACAAAAAAATGATGTCGAGGTCCGACGCATAGCCCAGTTCCTTACCGCCGAGCCGCCCGTAGGCAACGACGGCAAAGCGCGGCACCTCCCGATGACGCGTAGCGACCTGCTTCCAGACTGTCTCCAGCGTGAGGTCCAGCACGGCATCGGCCAGATCGGAAAGCCGGTCGCTGATGTGCTCGACGCTCAGCATGCCCTGGAGGTCCTGCAGTAACACGCGGAAGGTCTCTGCATGGTGCTCCTGGCGCAGGATGTCCATCTGCATCTCGACATGGGCGGACGCGGCTTGCAGACGTTCTCGCACGCGCGCCCTGAACGCTGGCCAGTCGGGCTCGGCCGACAGCGCTTCCGCATCGAGCAGCTCATCGAGCAGTTGCGGATGGCGTGTGAGGTAGTCCGCCGCCCAGCGCGATGCATGGAGCGTATGGGCCACGCGCTCCATGGCCTGCGGGTATTCGCTCAGCAGCGACAGGTACGACGAACGCCGGCTGATCGCATCGAAGAAATCGAGAAAGCGCGCGATGGTGACATCGGCATCGGTCTGCCGCGATGCCTGGTCCAGCGCACGGTTGATCAGCAAGTCGAAACGCTGCCGGCTGACTTCGGACAACGCCCGATAACGCGGCGAGTTGCGCGTCGCACGCAGCCGCTCCAGCACGCTGTCCGGATTTGCATAGCCGAGTTCAGCCAGCTGTACGCGGGCGGTTTCCGTGTACTCGTCGTCGAGCAGGTCTGCGTGCCAGACCGCGGCGCACGGCGGCTGGCTGTCCTGCTTGTCGGAGAAGGTCTGCTCGAAATGCTTTGCGACTTCGTCCTGATACGCCTCGAGCTTGGTCACGAGCGCCGCATAGTCGTCAAAGCCCATCATGTGCGCCACGCGCAGCTGGTCTTCCGGCGAGCCTGGCAGGTTGTGCGTCTGTGCGTCTTCGATGTATTGCAGACGGTGTTCCAACTGGCGCAGGAAGCGGTAAGCCTCGGTCAGCCGCGCCACGGCGTCGGCGTCGATCAGGCCGCGCTCCGCCGCCGCCCGCAGCACCTCCAGCGTGGGGCGCACGCGCAACCCGAAATCCTGCCCGCCGCGAATGAGCTGAAACACCTGCGCGACGAATTCGATCTCGCGGATGCCGCCGCGCCCGAGCTTGATGTTGGGCGAGCGCGCCTGCAGATGGCCCATGTCGTCGCGCTGCTGGTTGGCACCGTTGCTGCGCTTGGCTGCCTCGTTGCGGATCTGCGCATGCAGCGCGCGAATGGCGGAGATCACGCCGTAATCGAGATAGCGACGGAACACAAACGGGCCCGTCACGCGATCCAACTGTTGGATCACGCGTGCTGCATGCGGACTGGTCGGGTCAGTGATGACGCGACCCTTGATCCAGGCGTAGCGCTCCCACTCCCGGCCCTGCACGACGAAGTACTCCTCCAGCATGCCCAGACTGCACGCCAGCGGCCCCGCATCGCCATTCGGGCGAAGACGCATGTCGACGCGGAAGACGTAGCCGTCCTCCGTCACATCGGCCAGCGCGTTGATCAGCCGCCGGCCGAGCTTCGTGAAGTATTCATGATTGGAGAGCGGGCGCGGGCCGCCCTGGGTGTCGCCATCGTCGTCGTAGAGGAAGATCAGATCGATGTCGGACGAGACGTTCAACTCGCGCCCGCCCAGCTTGCCCATGCCCACCACCAACAGTTCCTGCACCTCGCCGGAGGACTGACCGATCGGCTGGCCGTGCAGCGAGGTCAGTTCCTGAGCGATTACCGAAAGGGCCGTGCGCACAGCAAACTCGGCCAGGTCCGTCATCGTGCCCGTCACCTCGTCGAGCGTTGCGGCGCCGGACAGATCGCGCTCAACCAGTGCGCCGAAGACTTCATTGCGCAACAGGCGCAAGGCGCGCTTGAGCGCCGCCTCAGCCTCCACGGCCCTGGTATCGAACAGTTCAGTGAAGCGCGCCAACAGCCACGCCATGTCAATCGGATGGCTGGCGCCAGCATGCACACGCTCGGCCCATCCTTCGCGCGCTTGCGCCTGGCGCTGTAGATAACGGGAATACGCGAGTGCAAAGGGTAGCGCGGCAGCGGCGCCCTGCGGCGCGCGGGCTGGAGCTTTCAGAAATGGCTGGGCGGACAAGGCGGAATCGGTCATGCGAACCCATCGAGCATTGGCGGAAGCATCCATTCTCGCTGAAATGCATGCGAGGCCGGCAGTGGCCAGAGACTCCGCGGGCATCGGGTGTGCTTGCCCACTGCTTGCCGCTCCGCCAGCGCGCCGCCCGGGCTCCAAATGTGGCGCCGCCTCCTGAATATCGGATAATCCGCATCATGCCTCGCCCGTCCCAGCCCCCAGAATCGCCGAAGTCCGATGGTGGACACGCCAGCACCCTGTCCACACGCGGGGTGGGCCGGCCCTCGGCCTGGGCATGGCTGGTATGGCTCGCCCGCCGGGTCGGCGCGGGCATCGGCGCTGTTTTCCGCGCCCCGATCTGGCGCAAGCTGTGGCGGGTGCTCTGGAAGACGGCCGCCGCGCTGGCCGTCCTGGCCGTCATCGGCATGCTGGCGGTGCGCTTCATCTTGTGGCCGCGCGCGAGCGTGGCACGCGAATGGATGCAGCGCGAGGCGTCCAGCGCACTGCACGCCACGGTGGACATCGGCTCGCTTGAGACCTATTGGGAGGGCTGGCACCCGGCATTCCGCGCCCAGCGCATCGACGCGCACGACACCGCGGGCCGCCGCACCTTCGCGATACAGGACGTCCAGGCGCGGCTGTCCTGGCGCTCGTTGCTGCGCATGCAGGTGACCTTTGCCGCCCTGCACGCTACCCAAGCCGACCTGCTGGTACGGCGCGATACGCAAGGCGTCCTCTCCGTCGCCGGCATGCAGCTTAGCGCGGACACCGGCGGCGACAGCATCTTCCTCGACCAACTGCTCTCCCAAGGCAACATCGATTTTCAGCAAGGCGCCGTCCGCTGGCTCGACGAGCAGCAGAAGCTGCCCGAAGTGGCGCTGGGCAATGTGCGGCTGCAGCTGCGCAGCGGCCCGACGCGCCACAGGCTGGAGGCCAGCGGCACCTCGCCCACGCTGTTCAACGGCCCCATCAAACTCCACGCCGATTTCCGCCACGACCTGCTGGCCCGCCCCGGCGACTGGCGCCACTGGCATGGCCAGGCGTCCTGGCAGGTCGATACGCTGCAGTTGGCTTCCGTGCAGCGCTATGTGCCCGTGCTGGCCGCCGCCCAAAGCGGCACGCTGACCACCGACGGCTCGGTGGAGTTTGCCGACGGCGTGTTCACGCGCAGCCAGGCGCGGCTGACCGGGCAGCAGCTCGATCTGCAAGTCCGCAAGGATCTGGAGCCGCTGCAGTTGCGCAGCCTTCAGGCGCTGGCCACACATCAGCGCAACGCGCGCGGCGAGCACATTCTCCGCGTCGACACGCTGCTCTGGCAACCGTTGAACCTGCCCGCCCAACCGCCATCGGTACCCGAACTGGCAGGCCCCGGGATCCAGGCGCCGACCAACCCGGCTGGCACGCCGCGCGGCGTGCGCAACGTCACCGTCGGGTGGGCGCTCGACGCACGCGATGCGCTGCGCAGCCTGCAAGTCAAGGCCGCGACACTGGATTTGGCCGACCTGCGCAACATCGCCACCGCGCTGCCGCTGCCCGCTGGCGTGCTCGAACCACTGCGGACAAAGCAGCCGTCCGGCCGCATCGACGATCTGGACATCAACTGGCAGCGCGATGTCTCCCGCTGGCGGCCAAATACGCCGGCGCCTGTGCACTTCACCGGCCGCGCCACGATGCGCCAGGTCTCGTTCGGCCCCGGTGCGCTGCCCGCGGTCCCGCCGGGCCAGCATCCCGAGCCAGCCGTGCCCGGCGTTGAAAACCTCTCCGGCAACGCCGTCTTCTCAGACGACAAGGGCACGCTGCGCATCGAGTCCAATGACACCGCTCTACTGCTGCCTGGTACCTTTGCCGACGCGCGCGTGCCGCTGGACCGGCTACAGGGCACGTTCAACTGGACATATCGCAAGCAGGAACTGGTCGTCGCCAGCGACAACCTCGCGTTCTCCAACGACGACCTGTCAGCGCGCATCACGGGCAGCTATCGCCACGCGCCAGACACCAGCCATCTCGGCACCATCGACCTGAAGGGCACGCTCGACCGCGCCGATGTTCCGCGTGTGCCGCGCTACCTGCCGCTGTCGATCGGACAGCATCTGCGCGACTACCTGGGCGGTGCGCTGCAAGCCGGCACGGCGAATAACGTCGGGTTCGCACTGGCAGGTGATCTGCACGACTTTCCGTTCCGTCCGCCGCACAAAGGTGTCTTCCGCGTGGAAGTGCCGATCCAGGACGTAACTTACCAATCAGCGCCGGCCGAAGCCGCGTACAACCTGCCCGGCCAGGCGCCAACGCACCCCGGCAGTTGGCCGGCATTCACGAACATCGACGGCACGGTGACGTTCGATCGCGCATCGCTCGCGTTCAAAGTGGCGCGTGCCAAGGTGATGGGCGTAAATCTGCAGGACGTGAATGGCAGCCTGCCCGACATGGGCGACCGCAACCCGCTGCTGGCCATCGAAGCCCGCGGCGACGGCGCCACGCAGAATTTCCTGCAGTACATCGAAGCGAGCCCCATCAGCCAGTGGATCGGGCATTTCACCAAGGACGCCCGCGCCCAGGGCAACGCCACGCTGGCGCTCAAGCTTGACCTGCCGCTGCATGAAATGCGTTCGGCGCGGGCCCAAGGCAGCGTCACGTTCGTACGCAATGACGTCACGCTGGTCCCGCAGGCACCGCCGCTGACCGATGTCAACGGCGCGCTGACCTTCACGCAAAAGGGCATCGGTTTCGATAACCTGCGCGCGCGCTTTGCCGGCGGCGAAATCCGCCCTACGGGCGGCACCGCACCCGACGGCACGATCCGCATCCAGGTGGCGGGCACCGCATCGGCGCAAGGGCTGCGTGAGACGACGCCGGAAAACAGCCCGGTGGCCGCCGTCGCCCGCTCGCTGGAGGGCACCGCCCCGTACAGCGCGACCATCAGCGTCAAACAGCGTCGGCCTCTCATTCAGGTCCAGTCGGATCTGACCCCGATGACGGTGCGTCTACCGGCACCGCTGAACAAGGCGGCTGGGCAGCCCTTGCCGGTGCGTTTCGAAATGCAACCGCTGGCGTCCAACAACGCCGTCGACGAAATCGTTCTGCAGGTCGGGAATATCGTCAGCGCGCGCTACGAGCAACGCAGCACGGGCAACGGCGTCGAGGTCCTGCGCGGCGGCATCGGTGTGCGGCAAGCGGTGCCGCAGCCGCAGGAAGGCGTGCAAGCGAATCTGGCGCTGGATCAGTTGGACGTCGACGCCTGGCGCCATGCCTTTGCTGCACCCGCCCCTGACAAGAGCGCCAGCCAGATTGCCGCCGAACATGGTGCCAATGCAGCCAACGCCTCCAACAACCACAGCGCGTATCTGCCCAGCCACCTGAACGCCCGCGCGCAGACGCTGCGCATTCTGGGCCGCGACTTCAACGCCGTGCGCATCGACGCCACGCGCGATGGCGCCAATTGGCAATCGACCATCGATTCACGCGAGATTGCAGGCAGCGCGCGCTGGCACGCCGAAAGCGCCGCCGTGCCCTTCGGCGAGCTGACGATGCGCCTGTCGCGCATGAGCATCCCAGACGCCAAGGAAGAGACGGCGCTCACCGAATCGTTGGCCAGCAGCTCGCAGGAAATTCCATCGCTCGACCTCGTCGCAGACAAGTTCGACCTGCGCGGCAAAGCGCTCGGCAAGCTGGAAATCAAGGCGCGCAGCCAGATCACCGAAGGCGCGCCGGTATGGACGCTCGAGACGCTGAAGATCGAGCAGCCCGCCGCCACGCTCACGGCGCACGGTACGTGGCGCATCCCGCGACGCCTGCGTGGCGGCGGTGATGATCCGGAGCGCCGGACGCTGCTCGACTTCAATCTTGACCTGCGCGACACCGGCGACTTGCTGCAGAAGATGGGCTTCGCCAAGGTGATCGACGGAGCCAAGGGCAAGCTCGAAGGCCGCGTGGTGTGGCGCGGCTCGCCCATGTCGATCGACTACCCGACGCTCAACGGCCGCATGGCGCTGAACCTGGAGCGCGGCCAGTTTCTGCCGGTCGATCCGGGCCTGGCCAAGCTGGCCGGCGTGCTGAGCCTGCAGGGGCTGTTGCATTTCGCGACCGACCTGCGCAGCGCCACCGGGCGCGGCACGCCGTTCGAGAGCGTAGCCGCCACCGGCACCATCGCCAGCGGCATCGCCCACACTGAAGATTTTGCAGTCAAGGGCCCGCAATTCCAGGTGGCCATGCAGGGCTCGGCCAACATCCTGGATGAAACGCAGGACCTGCGCGTCAAGGTCACGCCCAAGGTGGACGCCACGTCGGCCTCGCTGGCGGCGGCGTTCATCAATCCGGCCATCGGGCTGGGCACGCTGGCCGCGCAGTTGGTCCTGGGCGATCAGTTGTCGAAGGCATTCGTCACGCAATACCACGTGACCGGCAGTTGGGCCGATCCGAAGATCGAGAAAGTCGCATCCGACAGCAATTCGGGCAGCCAATCGCAAACCTCGGCAAAATAGGCCCCATGACTTCGACCACCGTTGCTCCGGCCCCCGTCGCATCCGGCATGGATGCGCCTTTCGATGCACCTTTTCGTGTCGCCGCCATCCAGACGGTGACGGCCATCGATGTGGACGCCAACCTGGCGCGCGCAGATGCGCTGCTCGCCGAGGCCGCCGCGCAGGGCGCGCAACTCGCGCTGCTGCCCGAGTACTTCTGCATGATGGGCCGCAAGGACAGCGATAAGGTCGCTATCCGCGAAGGCGACCAGGATGGCCCGATCCAGACTTTCCTTGCCGATGCCGCACGCCGCCACAAGCTGTGGCTCGTCGGCGGCACGTTGCCGATGTGGTGCGAAGACGAACAGCGCGTGCGCAATACGTCGCTCGCATTCAACCCGGCCGGATTGCGTGTCGCACGCTACGACAAGATCCACCTGTTCAACTTCGTGCGCGGCGAAGAGCGCTACGACGAAGCCCGCACCATCGAGCCCGGCGCCACCCCGGTTGCCTTCGACGCACCATGCGGCCGTGTCGGCATGTCCGTGTGCTACGACCTGCGCTTTCCGGAGCTGTATCGGGCGCTGGCGGCACAGGGCAACCTGAACTTGATTCTGATGCCGGCGGCCTTCACCTACGTGACCGGCGCCGCGCACTGGGAAATCCTCCTGCGCGCCCGCGCCATCGAAAACCAGTGTTATGTGCTGGCCGCCGCTCAGGGCGGGCGCCATGAAAACGGCCGCCGCACGTGGGGCCATTCCATGCTGGTCGACCCGTGGGGGGAAATCATTGCCTCCGTGCCCGAGGGCGAAGGCGTTGCCATCGGAGACATGGACCCCGCCCGCATCGCACAAGTGCGCCGGGACCTGCCGGCGCTCAAGCACCGCGTGATGTAAGCCAACCGAATTTTTTTGCGAGAACCGACCATGAACGCAGGCGACATCGCCATCCAGAATCTGTCCATCGCGCGCCGCGTGCTGCTCGATCCGTACGGCCTTGATGAAGCTCATCTGCAGCGCGCGCTGGCCGACATCTTCACGCACCGCGTGAACTATGCCGATCTGTACTTCCAGTACACCCGCAACGAGGCATGGAGCCTGGAAGAAGGCATCGTCAAATCCGGCAGCTTCAGCATCGACCAGGGCGTGGGCGTGCGTGCCGTGTCGGGCGACCGCACGGCGTTCGCGTATTCCGACGACATCAGCCTGCCCGCGCTGATGCAGGCCGCCGGTGCCACACGCACGATCGGCAAAGCCGGCGCCGGCCGCGTGAAGGTCGCCAGCAGCCTGGCCAGCACCCCGGGCAGCCACTCGCTGTATGCACCGAATGACCCGCTCGATTCGATGACGGCTTCCGAGAAGGTTGCGCTGCTGGAGCGGATTGAAAAGCTCGCCCGCGCCAAAGACCCGCGTGTGGTCCAGGTCATGGCCGGTCTGGCCGGCGAATACGACGTGATGCTCGTCGCGCGCAGCGACGGCGTGATCGCCGCAGATGTGCGCCCGCTGGTGCGCATCTCTGTCACCGTCATCGCCGAGCAGAACGGGCGCCGTGAAATGGGCAGCTCCGGCGGCGGGGGCCGCTATGCCTACGGCTATTTCACCGACGACCTGCTGCGCGAATACGTGGACGAGGCGGTTTCATCCGCACTCGTCAACCTGGAAGCCAAACCGGCACCGGCCGGCACGATGACCGTGGTCCTCGGCCCAGGCTGGCCGGGCGTGCTTCTGCACGAGGCCATCGGCCACGGGCTGGAAGGCGACTTCAACCGCAAGGGCTCGTCTGCATTCTCCGGCCGCATGGGCGAGCGCGTGGCTGCAAAGGGCGTCACCGTGGTCGACGACGGGACGCTTGCCAACCGCCGCGGCTCGCTCAACCTCGACGACGAAGGCAACCCCACGCAGTGCAACACACTCATCGAAGACGGCATCCTCACCGGCTACATGCAGGACACGCTGAACGCGCGCCTGATGAAGATGCCCGTGACCGGCAACGCCCGCCGCGAGAGCTACGCCGCCCTGCCGATGCCCCGCATGACCAACACCTACATGCTCGGCGGCGACAAAGACCCGCAGGAGATCATCGCCAGCGTGAAGAAGGGCTTGTATGCGGTGAACTTCGGCGGTGGCCAGGTCGACATCACCAACGGCAAGTTCGTGTTCTCGGCCAGCGAGGCCTACATGATCGAGGACGGCAAGATCACCTACCCCGTCAAGGGCGCCACGCTGGTCGGCAGCGGCCCGGAATCGCTCAAGCACGTGACCATGATCGGCAACGACATGCGCCTCGATTCGGGCATCGGCGTGTGCGGCAAGGAAGGCCAGAGCGTGCCGGTGGGCGTAGGCCAGCCGACCCTGCGCATGGAGAACATGACGGTGGGCGGCACAGTTTGATTGCCCTCAGACCGTCGTTTTGGCGCCGCAGGCACGGAAAATCGGCGCTTGCGGCCCTCAAAAAAAGGGTTTATAAAGACGGTTCGATTGGTGCGGCGCAGTAGGTTCAAGCCAACTGAGCGCCACAAATTTTTCTGCATTGCCTCGTTTTCCTCTCATGTCCTTCGCCAAGTTTTTTTACTTTTACTTTTGGCATCTCGCACCGCTGGCGGAAGGAGAGGGGCGCTTGCAGCAAAAATAAAGCACCCAGCAGATACCGAAAACCGCCAGCGACCCTGGCGGTTTTTTTTCGCCCAGTCACCTGCCCCACCCCGGCACCGACGCGAAACATGATCCGAACACAGTAGACGTTTCCAATAGAACTCAAGACACATCCCCGGAGCATTCCATGCCGAAGAACACCGACGATTTGCGCATTCGCGAACTGAAAGAGCTGACGCCGCCGTCGCATCTGATCCGCGAATTCCCGTGCAGCGACACCGTGTCCGACCTGATCTACCAAAGCCGGAACGCGATGCACCGCATCCTGCACGGCATGGACGACCGCCTGATCGTCATCATCGGCCCCTGCTCCATCCACGACACCAAGGCAGCGATGGACTACGCCCGCCGCCTGGTCGAGCAGCGCGAGCGCTTCAAGAACGAGCTGGAAATCGTGATGCGCGTGTACTTCGAGAAGCCGCGCACCACGGTCGGCTGGAAGGGTCTGATCAACGATCCGCACATGGACGGCAGCTTCAAGATCAACGACGGCCTGCGCACCGCGCGCGAGCTGCTGATGAACATCAACGAGCTGGGCCTGCCCGCAGGCACCGAATACCTCGACGTGATCAGCCCGCAGTACATCGCCGATCTGGTGAGCTGGGGCGCGATCGGTGCGCGCACCACCGAAAGCCAGGTGCACCGCGAGCTGGCTTCCGGCCTGTCGTGCCCGGTCGGTTTCAAGAACGGCACCGACGGCAACGTGAAGATCGCCGTGGACGCGATCAAGGCCGCATCGCAGCCGCACCACTTCCTGTCGGTCACCAAGGGCGGCCACTCGGCTATCGTGTCGACGGCCGGCAACGAGGATTGCCACATCATCCTGCGCGGCGGCAAGGCGCCCAACTACGACGCTGCCAGCGTGCAGGAAGCCTGCGACGCCATCTCCAAGTCGGGCCTGGCCGCGCGCCTGATGATCGACGCTTCGCACGCCAACAGCAGCAAGAAACACGAGAACCAGATTCCGGTGTGCGAAGACATCGGCCGCCAGATGGCCGCCGGTGACAACCGCATCGTCGGGGTGATGGTGGAATCGCACATCAACGCCGGGCGCCAGGACCACGTGCAAGGTACGCCCGTGTCCGACCTGGCCTACGGCCAGAGCGTGACCGACGCCTGCATCGGCTGGGACGATTCGGTGAAGGTGCTGGAAACGCTGGCCGACGCCGTGCGCAAGCGCCGTCTCGTGCCGGGCAGCGGCAACTGAGACGCCATCAGCGTGATTTGGGAAGGACGCCTGCGGGCGTCCTTTTTCTTTGCGCGCGCATCAATGCGCAGATCTATAACAAATGTGAGCGAAACGTATCAAAGTCACACAAGTGCGTTGTCTTTGACATATCGTAGGTGGGTTCCCCCCCTGCCCTTTCGGAGGCACCCATGGCAGACAACCTGGCGGACACCGCCGTCAACACCGCAAGCAAGTACCAGGCAATCGTGGCGCAATACGCCGCCGACGTCGGCATGAAGATCCTCGCGGCCATCGTTTTCTGGGTGGTCGGCCGCTGGCTGATTAACCTGGCCGTGCGCATGGTGGAAGGTTCACTGAGTCGACAGAAGGTCGATCCGACCGTGCTGCGGTATGTCGGCTCCATCATCACCGTCACGCTGAATGTGCTGCTGGTGATCGGCATCCTCGGCTATTTCGGCATCCAGACGACGACGTTCGCGGCGCTGATTGCCGCAGCCGGTGTGGCGATCGGCATGGCATGGTCGGGCCTGCTTTCCAACTTTGCGGCGGGCGCGTTCCTGATCGTGCTGCGGCCGTTCAAGGTGGGCGACTTCGTGACGGCCGGTGGCGTGACGGGCACGATCAAGGAGATCGGCCTGTTTGCCACGACCATCAACACGCCGGACAACGTGGTCACGATTGTCGGCAACGGCAAGATCTTCGCCGACACGATCCAGAACTACACCTCCAACCCGTTCCGCCGCGTCGAGCTGAAGGCGCAATTGGCCGGCAGCGCCGATCACCGGGCCGCCATTGCGCTGCTCAAGGAAAAGGTGGCCGCCATTCCGAACGTGCTGACCGAACCGGCGGTCGATGTTGAGATTCTCGAGTTCAACCTGGTCGGGCCCGTGCTGGCGGTACGCCCGTACACGCACAACGACAACTACTGGCAGGTCTATTTCGACACCAACCGCACCATCAAGGAAGCGCTGGCCGAAGCCGGCTTCCCGGCGCCGACGCCATCGCAGGCGCTGACCATCACCACGCCGGGGCAATTGGCGGGGCTGGCCGCCGTGGCGCAAAGCACGACGACGCCGACAAGCGTGAACTGATTCAGCGCACTGCAGAAGCAAACGGCCCGGCGAGGTAACGTCATCTCGCCGGGCCGTTTTGTTTGATGCGGACGGCAATTACGCTGGCTTGTGCTCGTCGCGTTTCCAGAGGACGTCCGTGCCGCCATCTGCGCGATTGAGCACACGCGCCAGCACGAACAGCAGGTCCGACAGTCGATTGACGTATTGGCGCGGCGCCTCGCCAATGGTCTCGGCGCGGCCGAGTGCGACGATGCTGCGCTCGGCACGGCGCGCGACGGTGCGGCAGACATGCGCCTGGGCCGCAGCGCGGCTGCCGCCGGGCAGGATGAATTCGGCCAACCGCGGAAGATCGGCGTTGTAGTCGGCCAGCCATTGGTCGAGCCGCAACACGTGCGCGGTCGTCACCATCGTGTAGCCCGGAATGCAGAGTTCGCCACCCAGATCGAACAGGTCGTGCTGGATGGCGGTGAGCGCCGTGCGCACGCCGTCGGGCAGCGTTTCCGTCAGCAGCACGCCGATGTGCGAGTTCAGCTCGTCGACGTCGCCGATGGCGGCGATGCGCAGGCTGTCCTTGGCCGTGCGGCTGCCGTCGCCGAGGCCGGTGGTGCCGTCGTCGCCGGTGCGTGTGGCGATCTTCGATAAGCGGTTGCCCACGGTGCGTCTCCCTGTATCGCGTCAATGTTGGTGGCGCCATTATCGCAAGGGCGGCACGACCCCGGCGTTAGAATGACAGCTCGAGCCGGCTTCAGACCGCTGCCCCACGCGAGACGCCATGAACCATCCAGCCCCGCCCTCCCAGATCATCCGCAAGCCGATTCCCCCGGCCATGCTCGACGCGCTGCGCACCCGCTTCGGCGATCGCGTCTCCATGAGCGAAGCCGTGCGCGCCCACCACGGCCGCGATGAATCCGCCTACGACCCGATGCTGCCCGACGCCGTCGTCTTCGCGCAGACCACCGAGGAAGTCGCTGCCGTCGCCAGGCTCTGCTTCGAGCACGAGATTCCGCTGATCCCGTATGGCGCCGGATCGTCGCTCGAAGGCCATCTGCTGGCCGTGGCCGGTGGCGTGAGCCTCGATCTCTCGCAGATGAACCACGTGCTGTCGGTGCACCCCGAAGACCTGACGGTGACGGTCGAGCCGGGCGTCACGCGCAAGCAGCTCAATACCGAGATTCGCGATACCGGTTTGTTCTTCCCGATCGACCCGGGCGCGGATGCATCCATCGGCGGCATGTGCGCGACGCGTGCTTCCGGCACCAACGCCGTGCGCTACGGCACGATGCGCGAGAACGTGCTGAACCTGACGGTCGTCACCGCAGACGGCCGCATCATCAAGACGGCCAACCGGGCGCGCAAATCGTCGGCGGGGTATGACCTCACGCGGCTCTTCATCGGCAGCGAAGGGACGCTGGGCATCATCACCGAGATCACGCTGAAGCTGTATCCGCAGCCCGAAGCCGTGTCGGCGGCGGTGTGCGCCTTCCCGAGCATGGGCGATGCGGTATCCGCTGTGATCGACACCATCCAGATGGGCGTGCCGATTGCGCGCGTGGAGTTTGTCGACGCGCTGGCCATCCGCGCGATCAACCAGTACGACAAGCTGGCGCTGCCCGAGATGCCGACGCTGTTCTTCGAGTTTCACGGCTCGGAGCATGGCGTGCAGGAACAGGCCGAGACCGTCCAGCAGATCGCCGCCGAACATAAAGGCCAGGGCTTCGAATGGGCAATGCGCCCCGAAGACCGCAGCCGCCTGTGGAACGCCCGACACAACGCGTACTTTGCGTTCCTGCAGCTCAAGCCGGGGTGCCGCGCCGTCACCACTGACGTGTGCGTGCCCATCTCCCGCCTGGCCGAATGCGTGGTCGAGACCGAGAAGGACTTGCTCGCCAGCGCGCTGCAGTTGCCCGCCCCCATCGTTGGCCACGTGGGCGACGGCAACTTCCACGTTGCGCTGCTGATCGACCCGAACAAGCCGGAAGAACTGGAAGAAGCCGAGCGCATCAACCAGCGCATCGTCGCGCGTGCGATCGCCATGGACGGCACCTGCACAGGCGAACACGGCGTGGGCCTGCATAAGATGGACTTTCTCATTGCCGAACACGGCAACGATGCGATCGACCTGATGCGCAGTGTCAAGCAGGCGCTGGACCCGAAGCACATCCTGAACCCGGGCAAGATCTTCCACCTGTAACCGATTCACCCACCAGCGACCGCCCGCATGTCCTCCGTCTTCAAGCGCGTTCCTCCGTTGCATCTGCTGATTGCCTTTGAGGCGGGGGCGCGCCATGCGAGCTTCGCGCGTGCGGCCGAAGAGCTATCTGTCACGCCCAGCGCGGTATCGCACCGCATCAAAAATCTGGAAGAGCTGTGGGGCGAAGACCTGTTCGTGCGCACCGGCACGGCACTGCGGCTGACTGCCGCAGGCACGCGCTACCTGCGCAGCGTGCAGGATGCGCTCAAGAGCCTCCATGAACTGGCCCGCCCGGAATTCAGCAAGCAGCGCGCACGGCTGCGTGTGGCGATTCCGCCCACGTTCGGCCGTCAGCACCTGGTGGCTCGCATTCCAGAGTTCAACGCGCTGTACCCGCATATCGACGTGGAACTGCATCTCGCCATCCCGTTCCTCGACGTGAAGGCCGAGGACACCGATGTCGAGATCCGCTATGGCACCGGCCGCTACCCAGATCTGAAGACCACGTTGTTGCTCAACGAGCCGGTGTTCCCTGCGTGCGGGCGCGGCTATTTCGAGCAGATCAGCGGCAACACCATCACCGAAGCATCGCAACTGCTGAACCTCACGCTGCTGCGCAGCCCCCTTGAGCCGTGGCGCCCGTGGTTTGAGGCGGCTGGGCTGGACGCGCCCGAGCCCGCCACCGGTTCGCTCTTCAACGACATCGGGCTGATGCTGGAAGCCGTCGTCTCAAACCAGGGGGTGGCGCTCGTGAGGCAGGCAATGGCCCGCAACTGGCTGGCCTCGGGGCAGATCGTGCGGCTGCTGGACATCGAATCGACGTCGCCACATGCTTATTACATCGTGCAGCGCGAGCAGGCACCGATGAAGCCGGAGGCGCAGCATTTTGTGGATTGGTTGCTCGGGCTGGATTGGTAAGCCGTCAGCCGCCAGCCGTGGGCAGTGGAGGCGCGTCGCCGGGCCTCAAACCACCGGATTCGAAACTTTTAGTATCGACGTTGACGTTCGGAACGCCAGCGTTGATGAAAAAAGCAGCAACGTCGGAGCAAAAAGCGTCATGGGTCGACCCTCTGAGCCTCGAAGTCGACGTTCCGAACGTCATCGTTGCTGTTTTTTTCATCAACGCCGACTGTATTTGCCTCACGCGTGAGGTATCCGAACCTCAGATTCGAAACTTTTAGTGTGAGAGTCGGTGTTTTGAACCCCGCCGTTGGTCGTCAAAGGCTCGATCGTGAAGGTCGGACCTCCACCCACGGCCGGCGAAACCTTGCTGCATCGCGATGAACCACATTGGCCGTCCCGGCGAGCCAAATTCATCGCCGCAAAAGTCCTTAACACGCCGCGCGGGGCGGCGGCCGGGCTATAGTGCCTCCCACCCCGGCCAGTGCTGGCGGGCAGAACCATGAGAGACACCCCATGAATGCGCCATCGTCGTTGTCCGCCACCGCCCGCGATCTGACCGCCCTGCAGGCCGAGCTGACCGCCGCGCTGTCCAACATCGTGTCCGACGACGCGCTGCTCTGGGAGCGCGAGGACACTACTCCGTATGAATGCGACGGCCTCGCCGCTTACCGGCAGGTGCCGCTGGCCGTGGTGCTGCCGGATACCGAGGCGCAGGTCGTCGAGATCCTGCGCGTGTGCCACCGCATGGGCGTGCCCGTTGTGCCGCGCGGCGCAGGAACGAGCCTGTCCGGCGGCGCGATGCCGACGCCGGGCGGGCTGGTGCTGTCGCTGGCCAAGTTCAAACGCATCATCAAGGTCGACCCATACACACGTACCGCGGTGGTCCAGCCGGGCGTGCGCAACCTCGCCATTTCGGAAGCCGCCAACCCGCATGGGCTGTACTACGCGCCCGATCCGTCGTCGCAAATCGCCTGCACCATCGGTGGCAACGTCAACGAAAACTCGGGCGGCGTGCACTGCCTGAAATACGGCCTGACCGTACACAACGTGCTGCGCGTGCGCGCCGTGATGATGGACGGCGAGGTGGTCGAATTCGGCAGCGAGGCGCCCGACGCACCGGGCCTGGACCTGCTGGCCACGGTGATCGGCTCCGAAGGCATGCTGGCGGTGGTGACCGAAGTGACCGTGCGCCTGATCCCGAAGCCGCAACTCGCGCAGGTGATCATGGCGAGCTTCGACGATGTGGAATCGGGCGGCAACGCCGTGGCCGATGTGATTGCCGCGGGCATCATCCCGGCCGGGCTGGAGATGATGGACAAGCCCGCCACCGCCGCCGTTGAGGAATTCGTCTGCGCCGGCTACGACCTGGACGCGGCCGCCATCCTGCTGTGCGAATCCGACGGCACGCCTGAAGAGGTGGCCGAAGAGATCGCGCGCATGAGCGAAGTGCTGCGCGCCTCGGGTGCCACCCGCATCCAGGTCTCGCAAAGCGAAGCCGAGCGCCTGAAGTTCTGGAGCGGCCGCAAGAATGCATTCCCTGCGGCAGGCCGCATCTCGCCGGACTATTACTGCATGGACGGCACCATCCCGCGCAAGCACATCGGTACGCTGCTGCGGCGCATCCAGCAGATGGAGCAGAAGTACGCCCTGCGCTGCATCAACGTGTTCCACGCGGGCGACGGCAACATGCACCCGCTCATCCTCTTCAACGGCGAAGACCAGGACGAATGGCACCGCGCCGAACTGTTCGGCTCCGATATCCTCGAGACCTGCGTGGAACTTGGCGGCACGGTGACGGGCGAACATGGCGTGGGGGTGGAAAAACTCAGCTCGATGTGCGTGCAGTTCTCGGCCGAAGAGCGCGACGCCTTCCTGCGCGTCAAGGCGGCGTTCGACCCGGCGCGTTTGCTGAACCCCGACAAGGCCATCCCCACGCTCGCGCGCTGTGCCGAATACGGCAAGCTGCACGTGCGCAACGGCCTATTGCCCCACCCCGATCTGCCGCGCTTCTGATCGCCGCCTGACCATTCCGAAGCCGCACGCAGCGAACAAGCCGTTGCGCCCGAAGGTTCAACATGCCCATCACGTCTGACACCGCCCTTTCGCCTGCGCTCGCACGCTTTCGCGACGCCATTACGCAGGCCGCAAGCAACCGCACGCCGCTCACCCTGCGCGGCGGCGGCACAAAGGATTTCTATGGCCGCGCGCCTGCACCCGACGGCACCGTGCTCGATACGCGCGAGTGGTCCGGCATCGTCGATTACGACTGTGCAGAACTCGTCATTACGGCGCGCAGCGGCACACCGCTCGTCGAGATCGAAGCCGCGCTGGCCGAGCACCGCCAGATGCTCGCGTTCGAGCCGCCCCACTTTGCTGCGGATGGCAAGCAGGCCACCGTCGGCGGTGCGTTTTCAGCCGGCCTGTCCGGCCCGCGCCGGCAGTCGGTGGGCGCGCTGCGCGATTTTGTGCTCGGCGCGGTCGTCATGGATGGCCGCGGCGACATGCTCAACTTCGGCGGCCAGGTGATGAAGAACGTGGCCGGCTACGACGTCTCGCGCCTGATGGCCGGCGCGCTCGGCACGCTGGGCTTGATCGTGCAGGTATCGCTGAAGGTGCTGCCGATGCCGTTCTGCGATGCGACGCTGCGCTTCGCAATGCCGCAGGCCGAAGCCATCGACACGCTCAACCGCTGGGGCGGCCAACCGCTGCCGATTGCCGCGTCGGCGTGGATCGATGGCGCGCTGTGGGTCCGTTTGAGCGGCGCCGATGCGGCCGTGCGCGCCGCCATTGCCAAGCTTGGCGGCGAGCGCGTTGACGACGCGGAAGGGGCCGCATTTTGGCGCGACCTTCGCGAGCAATCGCATGCATTTTTCGCCCGCGCCGTGCAAGGCAGCCTGCCGCTGTGGCGCATCGCCCTGCCCCCGGCCACGCCGCCGCTGGCGCTCGGTCATGCGTCGGCCGATGTGCAGCTCGTCGAATGGGGCGGCGGCCAGCGCTGGTGGATCGACACCGGCAACACCTCCGCCGACGCCATCCGCGATGCTGCCCGCAAGGCCGGCGGCCACGCCACGCTCTTCCGCAACGGCGACCGCGCCAGCGACATCTTCACGCCCGTCGCCGCGCCGTTGATGGCCGTGCACAAACGCCTGAAAGACAGCTTCGATCCGCACGGCATCTTCAACCCGGGCCGTCTGTATTCAGCGTTCTGACTGCCGACTTCCAACGCTAGCCCATCATGCAAATCACGCTCGCGGCGTTCCTGCGCAACACCCCCGACGGCGAAGAAGCCCAAAGCATCGTGCAGAAGTGCGTGCACTGCGGTTTCTGCACGGCCACCTGCCCGACCTACCAACTGCTCGGCGATGAGCTGGACGGCCCGCGCGGGCGCATCTACCTGATGAAGCAGGTGCTGGAGGGCCAGCCCGCCGGCCCAGCCACGCGCCTGCACCTGGACCGCTGCCTGACCTGCCGCAACTGCGAATCGACCTGCCCATCCGGCGTGACCTACGGGCGCCTGGTCGAGATCGGCCGCAAGATCGTCGATGACCAGCTCGACGCGAAAGGCGAATCACGTCCCCTTGGCGAACGCGCCATACGCTGGGCGCTGCGCGAAGGGCTGACGCGGCCGGCACTGTTCGGCTCCGCGCTCAGGCTCGGACAGGCAGTGCGGCCGATGTTGCCGCCGGTGCTGCGCAACAAGGTTCCGGCCAGGCAGCCTCACGCCGGCACGCGGCCCGGCACCGCGCACGCACGCAAGATGCTGTTGCTCGAGGGCTGCGTACAACCCGCCATGTCGCCCAACATCAATGCGGCCACGGCGCGCGTGTTCGACAAGCTGGGCGTGCAGCTCATCAGTCCAGACCGTGCGGGCTGCTGCGGCGCGATCCGCTATCACATGAACGACCATGCGGGCGGCCTCGGCAACATGCGCGCCAACATCGACGCATGGTGGCCGCACATCGAAGCGGGCGCCGAGGCCATCGTCATGACGGCCTCCGGCTGCGGTGCGATGGTCAAGGAATACGGCCACTTGCTCCGCGATGACCCGGTCTATGCGGAGCGTGCGGCGCGCGTGTCCGCCATGACACGCGATCTGTGCGAAGTGCTGCCAGCGTTCTCGCAGCAGCTTCTGCAGAAAACCAAACCCGAAGCACAACGGCCGCGCGTGGCGTGGCACCCGCCCTGCACGCTGCAGCACGGTCAGCAGATTCGCGGTGCGGTGGAAACGCTGCTCGCCTCGCTCGGCGTGGACGTCAAGCTCTGCGCCGACAGCCACCTGTGCTGCGGCTCGGCGGGTACGTATTCGGTGCTGCAACCGAAGATCGCCTACCGCCTGCGCGACGACAAGCTCGCCAAGCTGCAGGCGACGCAGCCCGAGCGCATCGTCACCGCCAACATCGGCTGCGTGACGCATCTGCAGAGCGGCACGGACACGCCGGTCGAACACTGGATCGAGCTGGTCGACCGCATGCTGGCCTGAGACGAGCGCAGCCGGGTTCTATACTTGGCGCTTCGTCTTGCCCGGAGGCCCCATGCTGCAAACCTTCGCGATCCTGTTGACGTTCCAGTCGGTAGGAGAGCTGTTGACGTATTCGCTGCACCTGCCGGTGCCCGGCCCGGTGATCGGGATGGTGCTGCTGGTCATCTACCTGCTGGTGGACAAGGGCCGCGTGCTCGAAGTCATGCAGGGCACCGTCCGTGAACTGCTGCGTCACCTGACCATCCTGTTCGTGCCGGCCGGCGTGGGCGTCATGACGCAACTGAACCGCATCGGGCAGGAATGGCTGCCAATCGTGGTGGCGACCGTCGTATCGACGTGGCTTTCAATTGCCGCCGGTGCGCTCGTCACGCGCGCGCTGATGCGCCGGATGGGTCGCATTGACCACGGCGGCGGCGAAGCCCACGAGGAGCTGGCCCCATGAACGCGATGGCTCCCAACCTGCACCAACTCTGGGTCTACCTGGCCGCCAGCCCGCTGCTGGGGCTGACCGCCACGCTCATCGCCTACCTGATCGGCGTGCGCCTGCATGAGCGCAGCCGCTTCAACCCGATGGTCAATCCGCTGCTGATTGCGGTCGTCATCCTGGGGACGCTGCTGACCGTGACGGGCACGCCGTACAAGACCTACTTTGACGGCGCGCAGTTCGTGCACTTCCTGCTGGGGCCGGCCACGGTGGCGCTGGCGGTGCCGTTGTTTCAGCAGTGGGCGAAGCTGCGCCGCCACGCGGTACCGCTGATGGCTGGGCTCCTTGCAGGGTCGGTCGTGGCGGTGGTGTCAGCCGTGGGCATCGCGTGGCTGTTGGGCGCATCGCCGGAAACGCTGCGCTCCATGGCGCCGAAATCGGTGACGATCCCGATCGCCATGGGCATCTCGGAGAAGATTGGCGGCGCACCGACCATCACGGCGGTGCTGGTGCTCATCACCGGCATTGTCGGGGCGACGACCACGACGCGGCTGCTGAACCTGCTGCGCGTGCGCGAGTACAGCGTGCGTGGTTTTGCCACTGGCATCGCGGCGCACGGCATCGGTACGGCCCGTGCGTTTCAGGTCAATCCGGAAGCAGGGGCGTTCTCCGCATTGGGCATGGGCTTGAATGGCGTGCTGACAGCGGTGCTGGTGCCGCTGCTGGCGGGCTGGATTCCGCACTGAGCCACCCTCCCCCTCCGCCCGGCATTCACAGCCTGGGCAATCTGCAACACGATCCTCAGTCCTCCTGAAGGCTCCTGACAGAACGCTGTCAGGAGCCCCCCGCCAGAATCGCTCCACCTTAACCGGCAACGGCACTCCCAACCGCCTGAGCCACCTAACGGAGCGAACATCATGGCAAGCGTCATCAACTGGTTTGAAATTCCCGCCAACGATTTCCCGCGTGCGGTGAAGTTTTACGAGAACGTCTTCGACACGCAGCTCAAGCAAGAAGATATGGGCGACCTGACCATGGGCGTGTTTCCGGCGGGTGAGACGACCATCCACGGTGCGCTGGTCAAGGGCGAGGGCTTTGCGCCGTCCGACAAGGGCAGCGTGGTCTACCTGAACGCGCCCAATCTGGATGCCGTGCTCGAGCGCGTGAACGGCAGCGGCGGCCAATGCGTCTTTGGGCCGATGACGCTGCCCGACCACATGGGCCGCATCGCCCATATCGTCGACACCGAAGGCAACCGCATCGGCCTGCACGAGCCCGATGCCAAGACGCAGGCGTACCTGCTACAGCAGTAACGCCCCCGGGGCCGGTGCGCGGGCGCCGGCCTTCACCACGAGACAGAGAAGAACACCATGCCGAGCCAATCCCCGTATCTCATGCGTGCCGCGGATGTCACCGCGCGCACGCAGTCGTTTTCACACCCCTGGAACAGCCTGTCGGAAATTCACGGCACGATGATGGGCCGGCTGCTCGGGCTCAAGCGCACCGGCGTGAATTTCGCGCGCGTGCCGCCTGGCAAGGAGTCGTTCGTCTATCACTCGCACCAACGCGAAGAGGAATGGATCTACATCCTTTCCGGCGAAGCGCAGGCCGAGATCGACGACAACATCTTCACCGTGCGCAGCGGCGATTTCATGGCCTTCCCCACAGGCGTCGCGCACCACCTGCGCAACTGCGGAAAGGACGATCTCGTCTATCTGTGCGGCGGCGAACATCTCAACATCGAGATCGCCGATTTCCCGAGACTGGGCAAGCGCATGCTGCGCCGTGGCGAGCAGGTGGATATCGTCGACATCCAGCCTCAACGGGAACTGACGCCCTTCGGCGCGTAGGGGAAAGATTGTGCGGATTGCGCGCGGCAAGAAGCCCACTACAATGCCGCGCATGACCCGCCGCGCCGACCGCCTGTTCCAGATTGTCCAGATTCTGCGAGGCCGCCGTTTGACCACGGCGGCGATGCTGGCGGACCGCCTGGGCGTGTCGGAGCGCACCGTGTATCGCGATATCCGCGATCTGTCTGTCTCGGGCGTACCGATCGAAGGCGAGGCCGGTATCGGCTACCGCATGCGGGCAGGCTACGACCTTGCACCGCTCATGTTCACCGCCGACGAAGTCGAAGCGCTCGTGGCCGGCGCACGGATGATCAAGGCGTGGAGCGGCGGCACCATGGCCGAATCGGTGGACGCCGCATTGGAAAAGCTGATGGGCGCCCTGCCCGCGGAGCGCCGCAACGAAGCCGAGACCACGCGCATCTTCGCGCCCGGCTACGGCATGGGCAGCGAGGTCAAGCAGGTATTCGACACGCTACACGCAGCGCTTGGCCGCCACGCCGTTGCGCGGCTCGCTTACCGAGACGCGCAGGGCCAGTTGACCGAGCGCTGCATCCAGCCGCTCGGCCTGTTCTTCTGGGGACAGGTCTGGCTGGTGGCCGCCTGGTGCGAGCACCGCCAGGACTACCGCACGTTCCGCCTCGACCGCTGCGTCCAGGTCGACATTCTGGAGCGCCACTTCGCCGAATCCGCCGAGCGCTCGCTGGCGGATTTCATGCGCAAGGTGCGGGGCTCGTCGGATTAACGACCGTAACCAACGAACGCAACCTCAGGCGGGATCGGGCTCCGCCAGCAGCCGCTCAATATCGTCGGCAATCTCTTCGGGCTTGGTCAGGGGCGCGTAGCGCTTGTAGACCGTGCCATCGCGGCGCAGCAGGAACTTGGTGAAGTTCCATTTGATGGCTCCGATACCGAGCACGCCGGGCTTTTCCGAGGTCAGCCACTTGTAGAGCGGATGCGCGTTGGAGCCATTCACGTCGATCTTGCCGAACATCGGAAACGACACGCCGTAGTTCTTTTCGCAGAAGGCGCCGATCTCGTCTGCGCCGCCCGGTTCCTGCTTGCCGAACTGGTTGCACGGAAAGCCGAGCACCTCCAGCCCTTTGTCGTGCAGCCGCTTATACACCGCCTCCAGCCCCGCGTATTGCGGCGTGAATCCGCACTTGCTCGCGGTGTTCACGATCAGCAGGACCTTGCCCCTGTACTGCGACAGCGGCACGCGCTGGCCGGTCAACGAATCGGCCTCGAATGCATAAACGTCAGTCATGGCTACTCTCCGGAGGGTTGCAAACGGTAACCAGCGAGGCCGAGCAAACCTGGCACGCTGCACATCACCTCAAACGATGTAGCGTCTGCGCCACATCAGACGACATTCAGATGCTCTGTGCCGGCAGACAGGTCGGTCTGGCCACCGCGCTTGCTGTGCAGCTTGATCTGCAGGCGCAAGTCGTTGAGCGAGTCCGCGTTACGCAGCGCATCCTCGTACGTGATCTTGTTCTGTTCGTACAACTCGAACAGCGCCTGGTCAAACGAAATCATCCCCTGCTCGCGGGATTTCTTCATGACCTCCTTCAGCTCGTGCACCTCGCCCTTGAAGATGAGGTCTTGCACCAGCGGGGTCGCCAGCATGATTTCGACGGCCGGCACGCGCCCTTTCTTACCCTGACGCGGCAGCAGGCGTTGCGCAATCATCGCGCGCAGGTTCAGCGACAGGTCGATCAGCAGCTGTTGACGCTTTTCTTCCGGGAAGAAGTTGATGATCCGGTCGATCGCCTGGTTCGAGCTGTTGGCGTGCAGCGTGGCGAGGCACAGGTGGCCGGTTTCCGCATACTGGATCGCGTATTCCATCGTGTCGCGATCGCGGATTTCGCCGATCAGGATCACATCCGGCGCCTGGCGCAGCGTGTTCTTCAGCGCTACGTGCCAGGACTCGGTATCCACGCCCACCTCACGCTGCGTCACCACGCAGTTCTGGTGCGCGTGCACGTATTCGACCGGGTCTTCGATGGTGATGATGTGGCCGTACGAATTCGCATTGCGATAGCCCACCATCGCCGCCAGCGAGGTCGACTTGCCCGAGCCCGTGGCACCCACCACGATCACGAGGCCGCGCTTGCTCATGACGATCTCGTTCAGGATCGGCGGCAGGTCCAGCTCGCCCAGCGTCGGGATCTTCGTGTTGATGGTCCGCAGCACCATGCCGGCGCGGCCTTGCTGCATGAACGCCGACACGCGGAAACGCCCGGCGCCCGGCGCCGTGATGGCGAAGTTGCATTCCGAGCTGTCTTCATACTCGCGCAGCTGCTTCTCGTTCATGATCGACTTGACCAGACCGAGGGCCTGCTGGGCATTCAGCGGCTGCTGAGAGATCGGCGTGACCTTGCCGTCCACTTTGATCGCGGGCGGAAATTCTGCCGTGATGAACAAGTCCGAGCCACGGCTGTTCACCATCAACTGCAAGAGTTCGTGGATGTATTTGGTGGCGGCTTCGCGGTCCAGCATGGCGTGCCCCTCCTCGAAAGAATTGGAAAGCGCGCTGACGTATCGGTCAGCGTATCAGTTCGCGTGTCAGTTCGCGAACGCGTCCGGGTTCTTGGCGATGGCGCGTGCGTCTGCGTAGTTGATCGCCGAGCGCTTGATCAGCTCCGACAGGCACTGGTCGAGCGTCTGCATGCCCATGCCGCTGCTGGTCTGCATCATCGAGTACATCTGCGAGATCTTGTTCTCGCGGATCAAGTGACGGATGGCCGGCGTGGCAATCATGATTTCGTGCGCCGCAATCCGGCCCGAACCGTCGCGCGTCTTGAGCAGCGTCTGCGAGATCACCGCCTCCAGCGATTCGGAAAGCATGGTGCGGACCATCTCTTTTTCGTCCGACGGGAACACGTCGACGACCCGGTCGATGGTCTTGGCCGCCGAGCTGGTGTGCAGCGTGCCGAACACCAAGTGGCCGGTTTCTGCGGCGGTAAGCGCCAGGCGAATGGTTTCAAGGTCACGCAATTCGCCGACCAGCACCACGTCCGGATCTTCACGCAGCGCCGACTTCAGCGCATTGGCGAACGAATGGGTATGGGGGCCGAGTTCACGCTGGTTGATCAGGCTCTTCTTCGATTCGTGCACGAATTCGATCGGGTCCTCCACCGTGAGGATGTGGCCCATGTCGTTTTCGTTGCGGTGATTGACCATCGCGGCCAGCGTGGTCGACTTGCCCGAGCCGGTCGGGCCCGTGACGAGCACCAGGCCGCGCGGCTTCATCGCCAGGTCCGCGAACACGGCGGGCGCCTTCAGGTCATCCAGCGAGAGCACCTTCGACGGAATCGTCCGGAACACCGCCGAAGCGCCACGGTTCTGGTTGAACGCGTTGACCCGGAAACGCGAGAGCCCCGGGATCTCAAACGAGAAGTCGACTTCCAGGTTTTCTTCGTAGACCTTGCGTTGCCCGTCGCTCATGATGTCGTACACCATGGAGTGCACATCCTGGTGCGTGAGCGGTGGGACGTTGATCCGGCGCATGTCGCCGTGGATCCGGATCATCGGCGGCAGTCCGGCCGACAGGTGCAAGTCCGACGCCTTGTTCTTGGCGGAAAACGCCAGAAGCTGCGCGATGTCCATCTTATAATGACCCCCGACTTTTTTATGTCGCCCGGGCGTCGCAATGGCGCCTCCAGACGCGCTCCGAGCCGTTGTTTTGACGTGCCGGAACCTTGTTTATTTGTAACAAACGTCGCCGGATTATGTCTGCAATCGTCGCCAACTTGCAAGCCGTGCGTCAACGGATCACAACGGCCTGCACACTGGCTTCGCGCGATGCTGCGGGTGTCACATTGCTGGCCGTTTCCAAGACGTTCGACGCCGATGCCATACGCGCCGCGCATGCCGCCGGGCAACGCCTCTTCGGCGAAAACTACGTGCAGGAAGGCGTTGCCAAGATCGACGCGCTGGCCGATCTGCGCAAGGGCACCGACCCGATCCGCTGGCACTTCATCGGCCCCCTGCAGAGCAACAAGACGCGCGCCGTGGCCGAACAGTTCGACTGGGTGCACAGCGTCGATCGCCTGAAGATCGCCGAGCGGCTGTCGGCGCAGCGCCCGGACACCTTGCCGCCGCTGCAGGTCTGTCTCGAGATCAATATCAGCCGCCAGGCCAGCAAACATGGTCTGCTCCCCGATTTCGATGAAGTGCTTGCCGTGGCACAAGCCGTCTTGGCGCTGCCCCGTCTGCAATTGCGCGGCCTGATGGCCGTGCCCGAGCCGAGCGATGACCCCGTGGCGCAGCGCAAGCCGTTTGCTGATCTGCGTGCCCTGGCAGGCCGGTTGCGCGAGGCCGGCATCCCGCTCGATACGCTCTCGATGGGCATGTCCGCCGACCTGGAAGACGCGATTGCCGAAGGCGCCACGATTGTGCGCGTCGGCAGCGCCATCTTCGGCGCGCGGCATTACGCCAACGCCTGAATTCCTGTTTCCTCTCACACCACCACTCTCATGCTCGACACTCTGAAACTCGGCTTCATCGGCGGCGGCAACATGGCGGCGGCCCTCATCGGCGGCCTGATCGCCAAAGGCGCACACGGCGCCAACATCGTGGTGGTGGACCCGACCGAACCCGCCCGCAGCCGCGCCGAGCAGACCTGGGGCGCCCGCACAGCCGCCGCTCCGGGCGCCGAACTGGCCGACCGCGACGTGATCGTCCTGGCAGTCAAGCCGCAGCAGATGCGCGAGGTCTGTGCGCAACTGGCACCGCATCTGCGTGACAGCCTGGTGCTGTCGGTGGCGGCGGGCATCCGGATCCAGGATCTGTCGCGCTGGCTGAATGGCCACGCGCGTGTGGTTCGGGCGATGCCGAATACGCCTGCGCTCTCCGGTCTGGGTATGACCGGCCTGGCCGCCAATGCTGGCTTGTCCGACGCCGACCGCGCGACCGCCAGCGCCATCGCCAATGCCGTCGGCAAGAGCGTTTGGGTGCCCGCCGAAGCGCAGATTGATGCGGTCACGGCCATCTCGGGCAGCGGCCCGGCGTACGTGTTCTATTTCATCGAGGCAATGCAGCAGGCGGCGCAGGAGCTGGGGCTGTCGGCGGAGGATGGGCGCACGCTGGCGATCGAGACGTTTATTGGCGCGGCCACGCTGGCGGGCCAATCATCCGAGCCGGTGGAGGTGCTGCGCGAGCGTGTGACTTCCAAGGGTGGGACGACGTCTGCGGCGCTGACTTCAATGGAAGGGGCCGATATCAAGGCTGCTTTTGTGCGGGCGATGCACGCTGCGGCGGCTCGGGGGAAGGAGATGGGGGAGGAGTTTGGACGGGATTGAGGCCTTGGTGGTCCATCTGTGTTTCGTACCCTGCCGTGGCTGAAACAAGGGATGGACCAAAAAATTAGCGCAGCAGATACGCCCCCGCCACCCCGGCAAACAAACAAGCCCCCAGCCAATTGTTATGCCGGAAAACAAAAAAGCACTTCATCCGATCACGCGTCTGCAGCATCGGGTAATACCAGAGCGACAACGCCACGGCAGCGGCAAATCCAATCCAGTACGCCACGCCTAGTGCCATCAGATGGCCAGCCCAGGCCATGATGCCGAAGAACCCGACGTAGCAGAGCATGATCGCCGCCACGTCATAGCGCCCGAACGTAATGGCCGATGTTTTGATGCCGATGAGCAGATCGTCATCCCGGTCGACCATCGCATATGCAGTGTCGTAGGCGACGGCCCAGAACACATTGCCGGCCAGCATCAGCCATGCGAGCGCCGGCACCTGATCCTGCACCGCTGCATACGCCATCGGAATTCCAAACCCGAACGCAATACCGAGGTACGCCTGCGGAATCGCGAAGAACCGCTTGAAGAACGGATACGTGCCGGCAATCACAATGGCGGCGACCGACATCCACTTCGTCAGCGCGTTGAGCGGCAGGATCAGTGTGAAGGCAATGAGCGACAGCACCGCGGCAACCGCCAGCGCTTCCCACGGGGCGATCAGTCCCGCGGTGATCGGCCGCTCCTTGGTACGTTTGACGTGCTTGTCAAAGTCGCGATCCGCCCAGTCGTTGACCGCGCAGCCGGCCGAGCGCATCAGGAACGTGCCAACCGTGAAAATCACCACCAGCGACACCGGCGGATGACCATCGGCGGCCATCCACAACGCCCACAGCGTCGGCCACAGCAGCAGCAGCGTGCCGATCGGTTTGTCCATCCGCATCAGGCGCGCATAGAGCACGAGGCGGCTGGGTTGGGCAGCGGACGATTGCATGGAATTCACCAAAGAAAAATGGCGCCTGCACGAGGCAAGGCGCCATTTTAGTCCTGCCGAAAGCCGCTTACGCTGCGGCCAGATCGAACCGGTCGAGATTCATCACCTTGACCCACGCGGCGACGAACTCGCTGATGAAGCGCTCCTTGCCGTCGGCGCTGCCGAACACCTCGGCGAGGGCACGCAGGATCGAGTTCGAACCGAACACCAGATCAACGCGCGTGCCGGTCCACTTGCGCTCGCCCGTCTTGCGGTCATAGCCCTCGTAGATGTCGCCGACGGGCTTCCACTCGGTGTTCATGTCGAGCAGGTTGACGAAGAAGTCGTTCGTCAGCGCGCCTGGCGTGTGGGTCAAGACGCCATGCTGGCTGCCATCTGCGTTGATGTTGATGGCACGCAGGCCGCCGATCAGCACGGTCAGCTCGGGTGCTGTCAGCGTCAGGAGTTGAGCCTTGTCGAGCAGGAGCACTTCGGCCGGCACCGCAAACTGCGACTTCTGATAATTGCGGAAACCATCGGCGACGGGTTCGAGCACCGAGAACGACGCGGCATCCGTCTGCTCGGCCGTTGCATCGACGCGGCCCGGCGTGAACGGCACGGTGATCGTCGTGCCAGCTGCCTTGGCGGCCAGTTCGATACCGACGCTGCCTGCCAGCACAATCACATCCGCCAGCGAAGCCTTGCCGGAGGCGCGTTGAATTTCTTCCAGCTTGGCCAGGGTGCCGGCCACGGGCTGGTTGACGGCCCAATCGTTCTGCGGCGCCAGGCGAATACGCGCACCGTTGGCGCCGCCACGCTTGTCCGAACCGCGGAAGGTCGAGGCAGATGCCCAGGCCACGGCAACCAGCTCGGATGCTGACAAGCCGGAAGCGGCAATCTTTGCCTTAAGGTCCGCGATATCGGCCTCGGTCGGCTTGTGTGTGGCGGCCGGCAGCGGGTCTTGCCAGATCAGGTCTTCACGGGGCACTTCGGGGCCGAGGTAACGCGACTTCGGTCCGAGATCCCGGTGCGTGAGCTTGAACCAGGCGCGGGCAAAGGCTTCGGCAAACGCCTGCGGGTTGTCGAGGAAGCGGCGCGAGATCTTTTCGTACGCCGGGTCGAAACGCAGCGACAAGTCGGTCGTCAGCATTGTCGGCTTGCGCTTGGGCGAGTCGGGCGTCGGGCCCGGAATGATCGCCTCGGCGTCTTTGGCCACCCATTGCAGCGCGCCGGCCGGGCTCTTCTCCTGCACCCATTCGTACTTGAACAGGTTCTCGAAGAAGAAGTTGCTCCATTGCGCGGGGGTCTGCGTCCAGGTGACTTCCAGCCCGCTGGTGATGGCGTCCGCGCCCTTGCCCGTCCCGTAGGTGCTGGCCCAGCCCAGCCCCTGGGCTTCCAGCGGAGCGGCTTCGACATCGGCGCCAACGTGGCTTGCGGGGCCCGCTCCGTGCGTCTTGCCGAAGGTGTGGCCGCCGGCAATGAGCGCGACGGTTTCTTCGTCGTCCATCGCCATGCGGGCGAAGGTTTCGCGGATGTCCTTGGCGGCCTCGAGCGGATCACCATGAGCATGCTCCGGACCTTCCGGATTCACGTAGATCAAGCCCATCTGCACGGCGGCGAGCGGGTTCGCAAGGTTGCGCTCGCCCGAATAACGCGTGGCTTCAAGCCACTTGGTCTCGTTGCCCCAGTAGACGTCGTTGTCGGGTTCCCACGTGTCTTCCCGGCCGGCAGCAAAGCCGAACGTGCGGAAGCCCATGGTTTCGAGGGCCACGTTGCCGGTCAGGATCAACAGGTCGGCCCACGAAATCGCCTGGCCGTATTTCTGTTTGATGGGCCACAGCAAACGGCGCGACTTGTCGATGTTGACGTTGTCGGGCCAGGAATTGAGCGGTGCAAAACGTTGCTGGCCGCGCCCGGCGCCGCCACGGCCATCGCCCGTGCGGTACGTACCGGCAGCGTGCCATGCCATACGGATGAACTGCGGGCCATAGTGGCCGAAGTCCGCCGGCCACCAGTCTTGCGAATCCGTCATCAGGCGACGCAGGTCAGCCTTGAGTGCGTCGTAATCGATCGCGCTGAACGCCTTGCGGTAGTTGAACTGCGACCCGAGCGGATCCGACTTCTCGGAATGCTGGTTGAGCAAGTCAACACGCAGCTGATTGGGCCACCAATCCTTGTTGGCCGTACCGCCACCGAAGGCGTGCGAAGCAGCGGGAGCATGGCCGGAAAACGGGCATTTGGCTTCAGTCGTCATGATTCTCTCGTCTAGGTCATGGGGTTGATGCCGCCCCACCCGCAGCACAACGGGCTCGCGGGAGGGGCGCAATTCGCTGCTGTCGAAACGCCTGTCGCAATCGTGGCGAACGGCCGTTAGGCCAGCCTTAAGCCAGAAGCGAGCGCAGCATCCACGCAGTCTTTTCGTGAATGTCCATGCGTTGCGTCAGCAGATCGGCGGTCGGTTCATCGGCGGCCTTGTCGACGTCCGGGAACAGGCTGCGGGCGGTGCGCGTCACGGCTTCGTGGCCGGCCACCAGCTCGCGGACCATGTCCATCGCCTCGGGCACGCCCTTCGATTCCGGAATCGACGACAACTTGGCGAACTCCGAATACGAACCCGGCGCGGGATAGCCCAGCGCACGGATGCGCTCAGCCACCGGATCGACGGCATTCCACAGTTCGTTGTACTGCGTCTCGAACATCAGATGCAGCGTGTTGAACATCGGGCCAGTGACGTTCCAGTGGAAGTAATGCGTCTTCAGATAGAGCGAGTAGGTATCGGCCAGCAGGCGCGACAGGCCTTCGGCGATCTTCTTGCGATCCTTGTCAGCAATGCCGATGTTGATCTGGGCTGCGGCAGTCGCGCCGCTGTTCTTCTTTGCCATCTGGATTCCCCTATGAAGTGGTGTGCAAAAACGCAATGCCGTTGCCGTGATTCAGCGTTGGGCAATACGTGCTTCGAGCCTTCTTTCGGTTGCCACTGAAGCAGCAAGTTCCGATCGTCGCATCGTCCTATGACGAAACGCAGAGCGGAAGGCAACCGAGCATCAGGCCGGTCATCAGACCGTGAGCTGCACCATACCGTGCAGGAGCACGATCATAGCGCCGGCAGCCACGATGGACAGCCCGATCTGCTTGCGCACCCACTTGCGGTGCAGGCGAGCGGATTCTGCAACCCGCGAGACGCGGCCGCCGGCTGCACTGCCCGGCATGCCGGACAACGTCAGCACCTCCGCCTGCGAGGCGCGCACTGTGCCCGCAAACCCCTGCCACTCCGAAACGAACATCCGCATCATTGCCATGTTTTTTCTCCTTGCGACCCTGCGCGCTCCTGATGCCTTGCCACAGCTCCGGGCAACTTCATGCATCTATCAGACTAGTGCGATTCACCATAGGCGGCGAGCCATTCCAGCACGGTAGCAACGGTGTTCGAAGCAAGCGGCAGGGACATGACGGGCTCCATGGTGATTGGGCAGTGAGCGACGCGCTCACCATGGAACACAGTCTACTTTCCAACTATTGATGCGTATATTTGATTGTTTTTATCTATCAATTAGACGTGCGCTATTGCCGTCATGCGGTGGTGTGTTGTCGACATAGCGGAGGAAATTGCAAAATAGCGAAGTACTCTGCAAATTATCGAAGCTGCGAGATAGCCAAATTGCCGCCAAAGGCTTTCAGTAAAGCCATTTCCAGCGCATCCCTTGGCGTCCACAATGACGCGTCGCACAATTGGAGAGGGCGCACATCCACTCAATCCGTCGCCAGATGGCCCCTCTGGGCACGGCAGGTCGCGACCCAATACTTCGCCGGATAGCTCCAAACGATGTGGTGTTGTATGGTTGAAAAACATAGCAACACCGGTCCATCTCACGCTCACCTCTCCATGGCTGCCAAGGACATCCGCCGTCACCAACCGACCCCAGTGGTCGGTCTCGGCAGCCGCACGCTCGCTCCGTCCGGGCGAGTTCGCTCGCGAATAGCCGGCTGATTCCCAGCCTCTATTGGTCCCGGCATTTCCCGGTTCGACAACTGCGGCTACACGCCGCCAGTTCGCGTATGGAAAAACATCATGTCTGCTCCCAAGCACCCTCAGGAGCCTCCTCCTGGATTTGTTCCCTTAGGGGACCTTGCGGCGTTGTGTAATCCGGCCGCATGGAAACTGCTCATCCCATGGAATACTCACTACGCCCTTGACACGGCCCGCCAAGCCAAACTGGATCTTGTTGTGATCAAGGAAGGCGAGCCTAAATCCTCATTTGCCGAACCATCTATCACAGCGCCGGCAGAAGTGGCGCGAGCTCCATGCCGCGCCAAACGTCGGCACGTTCAGATCTTTGAACCAGAAGCGCTCGCGCAAGCCAATTCCGATTTGCTGGTCGACCGTGACCAACGGCGGTATGCACAGTCCTTGTTGGAGCGAGCCGGAACCAACGGCGGCTACCGAGCGCTGCCTCGTATCCGGTCGGCGCTGAAAGAACTCGAAGCAGCACAGAGCCTGTTCGGCAACCTGAGCCAGCCGATTCAGAAGTTAAGCATTGATCTCACGCTGGCCAGCGCCATGCGGACGAGGGATTTTCGCGTTCGACCGATTCTGTTGACTGGTGAACCGGGTGTGGGCAAGACACACTTCGCGTTGAAGTTGGCGGAAATCTTGGGTGTGCCAATGCGCAAATGGTCTGCCGCAAGCACACAAGCAAGCTTCCAGCTGACGGGCGGCGATACCGCTTGGCATCACTCTCGACCAGGGATGATTGTTGAGATGCTTGCCAGCGGCAAGTCAGCCACGCCCATCCTCGTCTTGGACGAAGTGGACAAGATTGGCAGCGATGGCCGCTACCCGGTAACGCCGGTACTGCTGGATCTACTTGAGCCCGCAACAGCAACCACGTTCCAGGACACGTTTTTTCGTATGGCGTTTGACGCTAGTCGGATCATCTGTGTCCTGACGGCGAACGATCTCGACGCTGTGCCGGCGCCCCTACTGAGCCGCGTGGAAGTATTCGACATCCCGGCACCCGGGCCCGAGCAACGCTTACGGCTCGTCTTGGCGGAAGTTCGTCGGCTGCAGCGGGCCACCGGTAAGCGCATTGAACTGGACGCCAGTGCAGCAGAAGCCTTGTCAGAAAGAAATGATGTCGATCTGCGCGCAACGCATCGCCTGGTGCGGGATGCGTTCGCAGTTGCGATGGCTTCAGGCAGGGACATCGCCGTGCCCAAAGTGCCGCGGCGTGTTGCGCGGCAGGCGATTGGTTTCGCGACGGATGGCAGGTCCGCCGACCGGACGTAGGGCGTGGCGAGCGATGAATACGCTAATCTCCAGCGAGCCCCACTGCTGCAATACAGACCGAGCAGGTTACCCGATAGGGCGATCCGCGCGACCCCGAAGGTGCGGAAGGAGTATTCTGAGGACAGGACAAGTGGAGAATGCCATGCCGGCAGACAAACTCGGCCGCTTCATGACCAGCGACCTGTTTCTAGCCCGCGCGAACGCGGCAATTGCCAAAGCTGTGCATCAACTCGAGGAGCAGGGCATTGCACCCTCCTACATCGAGCGCCCGCAAAGTGATGAGCCGAAAGCCCAGCCTGACTATGACGTCGCACAGGAGCCTAAGAACAAGTGAGCTTGACGTCATAGGCCATACCAGTAGCGCTCAGCAGTCCTCAAGAAAACAAGAAGGAGCGCTGCGACGGCAAGCGCAGAACATGATTGCTCTTCAGGCTGACGCGCGCCCTGGAGGGGTCACCGGATTCATCGACCACGACGATCTCACCGCCTTGGTGAAGCTCTAGCAGGGTGGCCTCCACCATTTCGCGAGTGGCAGGCGTTGTGTTGATCAGCTTCAGAAAGAACTGCTCGAAGGTCATTCCCTCTGCGCCATCGAACAACATCGCGGGGACCTGTTCAAGCATGGTTTCCTTGCTCACTGCTGCCGCGACCTCGCTGAAGTCGAATCCCGCCTGCAGCTTGTGCTCATCGTCGATCTTGCTGATGTAGCCCGTGCTAAACATATGGAAGCCAGCGTCCCCGTAGTGAGCGAAGTGATTGTGGTGCTGCCAATGCGTGGAAGCCATAACATCCCGAGCTTTCCAATGCTGAGACAGGTGCAATAGCCAAAAATCACCATGCCCGCGCTCAGGGCGAACAAAGAACGGCGTGTAAAACTGGGCCGAGCATTGATCTGTTAGATCCCGATAGAGCGAGGACTGGAGATGCACACGCCAGCGTGGCGACTGCTTGATCTCGTCGATCTCGGATGCCCGCACTGATGCGCTGATGCCTGTGGCCTTCTCGAAGGCCGCAAGGTTGCGCTCATTCAGGTACTTGATCAGCGCATCGATGTAGAAGGTGAGGATCACCTCGGCATGCTTGAGTTTGGCAAAAATATCGCGCAAACAGTGCATCGGCACGTCGGAATAGCCATACTGATCGAGAACGAACAGCGCTCGTCCAGAACGAGGACTTCGATCATGGCATCGCTGAATAGCTGCACCACAATGGTCGGCGAACTCGCCTTTGACTATGCTTACTTTCCCGATGGCGAGCGCTGCTCCGTACCCTCGCTCCCTGAGCAACCGCTCAAGATAGTCCAGCGACTGCTCACTAGCGTCAATGCAGATGAGTTCGACGTCAATCAGGATGGGCTTGCGACGTTCCTGCCGAACATTCACGAGGATCTCGGCCTCGCGTATAGCCTCAAGAATGACGAGGGGCGAGCCCGGAACTTCCTGGCCATCCTCATTGAGATAGAGCCCACCACCACAGAAGCCATCAACGATGGTCAGCTGGATCTTGTCTTGTTGCGGCAGCGACACCAGCGTCAGGAAATAGTCGACCAAGTAGTTGCGCAGGAGCGCATGCTTGACCTCGCTATGCCGCTTAAGCAGCGGTGGCGGACTTCCCCAGACCCAGGTGTAGTGTGGCATTGAGTGGCAGCGCTGTTGTGATCCCCGCCTATCAATGTGCTCCCGCGGCCTCCCAAAATCAAGGGCGTCTCGATACCTCTCAGTTAGAAGCCACGCGCTCTACGACAGTGACCGGCATTTCGTCCCAGGTCCTGCCATTTAATTCGCGACCGTTGGCAGCCTTCGCCCGCTTTTTGCCGTCTGCACCCCAACCGCCCCACTGCTTAAAGAAAAAGGCGACGCCCTGCTCTTGGCATTGCTCCCGAACAGCCTCTGCCCATTCCATCTTCATTGGGCGTGCCTTCGGACCAGACTCACCGCCCACGATCACCCAATGAATGTCTGTCAGATCGAGTTCGCCAACATCAGCCAGTAGCGGCTCAACCGATAGGAACCGGATGGTCGCGGGCACTTGACGTAGATGGTCGATACGTGGAACGCCGTATTTCCGGTCCTCGACAGAGACCCCAAGCCACGCATTCGTCGGCACGGAGCGCTTCCGGAAATAACGCGCCATCCGAGCGGCTCGTTTGGTAAGAATTTGGTATGTATGGTGCGGTGTTTGCGCGATGACTTCGAACACTTTGTCGATATACGCGTCCGGCACCCGCTCGTGGAACAGATCCGACATGGAGTTCACAAAATAGACTGTCGGCTTCTTGCGTTTGATCGGGTCGTTGAAGCGCTCAGGCAAAAGAGTGAGCGCAAAGCCGTTCTCATAGCCAGGCGTCCCCATAGCTTTCAGCCGCTTGGCCATGGCCTCCGCATAGCAATGCTTGCACCCGGGCGAGATCTTGGTGCACCCGACTGTCGGGTTCCACGTTTGCTCAGTCCACTCAATCTTGCTGATGGTTGTCATCGAGATATTCCCTGTTTTTTTATCTTAGCCCCACCGTCCGACTGCGGCCTATAGCTTCGGACAATGCCCCTGACGACGCCGATGATGTTCAGGGTCTTCTCGGGAGTCGCCGTCTTGCCGTCCATGCCATGCGATACGAGGCGCGGTTGACCTCGATCATTCCTGAATTCTTTGATGGTCTGGCTACCATCGATTTCGGCCACCACGATGTCGCCGGTCAAAGCCTGCGAACTCGTCTCAACCACGGCGACGTCGCCACTAAGAATCCCGGCATTCAGCATTGAATCGCCGCGCACCTTCACCAGCACGGTCTTCGAAGGCTTCGCCATCAACAGTTGATCGAGAGCCTGGGCTTGTACAAGGCCCGTAGCGTTGCCATCAGCACCAAAGCCTGCTCGCACCTCATCGTCGCTCAACTCAAGCGTGAAAAAGGCAGGGCCTGGCGCCAAGCGCCCGCCCACAGACTTAGTCAGATGGCCGGAAGCAATCAGCCTCTGCGTAAGCTTGAAAGCTGCGTTCTTCGCCTTGAAACCAAGCGCTTTGGCGATCTGGCTGTACGAGGGCACGCACCCCATCTGCGCATATGTATCGCGAAGTCGGCGCAGATGCGCCTGATCATTGTTGGTTCGAGCCATTTCGTCATTTTGGTGGACGTTCGTCCACTAATCAAGAAAAATAATTGGACGCGGCGGTGGCAGCGCCCATCAGGTCAACGAAGTTGATGCACGCTGCGAATCAGGAGTCGAACAGGTTGAGGGTGGGACTGCGAGCAATGTCACCCCAAATGCGATCAGGTAGCTCGTGGCGGGAGAGGAACACCATCCGATAGATGGTCCGCCCCTTGCCATCGGTAATCTGCGGCATCTGACCACTGACCTTGAAACCCAGGTCTCGTATCGCATCACACCATGCATTGAAGAACCACCCCGGCAAGCTGGTCTTCGACAACTCATCGATTGGCACCCTGGATCGCCAGCCCGGCAGGGCATGGTCGAACCGATCCCGGTGAGGGTCCAACTCCATATCAATATTGCGCGTTAGATCCATCAGGCTGAAGTGGATGGCGAAATCCACGTGCTGCAGTTTGGATAGCCGCTCGATGATCGAGAACGACAAGTGCTCCAGGTTGTAAGGGTCGATGTAGGCCAAGGCAAGCGCTCCAAACGGCACTGCCTTGATCATCGAATCTACCGTTTCAGCTGCAGGCCCAACGAAGCCTTGAACCGCAGCCCCAACGGCATCAAGGCGCAGCTGATTTGCTCGCACTTTTTCCGCTTCGATATCGCCGATCAGGACACGTGTGAAGGGCGCGCCCGAGGTGACTGATTGGCGATACGCCGCGACCGTTCCGCCCTTGCGAGTGAAAGATTCGCCTACAACCTGAATGCGGCCAGGACCGGAGAATGGATCAATCAGGACCCGTTGCTTGAACTTGGCCTTGGCTTTGCGCGTGGCGTGAAGATACTGAGTAAGGTAGAGGTGCTTCTGTTCCGGAACCCATCTGCCGACCCCGCGTCCGTGCGGTCCGAGTTCGACAAGCAGCTCCGGATAGGGATCCCGATCCCCATCATCTGGCTTGATTGCGTTCATTTTTTCTCAGTGGCGTGACGAGCTTGAATTTGACGACGAGATATTTTCCGTGTTCAAAATTTGTGGCACTCAATGAGTCAAGTAGCGCAAGTCAGGCAACATGCAGCCAATAAAAAAGCCCGTCGATGACGGGCTTTTTTATTCACGATATGGCTCAGCATGCAGCGGCGCGGCGCGGCGAACTCGGCAAATCTCCACCTATCCGATAGGAGTACTCTTCCACAAAATCCGGAACAAAGACCTTCTTCGCAACTACCTTCTGCGCCGAATCCAGCGCATCCCCCGCCGAAGATCGGATATTTCTAAAACGGAGCGCCACAGCTTTAAGGCCACGCGACAACCCACGATTAAATACCCCAATCAACTCATTCAGCGCCACAATGGGCGCCAAGACATAGCACATTAGAAGAATTGGCCACGAGCTATAGATCATATAGCCGAGCATCACGCTTCGCGCCTGAACTCGATAATCGTTAACGAACGCAGTCAATCGAGTATCGCTCACATGAAACTCTTTATCAAAAGTTGCCTTCAGATCCGCACACAACTCCGAATTTGCTTGTACCCGCGCTTCCAGGACAACGAATGGAACAATGGAAAATTCCTCAGTGAACCTCAAATAGCCATTCGTTAGATTCCGCAGTCTCTTATAAATAGCGGAATCCAAATCCCAGCCATTCTCAACAAATTTTGCCCGCAACTCATCCCTGAGATCGAACAACCTGTCTCGATGGTGATCTAGGATAGTCTTGCGAAGCATAAGGCGCCAAACGGCGGCCAATAGCAAAATATTGAGGCCAAGCAGGAAAAGTTGCATGATGCCTCCTCTCAAGTGGGCGTTTCGCCCGTTTCAGTAAGACCGCTACCGCGCCGATAGGGATCCCCCGCTTCCAGCTGCTTGCGGCGGCCATCCAAGGCCTTGATGGCGCGCTTCTTTCCTCGCCTTTCATAAATCCAACCACTCGTGGTGCCGATGGCAGCTACGTACCCACCCAAGAGCCAAGTTGCATCTTGTCCACCACGGCCGCCAGGGCCGTCAAAGAATCCGGCCGAGCCGCCACGATGCCCTTCAAGCCATCAAAGATGAGCCACACCACTACTGCGGTCCCAATGACAGTACACAGATGCTGCGCAGCTCCGAGCCAAAGCGTCAAATTGCGTGTACTCGCGTTGAGTTTTTGGACCTGAAGATCCAACTCATTCTTGTTCACTTGTCCCCACCCCTTGCACTCTCTAACACTTTAGTGGGCCGTGCATAGTATCACGGCAAAGTAGCGCTACTTCCTGATATCACTAGTACAGACGGACTATGCCGTCAGCTCCACAAAGAGCACTGTACATCACTCCGGGGCCCCGATACTAGGAGCTTCTCCAGCATCTGCCGCACTACTTCTACGCCAGTTGCGTACAGCCGAGCCGGGCCGTGATGCTACCTCATCTTTTCTGACAAAGCCTCCAGCCAAAAGGAGGGATTCAGAAATATTTCCTTTATTTCAGATATAAAAATATTTAATTTCACGTAATTTAACTGCAATAAATCCTCTACCTCTCACCTCAACAAGATTCCATCTTTACGCATCACGGAAGCGTAACCGTTCCATACGAATACAGTTGACTACCCCCAGATCAACCCGACGAAAGAAGGGTGCAGGTTTGTTTTTTATTGCCGTTCCACACCAGAGTTCCGCCCGTTGCAGCTCGCAAAATATTGGCCTGAAAGCAATTTCTGCACTTAGTACAACGAGACGGTAGTCTACCCCCTCACCGCTAGCAATATTTATGCACCCTCTCTTCGTCAAAACGTTTGGTGGCCTCTCTCGCGCTTACTACTTCCGCCATTTCGTGTTCGGTTTGATCTTTCCTACATTCATTTTCTTCTTCGCGAGCCACGCGGGAAAACCGATCCCCTACCAGATGGTTCTGTTTTCCCTCATCAGCACCGTGCTCTATCCATATGCCAGGTTCGTGTACGAAGGCGTGGTGAACTTCATCCTCGGTAACAACATCTTCTTTGTGAACGCGATCGTGATGCTGTTTGCCAAGTTCACCACGATGCTGATTTGCTGGGCGTTCGCCATCTTCATTGCACCGATTGGACTGGTGTACTTGTACTTCCGCCATAGCAGGGCGTAAGCAATTTCGGACGTCTTTGTGAGCGACACAGCCACTGCAGCTAGGCGGTTCCGCAGCTCATAGCGACGGTTTGACGACAAAATCAGAGTTGCATGCTTCGTATAAACGCGTTTCCTAAGGGCGGAGACCTTTGGCGCGTCGACTGGTTCGGCCCAATCGCCTTCCC
The DNA here is from genome assembly GCF_038440115.1 of Ralstonia sp. OTU4908. Classification (NCBI taxonomy): domain Bacteria; kingdom Pseudomonadati; phylum Pseudomonadota; class Betaproteobacteria; order Burkholderiales; family Burkholderiaceae; genus Ralstonia; species Ralstonia sp. OTU4908. The sequence continues at coordinate 126,236 of NZ_JASATD010000004.1, read as the reverse complement.
CGATCGCATGTTGCGGCGGCGGCATCCATCCGTGTTGGTCTCGCTATCCAAAGCCAACGCCCAAGATGGGGCCGGTCGCTTATCGCTCCTATCGCTCCACCAAACTGAAAGGCAAGCAACCCGATGCTGGGTTTCAGTCGGAACCACAATGCTCTTGCGCATCGGTGACCTGTGGCGCGAGCAGGGCTTGGAATCCCGCGCGGCTGACGAAGAGTTGCTTTGTGAAGATCTGGCGATCAGCCGAGACACCTGCGAGCTCTTAAAAGCCGGATCGAGCTTCGACGACGGCAGTTTCATGCTGCCGCTCCAAGAGCATGCGGGACATCGCGAAAACACGCACTCCTATTGCGTCCGGGTCACGCTACCTGACGGAAAGCTCCTTGTCGTACCGTGCATGGAGTTGATCCGCTTCTATTTTGGGTCGTCCAGCGAACTCCTCAACCGGCTGTTCGTGCCCCCACTCCAGAGAGAGAATCTCTACACAGGGATGACAATCGATCGGCACAACCGGATGACGATCCAACTTGCCGACCGCATTCCGCGTGCGAGCGCGGAGGACATCGCCCGAATCGCTGGAAGCCGACTCGCCTGGCGTGCGGCTGCGATGATCGGTACCTCCTGTGTAAGTGCCGCGCAGGCGCGCCAGGACATCTACCCTCAGACCCTATTTCCATTCGAAGGAACGACAACAGTGCGGGCCGCTGGGAAGTGGCTGTCACGAGGCGACGATCCAAAAGGGACGTTCCTCGTCTACCAACTCCTGAGTTGCTCGCACCCGTTTCCTTTCAAGTCATTGCAATTCCGCGTGACGGGCGCAAAGAAAGCTCGCAGCAGCGGCATGGCGCCCGACACCCCACCACCGGAAGCCGCGCCAACGGCCCGGAAAGCCCAGGAACCTTCCAAGATCAGCCTGGAGGAACACGACCCTTCATCGCAGCTTGCTCCAGCTACGATGCCCATGAGCGGCAATCGACGATTTGTCGACCTGGAGAACAAGTGGGTCTTCGCAGACAGAACCATTGCCGGGAAAACACCTCGTGCCAGCGCCTCGTCTGGTGAACCGATCAGCGAGCATGCGATCGGCGAACCCGGCTCCACGAAGCGCATCCGAGAAGCGCAGATCGTCGAGGGCGACAACGAAGTCCCAGACCCACCTGCATTCCTGGAGCACGCTGTCAAAGCGCTATCCACACTGGACAACGCTTCCGTAAGAGTCCTGACAGCGAGCCGCGACGACGGGTGGTCCGTTCCCGTGCCGCTGATCGCGGATGAGGACGGAGTACTTGACGAGCACCTCCTGGTTCCGCAGGACATGCACCGCCTCAAGCGCGTGGCCGCCTTCGCAGTTTCCTCAAAGGAGGCGTCCACGTTGCTCATGGTCCACGAAGCGAGTCCACCCATATCGTTTGCTGTCCCGTTGAAAGACAAGAGTGACGAAGCGATACAGCGCGCGATCCAGGCAGCGACGGGGGCATTCATCTCCGTCCAGAACGGCACCGCCTATCACGTAGTGGCTTTGGAGCACACACTGGCAAACGCTCCCGACGAACTGTGTTCCTGGATCTCAATGCAACTCCACCACGCGGCCATCGCGTACCTGCGCTGATGAGGCGCGCCTCTCTGCTGGTACCTCGACTGGCGAGTCACGACGCGTCGGCAAACCTGCCTCGCGTCGGTACTGCTGCAGGATGTCCTTGATGAACCGGTGGTGCAGTGGAGCAATCGGCTTGACCGGCACATCCTGCGCCTCGGTGTCGTGCTGAAGGAGCCAAAGCGACCACAGCAGCACCGCATGGCGAGTCAGTACAGGCTGCAGCTCCAGTGCCGCCTTTCTTGGCTGCTCAATCTCCAAGTCGGAGTAGCCGAAGCGGCAGGCTAAGCAATTGCAGAGCCGAGGCTTGACCTTGCACGACAACACAGTCACTGCCATAGCGTGCAGACGCTCCAACAGGCCGCACTGACCCGCTGTGTTCAAAACAGAAAGCTCGCGCATCAACTGCTGCAGCTGAGGAAAGAGACCACTTCCTCGATCGTCTATGACGGGCGCCTCCGCCAATCGGAGGTCGTAGTCGCAGTTGTGGCAATGGCAAATGCCATCGATTTCCGCATGACACAAATTTGCGTCGACCCGCTGGACGAACAAGCAAGCGCCGCAGCTTGGGCATCGGTCAAACAGCAGACATTGGTGTTGCTCGCAGAAGGTTTGAAGTGCAACGCGCCAACAGAGGCGGAAGTACGGTATCGGGTCGCTCTTCAGACAGTATGGACAGAACTGAAGACCTGGACCGAACCGGGAGTTTCGCGGCAGATTGATAGAGATCACCCACGGGAGGGATCCCCCAATGTGAAACTGTGGGTACAGGATTCGCTCATAGACACGCAGCGTGGCCTGACGAACTGCCTGCAGATTGGTTCCTGTGTGGAACGCCAGTGATGCCAGAAGCGACTCGGGGCCGTGTCGGTCAATATCCATCGTCAGCACCCGAGCTGCAGGGCCGAGTGCCAGATTGCAGAACGGCATCACACTCATTCCATGGCCATGTGCCAATCGCACGATCCAACTCGACAGAAGCTCACCCGGTATGGGCTTGTACCGAACTGGCCAGAGTGGCGTCCTTGCACATGACCACGTCTTCATAGCTGCCGTCTGTACGTCCTGCGCTTGGAGGGTGGGACCCAGTCCAACTCGGCGAGCTGCTGTTCGGTGATCGCCTCCTTTCCGGACCGAATGGCCTCTACCGCCGCCGTCTTCACGAGGTCAAAGATGTCACCAAGGGTGGACTCGCTCCTCACGTAGATCGCCTGCATCATCTCTGGACGATGGAGCCCTGACGGTTGGCGCAACGGTGTCCGGTGCTCCAAGGTCTTCAGCAACGTCCCCAATTGCCGGCCTGGTGTCCAACTAGGCATCTCAATCGGTACGAATCGGCTCGACATCTGCGGATCAGCGTTGAACGCGTTGTACGCCTCTTCGATCCCTGAGGCAACGATGCTGACCTTCGCTTCATTGCTCAGGCTTTTGAGGGCATTGCGAAACTCGCGTTGCTTGGTTAGGCCGCCGGCAATCAGATGGTGGATCTCATCGATGATGAGGATGCGCACATCCATCTCGCCAAAAAGACGTTTGACCTGCGAGTACTTTTCATAGACCGGAGCCGTCGGCTTGTACGGCGCCATCAGACTATCCATGATCCGGCTGTAGAAGTCGGACAAGTCCGGCTTAGGCGGTGCATCGACCATCACCACCGGGCACCGCGTTACCTCCTGCTCAGGATCCAAGTCGGGAAGGTGTTGATCGCGAAAACGCTCAAGAATGGAAGTCTTTCCGCTGTACGAGGGACCTACGATGAGATAGCTCGGCATCCGCGTGACCTTTGGGTAGTCGAGCAAGTCCTCCAACTTCTGAAGCGTCGTCTTTGCATGATCGAGTGGGAGCCACGTGCCAGCCTGGATCAGGCGAATCCGATCCTTGTCTGGTAGGGTCAGCTGTTCCTGCGCCTTCGGGCTGAGATGGCTGTACTCGGCTGTCGTGCTATTCATCGTCGCTCAGCGGTTGGATGTCGTCAGGGTCATACCCTCGTATCGCCGGTGCAAGTCTGGTCGGCTCAAGCTTCGAAACTTGCGGCAAGTCTTGAGGCTTTTGCGCCCGAGCTTTGGCCTGCTGCTTACGCTGTTGCTCGGCACGACGCGCCGCCTTCGTCTTGGTAGCAGCAGACGCTTCAATCTCACGCTGTCTCGCGATCAGCGCGAAAAGGTCACGCTCACTGTACTTCTCCATGCCCGCATCTCGCGCCGCCTTCTTGGCCGCGCGAATCTCCCAAATGCTCGCCGCTGGGAGACTCATGTCTCGATACGGAATCGGGAAATAGCGCCTGAGATCGGGATCGAAGAAGTACAGCACACTCATATCGCCCGGGTCGTAGCGGAATCGAAACTGCCTGGTCAGCCTCGAATCCTTTGTGTCCCGGGCATTTACCCACGGGCGCAAGATGTCATGGAAGTAGTGAATGCCGTCAATGGCGACCCCGTAGTCTTGGATTGTCCGGTCCTCGTATGGCATGAAATCAATGCGGACCTTCTCTGCATCGGTGCGTATCGGTGGCAACCCACGGCCGATCTTTCCCCGTGTTCCAAGAATGCCTTCACGCCACTTGGTCAATGGTGTTGTGCCGATACCCGAGTGCACGGCGCGGTGGTACCGCGCGAACATGAGGACAAGCCACTTTTCCAGCTCATCGAACGTCATGCAAGCGTTACCCTCGGCGTCGTATTCCCCTTTCTGCCGCGGGTTCGCGAAGGTTGCGCCTTTCAGCCCCTTCAACTCTTCCGACACCGTGCCCATGAGCCGTTCGATGTGCCCGCCATAGCGCGGCTGCTTGACCGGTCGCAGATGAATATCGATGTGGTACTCCCTTGCGGCGAGCGCCAGCATCTTGCCCCTGAATTCGCGTGCGTTGTCCAGATGAAGCACATCCATGACCCCATAGAACGGCCACTCAACGTCCCCACACCCCATCCGAGCCATCCAAGCATCTTTTGTCAGAATGGCATGCGAGATGCACATGCCGGCGGACATCGCGGACGGGGCATCAAAAGTTAGGTACATGCCGAGGCAAACGCGACTGAATACATCGATCGCCAAGGTGATCCATGCACGGCCGATGGATTTTCGATGCTTGTCATCGACAATGATGACGGGCAGTAAGGTGTGATCGACTTGAACCAGCGCAAGCGGCCAGCCTGCATCCGGGATGGATCCCTTGTTCACATGGAATCGCTGTTCAGCAGCTCGCCTACCTTCTCGGTGTTTAAGCGACTCTTGCTCATTCAACCAACTGAGATGCCGATATACAGTCGACGCTGCAGGAAGAGGCTCGATGCCTGCGTCGTAGCAAAGGCGGCGTATTTCGCGAGCGGCCTTGGCGACTGATGGCTTTTGCTTGGTTAGATGGTGCTCCCGAACATAGTTATCCAGGATTAACTTCACCTCTGGCGAGAGCCGACTGCGCCCTCGGCCACCGTTCTTGCGCGTCGGTAGCAACGAAGACAGCAATTCAGAATCTGAATATGCGCTCAGCCAGTTGTAGATCGTTCGAACGCCTACACCTGCTTTGATGGCAGCAGCAGCGTAGTCAGCTTTTGCACGATTTGGCCGATTGTCCAGCAGAGGGCCAATCGCTTCCAAACGCATTTGTGCAACCTCCCATTCTTCGCTGGATACGTCTTCCAGATCAACTTGATCATTGCCTTCTGCTGGATCGCCACTGCTCCTGAACGGGGCCTCAAGTGAACCCAGCTTCAGCACAACAAGTTCATCCGACGCCTTCTCACGCGCGAGAACCTTGTTCAAATCGGCATGGCGGAGAACTATATATTCGCGCCCGTCATGAGTGACGGTGCTGCCCTTCCTAACGTGTAGGAGAGTCGGCATCTTTGCTCGTGAATTGCCCGTCATGACCTAGCTCGGTAGAGATAGTGGCGTGCTTTCCGACAGCGGAACCTGCAGATCCGCTTGAATTGCGCCATGGGCCACAAGATGCCAAAGCACGGGAATCCACGTTGCACGCGTCTCCAAGTTGTCTGTCAGACAGCCGAGCAATGCTGCCGGCGTCATCGGACTCCCCTCTTGACGCATCGCCTCAAGTAGATGATCAACTGCCACCGGATCTGCCGGCGTATGGCGGTATCGATGCAGATATTTCAGGTTCTGGATAAGAGGCGTCCTGACATCCAGCTCTGTTCGGGTAACGAAGATCCAGCCTCGCTCTTCAGCAAACACCACTGCAGCGGCGAACTTCTCTCGGTATTTGTCAGCGTACCGATCCAGATGCTCTTGCGTTTTGATCTCTACCAGCTCAGGTGGTCGGAGATTTCCGGAAGGCGTGGGACGATATGTCACCAGCAGGTCCGGGACATAAATTCGGCCACGGGACAGTGGAATTTCGACAGGCTGGACGTCGTACGATTCGAGGTAAGGATCCGAGTCCAGCAGGAGCATGTACTCCTTTTCCAAGATCGACTCGAACTCAACCACCTCTTCCGCCTGCGGAGAGGCGTGTCGTCCCGTGACAAAGAGGAAATTCTTGGGGATCCGGCGCACCGGCATAAAGCGCTCCACAAATCACACATCCGTGGATTCTTGCTTTCCCCACCAAGACTTGTCGACCCTCCATCGCGAGGGGGCTCAGCGTCGTGAGCGTCTTCCAGTCTAGGTCGGCTCGGAACACTTATGTAGTGCACACATGGCGATCGGACCATTGCAGGCGCGAGCTGCCTGCTCGCCAACACAGTCCGGTGGTCGACACCGTGACCGATTGCAAAGACACATGCGTTAAAAAACGGAGCAATCTTGGCTCATATGCCCCATAAATGAGGCAGGGAATGGGCCCTCAGAGGAGATGCGCAGAATGAGAACGGCTCTCATGCGGATTCTTTTCTGCAGCTCCCGGTTATTACCAAAATGGCCAGTTCTGCCCCTATGATCGCGGACAAGTTCAGGCGCTCGCCCTCAAGGTGATCTGTCCTCGACCATCAGACAAACAAAACCATGCAACAGCCAACCGAGATCGATCTCGACAGCGAGACGCCCGCCATGAGGCGCGCGGCGAAACGCAGCACGCTCGTGAGCGTGGGTGTCAATTTGACCCTAACAGCTGCGCAGCTGATTGCTGGCGTTCTTGCCCATTCACAGGCGTTGATAGCCGACGCGATTCACTCGCTTTCCGACCTGGTTTCGGATTTCGTTGTTCTCTTCGCTGGACACCATAGTCAGAAGGGACCAGACGCGGAACATCACTATGGTCACCTTCGGTTCGAGACAGCGGCCTCTCTGGTATTGGGCTTGCTGCTGCTCGCCGTAGGCATCGGAATGCTTTGGAACTCGGTGACCAAGCTGGAGCATCCGGAATCGATTTCACAAGTGAAGTTGATCGGCTTGTGGGTCGCACTTGGCGCACTGGTGAGCAAAGAACTGTTGTTCCGGTACATGCTGGCCGTTGCGGAGCGCGTACGCTCCAGCATGCTGATTGCGAACGCATGGCACGCTCGCTCCGACGCAGCTTCCTCGTTGGTGGTCGCACTCGGCATCGTCGGCAATTTGCTTGGATTTCCCCTGCTCGATCCAGTGGCCGCATTCGTTGTTGGGTTAATGGTATCGAGAATGGGCTGGCAGTTCGGCTCGGATGCCCTGCACGACCTCATGGACAGAGCCGTCGATGAAGAGACGGCGACCGAAATTCGGGAGGTGATACTCGGCACGCCGGGCGTGCTTGGCGTTCATGACGTACGGACACGCAAAATGGGCGACATGATCCTGGTGGACGCACACCTGGAGATCGCAGGCAGCGCAACCGTGAAGGTCGGTCACGACATCGCGCTCGAAGCCAGGCGACGCGTCCTGGAACGACGTGATGTACTCAATGTCATGACCCACGTCGATCCCGTAGTCGAGCTCCCACCCGGCACAAGCTAGCTTTTCAGGCGGGGTAAGAACACGTTGAATGTTGAGCCTTTGCCTTCTTCGCTGGTCACGGTGATCGTCCCTCTGTGCAGTTCCACTACCAGCTTCACCAAATAAAGCCCTACACCTGCCCCGACCGTCCCCGCAACGTTGCCCCCACGCACGTAGCGCTCGAACAAACGCTCGATATCGCGTTCGGGTATGCCCATGCCCCGGTCTTCAACCGTCACCGACACACCGTCGGCATCGCTGCGCATACGCACGCTGACCGGTGTGCCTGGCGGTGAGTACTTGACGGCGTTGCCGACAAGATTGCTGAAGGCCTGGAACAGAAGCCGGGCATCGCCGAAGAATGTGTTCGGCTCATCAGTCTCTACGCACTCGTCGATCCGTGCGCTTGGCGTACTTTCCCGGTGCATCTCGCAAACCTCGTGCAAAAGTGCCGCAAGCGGCAAATCGGTGCGCCGCATCGCTGCGGGCGTCGTGGAATCTAACCAGTGCGAAGAGTCGAGCAGGTGATCCATGAGGTGCGTCATGCGCTGCACCGCCGCGCGAATTTTCCCGCAGCGCTCTTCCAGCGCCTCAGGCGGCAAAGCGTCACGCATGCGCATCAACCGCTGGGCCTGACCATCAATCACGCCTAGTGGTGTGCGGAATTCATGCGAAGCCATCGAGACGAAATTGCGCTGCAGCTCAGCCATGCGACGCTCCTTGTCGAGCGTCTCCTGCAATACGGCGGCTTGGGCAATCAGTGCATCCTTGCTGCGTCCCAATTCGATTGTGTTTTCTCGAAAGCGCGCCACGGCCTGCGCAATATCGCCGATCTCGTCGTGGCGCTCCAAGCCAGGGATGTCGATCCGGGTGTCGTTGTTGGCAATGTGGTGCATGCGATCGACCAACGCAGCAATCGGCCGCGACACAGCGTAGACAAGGTAGATCACAGCCAGCACGACCAGCCATGCCGCCACTACGATCGCCCCAATGATGAGTTGCCGCGCGTCGTGGTAGGCCTGTGCCTCACGCTCGGTTTCTGCTGCCGCGCCAGCGACACTGCGCTCGGTCATCACGCCCAGTGTGTCGTTGGCCAAGTCGAATGCATGCTTGGAGTCCGTGTGGTAGAGCCGCGTACCGCCCCCTACGTCGCCTGCCTTGGCAGTAATCATCAGCCGTTTCGCGAGCTCACGATACGTATTCCATTGGGTGACAAACTGGCTGTAGAGCTCGTGTTCGGCACTATCGTGCTCGATCTTGTCGTAGCGGGCTTGGGACGTGGCAATCAACTTGTCTAGCATGGCGACCTGTTCGTCGGCAGCTCGCAGATCGGCGCGTGACGAGGCGATCAGAAAATCGCCTTCGGCCGCGCGGTAATCCGAGATGTAGTTGTTCAGGTCCCCTAGAATTCGGCTGTTCTGAAGCCAGCGCCCGCTGATCTGCGCAGATACGCTGTGGAAACTCGCCAATTGGTCGATACTGAAAGCGCCGACGCCAACCACCAACAGTAAAAAAACCACGAACACCAGCGTCAGCCGCACCCGGATAGGGCGCAAGATCGACGGAGAAGCGATTCCAAAGCGCCGCCCGTCTGGCGCGTCGGAGACCGGTTTTGGCGAGTGCATAGGTAGTGTCCTGCGCAGCGTTCCTTGGCCCCGTCGTGAGCGGAGCATCAGTCACCATACCATCACCTGGAATATCCATGAAGCCAGTCAGCGCCAAGATTCTTTGCATTGAAGACGATATTGAAACCGCCGAACTGATCGCCGAAGAGTTGGCTGAACATGGCTATACCATCGTCACGGCGCACGACGGTGAGTCCGGTCTGGCGATGCTCCTGCGCGAAGCCCCCGATCTTGTGCTATGCGACGTGGGCATGCCGGGCATGACAGGGTTCGAGTTGCTGGAGCAGTTGCGCACGCTCGCGCCACGGTATGCCGAGATTCCGTTCGTCTTTCTGACGGCGATGGCGCAACGCGACTCCGAACTGCGCGGGCGGCGCCTGGGGGCCGATGACTACGTGACCAAGCCGGTCGATTTCGAAATCCTGATTAGCATCGTGCAGACCCGGCTCGCCAGACGGCCGCGCACGCATGCCGCGCATCCGCCCGTACAACTGAGCGAGCGCGAGGCCGAGGTGCTGGCATGGTCTGCGCGCGGCAAGACATCGGGTGAGATTGCCACGATTCTTGGGCTCTCCAAGCGAACGGTCGATTTCCATATGGACAATGCGCGCGAAAAGCTGGGCGTCGCCACGCGCATAGAAGCCGTGGTCAGGGCATCCAGTGCAGGGATCATTAAGCCGTAAGCGCCGCCGCACGAAGCGGCGGCCATCGCTCAGACCGGCGCTTCCTCAAGGGGCGGGTCTTCAGACGGCGGCTCCTTGCCGAGGAAGACCATCCGCAACGCAGGCACGATCACCAGCAGCATCAACGGGCCCACAAGCATGCCGCCCACGACCACGGTGGCCAATGGCCGCTGCACCTGGCTGCCGATGCCCGTGGAAATAGCCGCCGGGAACAAGCCGATACATGCCGACAGCGCGGTCATCAGCATGGGCCGCATCCGCTGTTGCGCCGCATGGAACATGGCTTCCGTGGGCTGGAGGCCGCGCTCTCGGCGCAGGTCGTTGTAGTAGGTGATCATCAGAATACCGTCCATCACGGACACCCCAAACAACGAGACAAAGCCGATTGCCGCCGAGACGCTGAAGTCCAACCCCGTCAGGAACAGCGCTGCCACCCCACCGGTAATCGCAAATGGAATCCCGGCCAGCGCCATCAGACTATCGCGCAGCGAATTGAACAGCCCATAGAGCAGCACCAGGATCAACAGAATGCTGATCGGCACCATGACCGCCAGCCGCTGCTTGGCTTGCTCCAGATCTTCAAATTCACCCGCCCACTCAATGCGGTAACCCTGCGGCAGCTTGACATGCTGGGCGATGCGTTGCTGTGCTTCTTCCACCGTGCCGCCCAGATCGCGCCCACGCACGCTGAACTTGACCGGAATATAGCGGGCATTCTTCTCGTGATAGATGTACGACGCACCCGTATCCAGCGTGATATCAGCCAGGGCCGATAGCGGAATGTATGAGTTGCCGCCGTTAGCGTTTGTGTAGGCGACGCGGATGTTGCGCACCGCATCGATAGTGGCGCGGTACTCCGGGGCCAGCCGCACCGTCAGGGCAAACTGCCGATCACCTTCCAGGATGGTGGTGGCCTGCGAGCCCGACAAGGCAGCCTGCACCACGGTGTTCACGTCCCCTGTGTTCAGCCCATAGCGCGCGGCCGCCTCCCGGTTAATGCGCACGTTCAGGTTCGGTTGACCCAGCACACGAAAGATGCCCAGGTCTGTGATCCCTTTGACCTTGCTCATTTCGCTTTGCACCTGGTCGGCCAACCTTTCCAGCACTTGCAAGTCCGGGCCGATGATCTTGACCGAGTTGGCCCCCTTCACGCCAGACAACCCCTCTTCCACGTTGTCCTGAATGTACTGCGAGAAATTCAGCCCGACCCCAGTGAACTCGCTGGTGAATTCTTTTTGGATCTGCGCGATCAACTTCTCCTTGGTCATCCCGGCCGACCATTGATCGAACGGCTTAAGTGGTACGAAGAATTCAGCGTTGTAGAAGCCAGCGGCATCACTGCCATCGTCAGGGCGTCCGTGAGCCGACACCACCGTGCGCACCTCGGGGTGCTTGAGCAGGATCTGGCGCATGCGCGAGACCGGTACCACGCCGGATTCCAGCGAGGCCGTTTGCGGCATGGTCAGCCGGATCCACAGGTTGCCTTCTTCAAGGGCGGGCAGGAACTCGGTGCCCAGCAGAGGCATAAGTGCCGCGGTTGCCGCAAGCACGACCGCACCGATCGTCACGGCAATGCGCCGGTTGGATAGCGACCACGTCAGCGCAGGCTGATAAGCCTTATGCAACATGCGGACGAGCCAAGTTTCCGTCTCTTCAATCTTCTTGGGCAGCAGGTACGAGCACAATGCTGGAGTGACCGTGAACGTGGCGATCAGTGCGCCGGCCAGTGCATAGCCGTAGGTACGCGCCATGGGGCCGAAGATCTGACCTTCCACCCCCTGCATGGTGAACAGGGGAACGAACGCCGCCACCGTTATGAGCGCCGAGAAGAACACCGCGCGATCAACCTGCAAGGCACTGACGAAAATCATGCGCAGGCGTTCGGGCACGCGGAATCCAAGCATCTTCGCGTCACGGCTCATCAGCAGGCGCGTCTGCTCTGCGGCCGGCATCTGGAAGTTGCGGAAGATGTTCTCCACCAGGATGACGGATGAATCCACGATGATCCCGAAGTCCACCGCCCCGACCGAGAGCAGGTTGGCGGACTCCCCCGTCAGCAGCAGGATCAGTATGCTGAAGAACAGCGCAAACGGAATGTTCGCGCTGACAATGATGGCGCTGCGCAGATCGCCCAGAAATATCCATTGAATAAAGAACACCAGCAGGCAGCCAAACAGCAGCGCGTGCATGACCGTATGCGTGGTGACGGAGACGAGCTCCGAGCGATCGTAGTAGCGCTCGACCTTCACACCCGCCGGCAGCGTGCCATCGGCATTGATCTTGTCCAGCTCTGCCTTGACGCGCGCCACCACGTCGTTGGTCTGCATGGTGCGGTTCATCACCACGATGGCGGTGACGACGTCGCTTTCGTTGTCACGGCCGGCAATGCCCAGACGGGGCGCGAAGCCGATCTTCGTCTTCGCAACATCCTTGACCTGCACGGGCACCCCGTTGGTCTGCGTGAGGACGATCTTGTCGATGTCCTTCACGTCTTGGATGAGACCCACGCCGCGGATGTTGACGGACTGCTGCCCAAAATTGATCGTGCGCCCACCGACGTTGATGTTGGCATTGCCCAGCGCCGTCATCATCTGCGGCAGGGTGACGCCATAGGCTTCCAGCTTCTTTGGGTCGACCTCGACGTCGTACTCCTTGGTCGTGCCTCCCCAGCTGACCACCTGGGCCACGCCCGGTACGGTCTTCAGGCGGCGCTGCAATACCCAATCCTGCAAGGTTCGCAGGTTGGTCAGCCCAAAGTGGGGCGGTCCTTTCAACTGATAGCGCACCACCTCGCCGACCAGGCTGGACGCCTGAATCTGCGGCTGGACGTTGTTGGGCAAGCTGACGTTCTGCTGGAGGGCAAGTGCCGCCTGCGTGTAAGCAAAGTAGTAGTCGATCCCGTACTTGAAGGTCACGCGCACGAACGACAGACCGTAGAACGACGTGGAGCGGATATTCTCCACACCGGGTGTCGCGGCCAAGCCGATTTCCATTGGCACCGTGTAGTACCGCTCCATTTCTTCGGCCGATAGGCCCGGCGTTTGTGCGGTAATTTCGAGAATAACTGGCGCAGGGTTGGGGTACGCCTCGATATTCAGCTTGGAGTACGCGAACAACCCTGCCGCCACGAACGCCAGCAGGAACAACAGGATCAGCGGCCGTCGCAGCAGCGACAGCTTGAGAATCGCTTTGAGCACGGTGAACTCCCTTCAGTCAGCGCTATTGACGCTGCCGGAAGCAGCCGTGCTCAGGTACAACGCACCCTCATTGGCGACCAGTTCGCCGGCGTTCAGACCCTCAAGGATCTGCACGAAGCCGTCCTGCTCAAGGCCGAGCTTGATCACGCGCCGCGCAAAGCGCTTGCGGTCGGTGGTGACCCAGGCGGTCATGGTGCCGTCACCCTCGCGCACTACGCCGTCCATCGCCAATGCTGGAGATTGGATGGGCGCGCCGGTGGTGATGTCGAACGAGGTGAACATGCCGGGGCGCAATTCGTGCTTAGGGTCGTCGATTTCCGAGCGCACCAGGATACGGTGCGTATTGGCGTCGACCGACGCGCCCACGGTGGTGATCTTGCCGTTGAAGACCCGGCCGGGGAATGCCATGACGTGAATCTTGACCGGCTGTCCAACATGCAGAAGCGGCACGTCGGCTTCCGGCACAAAGGCCTGCATCCACATGGTTGACACGTCAGCCACCGTAAATGGCGCCGTGCCGTTGCCCGGTTGCAAGAGCAAGCCCGGCTGGGCGCTGCGCGCAGTCACCTGACCCGAGATCGGACTGACCACTGTCAGCAGCGAATCGGTCTTGCGCGTCTGGACGATCTGGTCCATCTGCGCGGGTGTCTTGCCAAATACCGCCAGGGCTTCACGCGCGGCCTTGTAGGCAGCCTCAGCAGCTTGCTGGTCAGAGATAGCCTGGTCCAGATCCTTCTGTGCCAAGCCCTGAATCTCATACAACTGGCGCGCACGGGCCAGCGCATCGGTCGTCAGCTTGCGCGTGCCAGCAGTGGAGATCAGCGTGGATTCTGCTTGCACCAGATCGGGGCTCTCGATATCAAACAGCGGCTTGCCCTTGGCAACGGTGTCGCCCACCTTGGCATACGTGTTGCGGATCTTGCCCTGGTATGACGTGAAGACCTGCACCGCGTGGTCCTCGTTAAAATCGACATTGCCCACGGCTTCACGCCGGCTGGCGAATGCACGCAGCTCCACAGGTGCGACCTTGATGTACTGCAATTGGCCCTGGCTCAAAGTGACGGCTTGGCCATCACGCGACGGCGACGCAGGCACAGCGACGGGCGCGCCTGTGTACGACGGAGCGAGCGCGGCTTCCGAGCGATTCTGGCTCCCGATTCCCCACATCAGGCCACCAACGACCAACGCAGCAACGGCGCCCCCAATGGCAGCGGACTTGTAATCGACCTGCACAGCAATACCCCAGACGATAGAAATTTGCCCGCATGATGCTGCTCACCCACAGATCGGTCTACTGTGATGAATCACAGTTCGCAATGATTCGCCGCTCTCATAGAATCGCCGCCATTCGATCAGACTGGGTGCCTCCATGCCCGCCAACACTGCCCTTGGCACGCCATCTTCCGCCTCCGTTCTTCTACGCCTGACTGCCATGGCGGCGGCATGCCTATTGACCACCGCCTGCGCGGTCGGACCGGATTTCAAAACACCCGAAGCCCCTAAGGTAAGCGGCTATACGCCGCAGCCACTGCCGCAACAGACGTCGACCGCCGCCACGCAGGGTGGAGAGGCGCAGCGCTTCGTGTCGGGGATGCCGGTGTCCGACCAATGGTGGAAGACGTTTCAGTCGGAAAAGCTGAACAAGACAATCGCCAATGCAATTGCCGCCAGCCCGACTCTTGCCGCCGCCCAGGCTGCCCTGCGCGTGGCGCAGCAGCAGACGCGGGCACAACAGGGAGCGTTCTTCCCGATGCTGCAGGGCTCTTATCAGCCCAGCCGCCAACAGAATGCCGTGGGCACGATTTCGCCCACGCTCACCTCCGGTGCGCCGATCTACACCCTGCACACCGCGCAGCTCACGGTGAGCTATGCACCGGATGTCTTCGGGCTGAATCGCCGCCAGGTGGAATCGCTCAAGGCAACCGAAGATGCGCAGTATTTCCAGATGGAGGCGGCTTATCTCACACTGGCGTCCAACATCGTGGTGGCTGCCGTGCAGGAAGCCTCGCTGCGCGCACAGATCGCGGCGCAGCAACGCATTGTCGATATCAATACGCAGTTGCTCGACAACCTGCACAAGCAGTTCCAACTTGGCGCTGTGACGGGGCTGGAGGTAGCGGCCGCCGAGACGGCGCTGGCGCAAGCGGAGCAGGCGCTGCCCAATCTGCAAAAGCAACTGGCGGTGCAGCGCGATCTGTTGGCCGCTCTGGCCGGCAAACTACCCAGCGAAGGCATCCCCGAGACCTTCACGTTTGCGGACTTCACGCTGCCGAAGGAGTTGCCGGTGTCGCTGCCGTCGGATCTCGTGCGACAACGCCCTGACGTGCGTGCCGCCGAAGAACAACTGCACGCCGCGACTGCACAGGTAGGTGTGGCCATCGCCAATATGCTGCCGCAGTTGACGATTACCGGGACCAAAGGCGGCACCGCCGAAATCTTCAGCCAGATGTTCCGTGACGGGAACGTCTTTTGGAGCCTGGTCGGCAACGTGGCACAGACGTTCTTTGACGGCGGGGCGCTGCTGGCGAAAAAGCGGGCGGCGGTTGCGGGCGTCGATCAAGCGGAGGCGCAGTACCGTGGCACCGTGGTCACCGCTTTCCAGAACGTCGCCGACACCCTACACGCGCTGGATGCCGACGCCGACGTGCTGAAAGCCTCGCTCAAATCCGAGCAGGCCGCACGCAAGACGTTGAACATCACAGACAAGCAGCGGGCAATCGGCCAAGTCAACCTCCTCGCCGTGCTGAACGCCGAGCAGGCCTATCAGACAGCAGCGCAGGCCACTATCGAGGCGCGCGCAAACCGACTCTCGGACACGGCTGCGCTATTTCAAGCGCTAGGGGGCGGGTGGTGGAACCGGGGCGGAGGTGACATCGCACAGCGCTGATGCTGACGAGGCGTGGGCCTTCCAATTGAGAATTGAAGCCCACCAACTGATGATCAGCTCAAGGGGATTTCGAAAATCCACTTAAACGTCCATCGGTCGGTAGCGCGCGTCAAACCTCGGCCCACGCCAAAGTTGAAAACGAACGGCTTGCGATCCACGTCAAACGCAAGAAAGGCGGTGTGCTGCTGTTCTTGCAATGGCAAAACATGGTCGACGCGCCCCAGCCCAGCGTAGTACTCCAATCCAGCGCGAACACCTGTTGCCAATGTCCGCGCGACCTTGAAGGCAGGTGCGACTTCGGGCACCCCGCTGCGGTCAGGGCCAGAGAGGTTCCAGTCGAGCACTGGGTTGAACGCCCATAGCCACTCTTCATTCTGATAACCGTAGATTGGTCGCAACTCGGCCGCTTGCTGCGATTGATCAAACCGATTTGCAACGTGAGCGAGCTCGACGTTGACACCAGCGAAGTAACCGACGCCTTCTTCCGGTCGAACGGGCATCCACTTCACGCGCACTTTTGGCCCCGTGACGTAGTAGGTGTTCTCGCGTGTGAGCGCGGTCGGGACGTACAGGCCAAGCTCTACCGACGACGTCAGGCCGTAAGAAAACTCGGCCGTAGCCCGCCAACCATGCGGCGTTGTGACTTCGCGCGGATAGGACGGTTCCGAAATGCCGCTTGGCGTTGTGTTGAGGTGCAGCTCAAGACCAAACTCGCCAGGTGCGTTGATGTCACCGGTGTAGACCTGAATCTCATCTGGAAGGACGGCATGCGCCGGAAGCGCCGATAGACCCAGTAACGTAACGATGAGCCCGACAAGGCTGGAGAGGCGTGCATGCAGCATGGATGGCTCCGATTTCTAGCCGCGCAAGCATAGACGCGACGCAAGTTCTTTTGCGGAATAACCCGGTGCCGCAAACAAAAACCGGCATGAGATGCGTTTTCGTTTGCACTACTCCGGTTCACCTCCGTACGGTATCCGACACGTATGGCACTGTGATTTGTACGGTATCACTGTGTGAAGGACCTGCCCTAAACTGAATATAGGGCTTGGACTTTCAGCATATGCGCAACGACTATCGAACAGGTCCGTGGCCGCGGGTCCAATATCGAGGAACAAGGGGCGGATGATGATAGGAACTCCGAGGAAGCTTGCTCTTCATTCGACACTGCGCGTGGCAGCACTCAGCACCCTATTGATCATGACCCTCGCCGGTTGCACGACCATCTATGAAGGCAAATATGCGTACGACGAGGGATGGAGAGTCGGAGAAATCGAAAAGGTTGGAGCGCCTGCCGATCTGGGGAGGTTCGTGGCGCTGTGTCAGCAAGGGGTAGGCCAATCCAGCGCGCCGCAACTGTTTGCTGTCGTGAGGTTTGACTTCGGAACCATGGCCGACAAATACATGCATAGCGGGCGGAAATTGCGCCACGTGGTGGTACCGCTACCCGCGGGTAGTACGTTGAGGAAGGACACTCCCGTATACGTGAACATTCACGATTGCGAGCAACCTCTGGTCCCCGTTGCCCAACTGGACTCACAACCGCTTCAGTTACCCCGCGCGTGAAGCTGGAAGTACGCCGAAGCTCTCGCCGGCACGCGCCGAAGCTGAGCAAATGCAAGTAAATAGCAGTTGGCCTGGCCTTACCCTGTCAGCAGTCCGGCGATCCGCACCAGCACCAGCCCCGCCGCCACCACAAGGTAGCCGCGCAGCACGAACATCCACGTGCGTTTGAGCGGCGTCCACCGCGCCGGTGTGAGCTGCTCCAGCGGCGGCATCGTCCAGTGGTCACGATTAAGCACGCTCACACGTTGCGGATGATGCGGCCGATACGTGCGTCGCTCGATGCGCCACAGCACCAGTGACATGACGATGGCGATGAGCGAACCGCCCACCAGGATCGCGCCGATCTCGAACTCGCCAATGCCGGGAAACAGCACCGCCGCAGTGAGGATGACGGACAGCATCACCAGCACCGCCACCACGCCGCCCGTGAAGATGTTCATGGCGCGGCCGTTCGTCCATGGGCCGAGCACGGCCTTGTCGTTACACAACAGCAGCAGAAACACCGTCGCGCTTGGCAGCAGCACACCGGCCAGCGACTGCACCGCGTTGGTCAGCAACCCCAGCGGTACACCAGGCGTCACCACCAAGCCGGCAGCCAGCAAGGTCAGCCCGAAGTAGATCGCGTAGAAGCCCTTGGCCTCCGTCGGCTTGCGATGCAGCGAGTGCCGCACGGCAAACACATCACCAATCGCATACGCCGTGGACAACGACACCGCGCACGCGCCGATGATGCTGGCATCCAGCAGCGCAATCGCAAACAGCACCCCGGCCCAGCGGCCCGAATGGGCTTCCAACCCTTTCGCCGTACCCAGCGCATCGGTGTAGTTGCCGAACGCGGGCGTGCCGTGGAAGGCCTGCGCGCTGAACGCGATCATCGCCACCGCTCCGGCAATCACCAGCACGATGCCCAGCCACAGGTCCGCACGCTCATAGCGGATGAAGCGCGCGGTGATGCGCTTGTCGATCACGTAGCTCTGCTGGAAGAACAACTGCCACGGCGCCACCGTCGTCCCAACGATGGCGATGATCAGCAGCATCACCTCCGCCAGCGGTGCGCCGGTCGGCAGCGCAGGCACGAAAAAGTCGCGCGCCACCTGCCCCATCGGCGGATGCACCATCACGAACACGGGAATGAGCGTGAGGCTGCCGGCCACCAGCGCCAGCGCAAAGCGCTCGAAGCGGCGGAAGTCTCCGGTGGACGCGGCCAGCATCACCAGCGCGGCCGCCGCACACACGCCCCAATGGCGCGGGATGCCGAGGTACTCCAGCGCGAGGCTGATGCCGATGAACTCCGTCACCAGCGTCAGCGCATTCACGAGAAACAGATCGATGACGGAGAAGCTGCCCCAGAACTTGCCGAAGCGCGCAAAGATGAGCCGCGCATGGCCCACACGGGTGACGGCGCCCAGGCGCAGCACCATCTCCTGGTTCACGTAAAGCACAGGGATGAGCAACAGCAACGTCCAGAGCAGCGTGGTGCCGTAGTTCTGCCCGGCCTGCGTGTAGGTGCCGAAGGCACCGGCATCGTTGTCGCCGACCATGACGATCAGGCCGGGGCCGAGGATGGCGAGCAGCGTCCGCAAACGCGCACGCCAGCTATCCCGTGCGCCGGTGTCATGGTGGGCGATGGTGCCGAGTGCACCACGGATGTCGCCCACATGGGCGTCGTCGAGCGCGGCGTGACGCGGTGGTGCGTCGATGCCCGAAGCGAAATGGGTCATATCGACCTCCGTTTGTTGGTGTTGTTGGATACCGCGCGTGGGCCTACCAGTAGGTGCGCGACAGCCGGATGGCCGCTGCGGCGTAACCGTGGTTGGAGAGCGATTGGCCGTCGCCAGCGCGCCGATTGGGCGTGGCGGCCACGTCGTTGGCGCGTTCAGGCGCACCGGCCCGTGCTTGCACGAACGGCGAGCTGAACGGCAGTGCAATCGCCGAGAAACGACGGGCGGGGATGTTGAATTTGCGCATGGGTCACTCCTGGCCGCATGGGCACCATCGGTGCACGGCATGCGGCAATCGCCGCGCAAGGGCGTGGACCCCGAGCGGCGGATTCAAACGATCAAGGAGCGACGAGAGACACCGCTGCCTTGCCTGGACGGCAAGTCAGCAGCAGGGAACAACCGTGCGGCGGACTCGCCTAGTGGGATGAAAATGTCGGGTAAGGTCGACTCGGACTGTCCATATGGGTCCTCCGATTGCAAAAGTGCCGCTTAGTAATCAATGCGCATCAGCAGGAGCGCAGCACGGACGCTCTCGCGCAATTGCCGCGCCGGTCCGATGCAAATAAGCACGCTTCAGGGATGCAATGCCGCCTGCTTCGCGTGCCCGTTACTCAAAACGCTAGTTGGACAGAAATTCTGCATCAAAAATCCAGATGAAGGCGTGCGGCTACGACCGAAACAGGTCCCCGGTCCCGGTTATAGGCGGGGTGGACAATGTACTGGTAGTCGAGCCCAGCAGTGACATGAGGCATGGCTGCCCAAGTGTAGTAAATTTCAGCGATCCGCTCAGTACCGTAGTTCAGTGCGCCGTCCCCGATCAGGACGCCCAACCCGCCGGCCGCAAAATACTGCCTCGCCGCCTTGGATAAACCGTTCACTGCAAAAGCAGCGCCAAGCCTGTCTTTGGAACGCGCCCAGCGGCTACCGGACATGGAAAGGCCCGCAGAAACTGACTGATTGATATCGGTGAAGTCAAAGGTCTCTTTGTTGCCGTCATTCATGCTGGCCCGAGCAAAGAAACCCAAATCATTTGCCAGTTCTTGCTCAACATTGAGCGCGACGCCACGTCGGGAGGCGAACTGCCTGACCAAGGATGTATCTGGCGTCGATCCTGTCTGCTGCGCCAGACTCACCGCATCGTCATAGCGGCCCATATAGCCGCGGTTCACGAAGGCCAGGAATTTCAACTTGCCCGGACGGCCCAACAACTGATGGCGCGCTTCGATTTCGCCGACCCATTCATGCTGCTTGAAGCCTACATCGATGGACTCGCTATTCGGTGTCGTTGACAGGGCAAAGAAGCCCCCGCGCACGGTCCACCAAGATTGTGTCCACTCCACCGCAGCACCGCGCGTGTACCCCCACGCGTCCGCCGCATAATCGAAAGCACCGGCTTCGATAACAGACCAGTTCAAGAAGTCTGCACGGGGATCATGCGCGTAGCTGTTGGTGTCAAAGACGTCCACTACGGCAAATTTGCCGACGGTGACGGTGATGTTGTCAGCGGATCTCGACCCAGCGAGTTGATTTGCCGCTGACTCCAACGGTTCAGACTCCCCCCCCAGGTTGATGGTCTGTCGCAGGAAAAGCCGCGGCAGCTTATGGTAAGGCGTGTTGTTGCCGACTTTGTATGCACCTCCGCTAGGAAAGCCGGCCACACCGAGCGTGTTGCTCAAGCCAAAGCCCTGATCAATTTCGGCGTTCGCATACAACTCGGCTCCATGCCAAAGACGCAGCCCAACGAAGAGCGTCATGTCGGTGGTTTCACTGCTCTCGCCGTCGGAGGCCAAAGAGTTCGCGCCAGCGTAGGGGGCTCGGAACTTGGAGTGCCACTGGGTGATATGAGTGGCCTGCGCGTGGAAATTCCACCACTGTGCCTCCGGCATTGCCGGCGCTTGCTCGGCAGAAGCAGGCGATTTAGAACCCACGGCATTCTGATCCTCCGCCGAAGAAGTAGGCGGGGTTTCGGCTAGGACGGTATTTTCTGCGTGGGCAACGCAAGCCAAGGCAGACATCAGCACTGCCATGGACAGCTGAGCTGAACGGCGACGGGCGACCTGGCTAAGGACTGTGGCTCGCACTACAGAAAGCGAACGCACTGCCACCCAAATGTGTTGAATAAGGGGAAAAAACAGCATGGGGCCTCCCAATAGCGACGCGCACGAAAACGTGCGGCCACATGGCCGTACCGGAGAACAACAATCGAATTCAGGAAGAGGCTCGCGCAGAGAACCTACGCAAGAACCACCACCTGCCGTGCAACTTAGCCGTTCAGAGTGCGACCCAAGATCGACTAGAACAACTGTCCATGGAAATTTTTCCGTAGTTGTGACGGCGCGCAGATTAGCAAGTCTCACGCAAGCCAGCAAGGCATTTCTTCGCGTATGCCATGTACAACAATTAGGCAGTCCTGAGGGTCGGCGGGTCAATAGCGCGCACTAGAGAATCCAAAGATAACAATCAGTGCGAACAGCGCATATAGAGAACTCATGGCCAACAGTGTCCGCCCATTCACAACGCCACGCCGGAAAAGCGCCCACAGGGATAGGATGGCCAGCGCGGGCGCAATACGCACCAACTGAAATGGAACTGCTAGCTCGATGGCTGCTCAGTGTAGGTGCCATGGTCACCATCATCGCCTTGTTCGTCGCTGTCTACATTACTGACAGGCGCGCGGAGCAACGTTATGGGCGAGCAATTGAGCAGCGTGAGGTCTCGGATTTGAGCACTGCGGACCCCTCTTAAGCGCGCGTGGCGCCCGACCTATCCAGGCACTTGCAGGCAATTACCCGACTCACCCTGCCACCGGCCGATCAACGTGATTAGACCTTGCAATGCTTAAACTTCTTATGCCCGTCAACGGCTCCCGCCCCGCCACGCACTGGATGCGGTGCGCCATGCGGCCTTCCGCTGCCAGGACCGTTGTGCGTCGCATATCGTGCTGCTGAATGTGCAGACGCCGCTCGAAAGGGGCCGCGCCAGCGCCTACTACTCCCTTGAGGTGCTACGCTAGCTTGAAGAAAAGGGCGGCGAAGAGGCACTGCGTCAAGCGCGCGCCATCTTGGACGACGCTGGCTCCCACTACGTGGCACAGATCAGCGTCGGCCGCGAGGCCGAAACCATCGTGCAAACTGCTGCTGCCAACCAATGCGACATGATCGTGATGGGCTCGGCAGCTCGCACGCCGCTGGGCTCATTAATGGCAGCTAGGCTCTCGAATCAGCTGATGCGCCTGTCGCGCACTCCGGTAACGCTGATACGCCGAGTCGGCCGGCCTAGCGCAGTGGCTTGCGCTGGAATCAGAGCAGTTCGTTCAGCCAAATTTGGTTGAAATCATCTTCGCTATTTTTTGCAGCATAGTTCGCTATTTCCTGGGCAAACGGCGGGGTTTTTTGCAGTTTCCTTCGCTACATCGACATGTGTCCAATCGGGGAGTAAAGCAAAAGGGTGAGCGATGGCGTTGCGGGCCGGCGGCAGGAAATCCCGCGTGGCGCAGTCGGACGTTTTCGCCCTCGTATATGCAGAGGGCTACGCCGTTTGGTTCGATGCAAATGTTGCACCCTCTGCAGCGGAACTCAATGTAGTATACCCCCCCATAGTATATTTATCGAGGTCATGGATGAGCCATACCATCCGCGAGAAGCAAAAGCTGCTCAACCGCGTTCGGCGCATCCGCGGCCAACTCGATGCGATTGAGCGTGCGCTGGAGGAGGAACAGGGGTGCGCGCCGGTCCTGCAGCAGATCACGAGTTGCCGCGGCGCCATGAACGGCTTGCTGGCCATCGTGCTGGAAGACCACATCCGCACCCACCTGACCGAGGTGGATGACGAACATGAACACGCCGAGGGCAGCGCCAAGGAGCAGCTGATCGAGGTCGTGCACAGCTATTTCAAATGAGCCAGCCATGAGTAACTTCTACGACACGCCGTTCGGTATCGGCCATGACCACGTGTTCCTGGGGGCGGGGCACGAGAAAAACGAGCGCAAGACATGGGGGGTGATCGTGCTCTGCACCCTCATGATGGCCGCCGAGATCATCGGCGGCAGCATGTTCGGCTCGCTGGCCCTGGTGGCTGATGGGCTGCACATGTCGACGCACGCCGGCGCCATGCTGATCGCGGCGCTGGCCTACACCTATGCGCGGCGCCACGCGAACGACCCGCGCTTTGTGTTCGGTACGGGCAAGCTCGGTGACCTGGCCGGCTTCACCAGCGCCATCATCCTGGCGATGATCGCGCTGCTGATTGGCTACGAAGCGGTGGTTCGATTCCTCTCGCCGGTGCCGATCCACTTTGGTGAGGCGATCCCGATTGCGGTCGTCGGTTTGCTGGTGAATATCGCAAGCGCCTGGCTGCTGAGCGGTGGCGACCACGGTGGTCACAGCCATGGTCACCATCATCACCATGGTCACGCCCACGGACACGATCACGGCGCAGCCGGACTTGGCGACACGCATCCGCATGGCAAGGAAGTGCAACACATCGACGCGCCAGCGGGTGTGTTTGCACTTTCGATCTTCGAAGATGGCCTACCGCCAGTGTTCCGCCTGGCTGGAGAGACCGCCCCGCTACCCAGCGACGTGGCGACGGTCACCACCATCCGACCCGACGGCAGCCGGCAGGAATTCCTGATGGTCCGCAAGGCGAACTACCTGGAATCCACAACAGAAATTCCGGAGCCGCACGCCTTTACTGCCGTACTCGGCATTGGCGGTCAGGAATACAGCATGGCCTTTGAAGAGCATGACCACGAACACGCCGATGGACACGGGGCGCACCATCGCGACCACAACATGCGCGCGGCCTATGTGCACGTTGTGGCCGATGCCGCCGTCTCGGTTCTGGCCATCATCGGGCTGTTGCTGGCAAAAACCTTCGGCTGGCTCTGGATGGACCCGCTTGCAGGCGTCGTCGGTGCGCTGGTCATTGCTAACTGGGCCTACGGACTGATGCGCGACACGGGTGGCATCCTGGTCGACATGACCCCCGACAAGCACATCGGCAGCCGCATCAAGACTGCACTGGAGACCGATGGCGACACGCTGCTCGATCTGCACGTCTGGCGCATCGGCCCTGGGCACTTGGGCGTGGTGCTCTCGGTGGGCACACGCCAAGCGCATCGCGGACCGCAGTTTTATCACGAACGGCTGCGGCGATTCCAAGCCCTGTCACACGTTACGGTCGAGGTTCATTCGTTACCGACCGAATGACCTGACGTCCGACCCGAACATATCCCCCGGACCACTAGCAAGGGAGGCGGTACCCCGTCATGTGGGGGCCGCTCCACCGCCTTTCCCCGACCAAAACAACAAGACATTGCCGCGGCCTATCTGCGGACGCTCCTCTCCCGACCATGTACCGCCCATCTAGATTTGCCCGCATTTGCGCGGCAGCGCTTGCTCTTGCTGCGCTCGCTTGCAGCCCATCACACGCGCACGGCATTGCTGGCAACCGCTTCTTTCCGGGAACACTGAATTTCGACGACCCCGCTGTTGCTGACGAATTCTCGATCACCGCTGGCACCGTGCAACACCCAGGCGACGGCGGCAACGTCACGGATCACGCCACGACTGTCTCGTTTGCGCGGCTGCTGACACCTGAGGTCTCGATCGGCTTTGACACTGGCTTCATCCGGCGCGACTGGGAAGGTGCACGCCAGCCCGGCGCGACCGGTTCCGACCTGATTCTCAAATCCCGGCTCTACGAAGACGATCTGAACGAGACGCTTGTGGCCGCCTCGCTGATCTATGGGCTGCCCCAGACCGGCGCTAAACGCCTCGGCGCCAGCACGGCAGCGACCATCGCGCCCAGCCTGTACGTTGGCCAGGGGTTCGGATCGCTGCCTGACGCCTGGTCCTGGTTGCGGCCGTTCGGCATCACGGCGGGCGTCAGCGTGGCCGTACCGACCAGCAAAGCATCGGACAACCTGAGCTATGACCCGATGACGCGACAGTTCAACCCTGTAAGGACAGCCAACGTCACCACCGTGCATTGGGGGTTCGCATTGGAGTACAGCACGCTCTATTTGACGGATCGGTTTGTACCCGGCGTGCTCCCCAAAGAGGAACCCCTCCACCAATGGATCCCCTTGGTTGAGTTCGCATTCGACTCACCACGCGGTCAGCGCACGCGCGGCACCGTCAACCCCGGCGTCGCCTACATCAAAGATACATGGCAGGTGGCAGCCGAGCTGGTCCTGCCGTTGACCCACGGATCGACACGGGGCGTGGGCGCCAATTTGCAGGTGTTGTTCTTCCTGGACGATTTCCTGCCGGCGCTGTTCGGAAAGCCGATCCTGACCCGCTAGCAGGGGTGCTCTGCTAAACTGCGGCCCGTTGTCATTGGGGAGTAGCCATTCCGGGCGCAATGCTCGGAAGTCCACATCAACAAACTTGAGACCGTGCTGTCTCATGGTGTGGACAGCCTCTGCTGTAAGCAGAGCCGCCAGGCGAGACCTTTGGCCGCGACGTGCGCACCCCGGCCGGGCGACGCGCGTCGTCGTGCCATGGGTTTATCGCGTTGCCTGGCCACCTTATTCCATGCTCCTCACGATCGGTCTTTTCCTGATGTCGGCAGGCACCATTTATTTGGCCTGCGAATACTTCGTCAACGGCATCGAATGGTGCGGCAAGCGACTGAATCTTGGCGCCACAGCCGTCGGCTCAGTATTGGCCGCTTTTGGGACCGCACTGCCTGAAAGTGCCGTCACGTTCGTGGCTGTGGTCTTCGGTTCGACGGCCGAGCAGAAGGACCTCGGTGTCGGCGCTGCGATGGGCGGCCCGCTTGTCCTGGCCACACTCGCGTATGCGGTTGTTGGTTTGGCGTTGATGATGAATCGACGACGGCTTGGCCGCGCTACCGCGGAAGTCAAGGTCGACCATGCCCGCATGAGCCGCGACCAAGCGGGCTTCCTTGGCGTCTTTGTTGTCAAGGTTGCCCTGGGGCTTGTTGCCTTTGCATATAAGCCTTGGCTCGGCATCCTTTTCCTCGTGGCGTATGCGATCTACGTCTGGCGCGAGATCAAGGACAGTGACACGGCACCGGAGGAAGAGGCGCTGGAGCCCCTCTCAATTCGCCCGAAGTTGGCGGAACCTCCACTGGGGTGGGCTGTGCTGCAAGCGCTGCTCGCGCTGGTCGTCATCGGCGGGGCTTCGCACGTCTTCGTGGCACAGCTCGAAGCGATTGGCACAGCGCTGCACTGGCCAGCACACCTTGTCGCGCTGCTGCTTAGCCCCGTTGCGACCGAGTTGCCCGAGACGATGAACGCGCTGATTTGGGTCCGCCAGGGCAAGGAACGCCTCGCCTTGGCCAACATCTCGGGAGCCATGATGATTCAGGCCACCATCCCGAGCGCACTGGGGATCTTCTTCACGCCGTGGCGATTTGATGGGCCGCTGCTTGCGTCCGGCATCATTACCGCGGTCGCCATCCTGTTCTTGTGGATGATGTTCCGGCGCGGCGTCATGCATGGGCGAACCTTGATAGCAGTCAGCTCCTTGTACGCGCTCTTTGCGCTTGTTCTTGCGATCGGATTTCCGGTCACCCGCTAGCGGGACGCCTTGCATCGTTTCATGCTGTCGACACACACCGGGCCCCCGGGCGCCAGCGATGGACTTCCGAACGGCAAGGTGACAACGTCGACTCCGGCTCCGCGCTCTCCTCGCCAGTCAGCTCGGCGCTTGTTCCAATGTCCTTCGCCAAGCCGACACGACCAGCAGATACGTCGGTGGATCAGTGGATCAGCGGCGTGGGCGGCAACAGCTTGACACCGGGCAGTTCGCATTGCGCGACCGCCTTGGCCACCGCCTCGATGGCGGCAATGCGGGTAAAGCTCTTGCGCCAGGCCAGAACCACACGGCGGTCGGGCACCGGCTCCTGGAACGGTACGTAGGTCAGGAGATCGGTGGCGGCGGGCTGCATGTTCGGCACCGATGTACGCGGCAGCACTGTAATGCCGACACCGCTGGCAACCATATGCCGGATCGTTTCGAGCGACGAGCCTTCGAACGTCTTCTGGATACCGTCGGCGTTCTGCGAGAAGCGCGACAGCTCGGGACACACGCCCAGCACGTGATCGCGGAAGCAATGGCCGTTGCCGAGCAATAGCATGGTTTGCTGCTTGAGCGCCTCCGGGTCCACCGACGACGCCTTGGCCAGTTCATGACCGCGCGGCACCGCCACGACAAAAGGCTCGTCGTACAGCGGCACCGTCATCAGGCCCGCCTCGGGAAACGGCTCGGCCATGATGGCGCAGTCGATCTCGCCCTGCTTGAGCAGCTCCACCAGCCGCACAGTGAAATTCTCCTGCAGCATCAGCGGCATCTGCGGGACGGTGTTGATCATCTGCTTGACCAGCGCGGGCAGCAGGTAAGGGCCGATCGTATAAATCACCCCAAGCCGCAGCGGCCCGGCCAGCGGGTCCATCCCCTGCTTGGCGATCTCGCGGATCGCCATCGTCTGTTCGAGCACACGTTGCGCCTGCGTGACGATCTGCTCGCCGACGGGCGTGACGCTCACTTCCGACGCGCCGCGCTCGAAGATCTGCACGGCCAGTTCGTCTTCCAGCTTCTTGATGGCGACCGACAATGTCGGTTGCGAGACGAAGCAGGCCTCGGCGGCACGCCCAAAGTGGCGTTCCCGCGCGACGGCGACGATGTATTTGAGTTCGGTGAGCGTCATGACGATCAATCGGCTTGAGGATATCGATAGATTTTACCAAGGGACGTGCAATATTGCTTGCGGTCGAACGGTTGGCCGGCATTGACAACGCTGCCGGTCGCCCCATCTTCCGTGGATTCGCCCCACCGAAACAAAAAGGAGCCGCTCCACCATGCGTGACGAACCTACCGGCAGCCGATCCCTGCCCCGCGGCAGGCGCCGCTTCCTGACGACGGCCGTGGCGCTCATGGCTGTGCTGCATCTCTACATCGGGTGCCGGCTGCTACCGGATCTGGGCTGGAACGGGGCGGGTTGGGCTGCCGGCATCCTTTTCCTGCTCGTTTCGACGGTCATGATCCCCACCGGGATGGCCGCGCGCTTTGTGATCCGCCCCATCTCGCTGGCGGATCGCGTGTCTTGGTTCGGTGCGTTGCTGATGGGCCTGCTCTCTTCGCTGTTCGTGCTGACGCTGCTGCGCGACATCGCGCTGATCGTGCTGCCACAGGCTTATCGGCATGACTCGGCCCTGCTCGTCGTCGCGCTCACCTTGCTGGTGACGTTGATCGGCTATGTCAACGCGCGTCGCATCCCCCGCGTCGCGCGGGTGACGGTGCCCATTGCGGGCCTACCGGCGCCGCTGCACGGCTTCACCATCGCGCAAATCACCGATCTGCATGTCGGCCCCACCATCAAGCGTGCGTATGTCGCGGGCGTGGTGGACCGGCTCAATGCGCTGCAACCGGATGTCATCGCCGTGACAGGTGATCTGGTGGACGGCGAGGTGGACGTGTTGCGTCCGCATATCGCGCCGCTCGCAGGCATGTCGGCAAGGCACGGCGTTTTTGCGGTGACGGGCAATCACGAGTACTACTCGGGCGTCGGTCCCTGGGTGTCGGAGTTCGAACGGCTGGGCATGCGGGTCCTGATGAACGAGCATGCAGTGCTGGAACACGACGGCGCGCCACTGGTGATCGCAGGCGTGACCGATTTCAGTGCGGGTAAGTTCGACACTGCGCACACGAGCGATCCGACGCGAGCGCTGGCGGGATCGCCGTCCGGCGTGACGCCCACGATCCTGCTCGCGCATCAACCGCGTAGCGCCCCGGCCGCGGCAGAGGCCGGCTTCGACCTGCAACTGTCAGGACACACGCATGGCGGCCAGTTCTGGCCGTGGAGCCTGTTCGTTCCGCTGCAGCAGCCATTTACGGCCGGGTTGCACAAGCTGGGGCGTCTGTGGATCTACACCAGCCGTGGCACCGGATATTGGGGCCCGCCCAAGCGGTTCGGCGCGCCGTCGGAAATCACGCTGATACGGCTGGAGCCAACCGTTGGCTAAGCCGCAGGCGCCGGCATCCAACAAGCACCCTATGACATCAATGTCTTGCCGCCTGCCGAATCGGCCCGCACCTTCATGGTGCATCCGAAAGTTGTAACGGCGCCTCACACCGGCGACATTTCGGTCTATGTCGTTCGGTTGACCGGGCTAGAATCGCTCGACCCGCTGGCACAGCTGTACCCTCCCATGTCGATCGATCACCCGCCTTTGCAAAACCCAGCCACGCTGCTCGAAATCGTGCGAGCACAGTCCCAGATCGCCAAGCTCGGCACCGATCTGGGCGCCATCATGGCGTTGGTCGCCGAGCGGGCACAGCATCTGACGTGCGCGACGGGCGCGGTGGTCGAAATGGCGGAAGGCGATGAGATGGTCTATCGCGCCACGTCGGGCCTGACCGAAACGCTGCTGGGCCTGCGACTTGCGCGCCAGGGCAGCCTGTCGGGCCTGTGCGTACAGACCGGCGAAATCCTGCACTGCACCGATTCCGAAACCGACCCGCGCGTCGACCGTGAGGCCTGCCGCCGCGTAGGTCTGCGCTCGATGGTGGTCACACCACTGCGCCACCTCGACACCACGGTCGGCGTGCTCAAGCTGGTAGCGCCGGAGGTCGACGCCTTCAGCGCCAGCGACATCGGCGTGCTGGAGTTGATGTCCGAGCTGATTGCCTCGGCCATGTTCCACGCCGCCAACGCCGAGCGCGATCAGCTGTACCTGCGCGCCACGCACGATGCGCTGACGGACCTGCCCAACCGCGCGCTGTTCTATGACCGCCTGCGGCAGTCGATCCATCTGGCGCAACGCGCGCACGGTGGCTTGGGCGTGCTCAACATCGACATGGACAACCTCAAGCTCATCAACGATCGGCATGGGCATCGCGCGGGCGATGCGGCGATCCGCGAGACCGCACAGCGCATGGGCCGCACGGCACGACGCTCCGACACGGTGGCGCGCGTGGGCGGCGACGAGTTTGCCGTGCTCCTGCCTGGCATTGGCGCGCGGGCCGATGCACAGGCGCAAAGCGAGCGGATCATTGAAGAGGTGCAGCAGCCGTACGTGTTCGAGGGCCAGCCGCTGGACCTTCGCGTGAGCGTCGGCATCGCGGTCATGCCCGAAGACGGCACGGAGATCACCACCCTGCTCGATCAGGCCGATCGCGAGATGTACACCGTCAAGCGCTTGCGCAAGCAGGTACAGCCCGCGCATTGAAGCTTGCGCCGCAGCTTTTAAACGCGCAGGTAGTGCTCGCGCTCGCCCAGCCAGCGCTTGAGGTGGGTGTCCACCGCTTCAGGAAAGCGCGCGAGCATCGCGTCCGCCGCACCCTGCGCGAACTCAACGAGCCACGCATCGTGGTTCAGATCGGCAAAACGCAGCATCGCTTCGCCTGATTGCCGCGCGCCGAGGAATTCACCGGGCCCGCGGATCTCCAGATCGCGTCGGGCGATCTCGAAACCATCGGTGGTCTCGCGCATGGTCTGCAGGCGCTGCTTGGCCGTCGGCGACAGCGGCGCCTGGTACAGCAGCACGCACACGGATTCCGCTGTGCCGCGCCCCACCCGCCCGCGTAGCTGGTGCAGCTGCGCAAGACCAAAGCGCTCGGCGTGCTCGATCACCATCAACGAGGCATTGGGCACGTCCACACCCACCTCGATAACGGTCGTGGCGACCAGCACGTGCAGGCCGCCGCCGGCGAAGGCGCTCATCACGGCGGCCTTCTCGGCGGATGGCAGGCGTCCGTGCACAAGACCGACCTTCAGTCCTAGCAGACTTTGCGACAGCGTCTCGAAGGTTTCAACGGCGGTCTGCAATTGCAGCGCTTCGCTTTCCTCGATCAGCGGGCAAACCCAGTAGACCTGTCGCCCCTCGCGTGCCGCGGCGTAGATGCGTTCGATCACTTCGTCGCGCCGCGCATCGTTCACCAGGCGCGTGACGATGGGCGTGCGCCCGGGCGGCAACTCGTCGATGGCGGAGACGTCGAGGTCGGCGTAGTACGTCATCGCGAGCGTGCGCGGGATCGGCGTGGCGGACATCATCAGCTGGTGCGGCACCTGGGCGTTGGCGGCAGGTGCATCGCCGTTGCTTGCCTTGCCGCGCAGGGCAAGCCGCTGTGCCACGCCAAATCGATGCTGCTCATCCACCACCGCCAGGCCGAGGCGCGCGAACGTAACCGCATCCTGGATCAGCGCGTGGGTGCCAATCACGAGTTGCGCGGTGCCGGCGGCCACACGCGCAGCCGCTTCGTCCTTCTGCTTGCGCTTGAGGCTGCCAGCCAGCCAGACGATGTCCACACCCAGCGGTTCCAGCCATGCGGAAAGCTTGCGGTAGTGCTGCTCGGCCAGGAGTTCGGTCGGCGCCATCAGCGCAGCCTGCCAGCCGGCATCGATGGCCTGGCAGGCCGCCAGCGCCGCAATGACGGTCTTGCCGCTGCCCACGTCGCCCTGGAGCAACCGCTGCATCGGGTACGGGTGTGCGAGGTCGGCGCGGATCTCATCCCACACGCGGGCCTGCGCGCCGGTCAGCTTGAACGGCAGCGCATTCATGAACCGCGCGAGCAGCCCATCCTTGCCGCTGTCGCGCAGGATGGGCGCGTTGCGCATGCGGCGCGCGGCCTGCGCCCGCTTGAGCGACAGCTGCTGCGACAGCAGTTCATCGAACTTGATGCGCAGCCACGCCGGGTGCGTGCGCTCGACGAGGCTGTGCTCGTCGACATCGGGACTCGGCTGATGCAGCAGGCGCACGGCGTCGGCGGGCGTCATCAACTTGAGCGGGGCGAGCGGACCGGTGATGAGGCTGTTCGGCAGCGTTTCCGGCAGCGGCGTACGCGCAAGTGCGTTCAGGATCGCCTTGCGCAAATAGGCCTGCGCCACGCCAGCGGTGCTCGGATACACCGGTGTCAGACGGTCGGGCAGCGGTTCATCCTCTGCCACCGCGCGCACGGTCGGGTGCACCATCTCGGCGCCGAAGAAACCACCGCGCACTTCGCCGCGCACACGCAGGCGCACGCCCTCGGCCATCTGCTTGACTTGGCTGCCGTAAAAGTTGAGAAAGCGTAGAACCAGCTCGCCCGAGTCATCGGCGATATGCACGACGAGTTGCCGGCGCGGCCGGAACGCCACTTCATTGCGCGTGACCGTGCCTTCCACCTGCGCGGCCCAGCCGGTATTGGCCCGCGCCGTAGCTTCGGCAATGGTCAGGAGCGTGGTCTCGTCCTCATAGCGCATCGGCAGATGCAAGACGAGATCGACATCGCGATGCAGGCCCAGCTTGGCGAGTTTGTCGGCCGGGCGGGCCGATTTTGCCGTGGCCTTGGCCGCTTTATCTGCCGTGGCCGCGCGCTTTGGCTTGGGCGCCGCCGCAGTATCAGCGTCGGGCATAGGAGCAGCATCAGTGGCGGAACGGGCGCGAGACGGCACAGGACGTTTACAATGGCGAACTTTGCGAGTCGCCCGATTGTACCGGCGCACGCCACCATCACTTGGCGCAATCCACGTCTGCGCCACTTTTCATGCTGACGCTGTCCGATTTCGATTTCGATCTGCCGCCTGAGCTGATCGCACAAACCGCCCTGCCCGACCGCACCGCGAGCCGCCTGCTGGCCGTCCGCCGCGCGGGGGATGCCGTGCATTTTGAAGACCGCCAGTTTGCCGACCTGGTCGACTACCTGCGCCCCGGCGACCTGCTGGTTTTCAACGACACCCGTGTCATCAAGGCCCGCTTTTTCGGCCAGAAGGCCAGCGGCGGCAAGGTCGAGGTGCTTGTCGAGCGCCTGCTGGACGAGCACACCGTGCTGGCGCAGATCCGCTCCAGCAAGTCGCCGGTCGAGGGCACCACACTGCGCCTGGCCGACGCCTTTGACGTGACGGTGGGCCCGCGCGCCGAGCCGTTCTTCACGTTGCGCTTTCCGCAGCCGGCGCTGGATCTGATCGAGCAATACGGCCGCCTGCCGCTGCCGCCCTACATCGAGCATGACCCGGACAGCTTCGACGAGACGCGCTACCAGACCGTGTATGCGCGCAACCCGGGCGCCGTGGCGGCACCCACGGCAGGGCTGCATTTCGACGATGCGCTGTTCGCCAAGCTGGACGCCATGGGCATCCAGCGCGGCTTTCTCACGTTGCACGTCGGTGCGGGCACGTTCCAGCCGGTGCGCGTGGAAAACATCGCCGAGCACCGCATGCACAGCGAGTGGTACGAAATTACGGCTGAACTGGCCGAAGCCATTCGGGCCACGCGAGCTGCCGGCGGTCGCATCATCGCGGTCGGCACCACGTCGATGCGGGCGCTTGAATCGGCCGCGCAGCCGGATGGCACGCTCAATGCCTGCAGCGGCGAGACCGACATCTTCATCACCCCCGGCTACCGCTTCCGCGCCGTCGACCTGCTGGTGACGAACTTCCACCTGCCCAAGTCGACCTTGCTGATGCTGGTATCAGCGTTTGCCGGCATGAGCGCCATCCGGGAGGCGTATCAGCACGCCATCGCCCAGCGCTATCGCTTCTTCAGTTACGGCGACGCCATGCTGCTGACGCGCGCCCCAACCGAACCCGGCGACCCCGGCGAAACCCAATCGCTCTGACCATGCTCAAGTACGAACTGCTCACCACCGATGGCCTCGCCCGACGCGGCCGCATGACCCTGAACCACGGCGTGGTCGAAACGCCCATCTTCATGCCGGTGGGCACCTATGGCGCGGTCAAGGCGATGTCCCCGGCGGAGCTGAAGGACATTGGCGCGCAGATCATTCTGGGCAACACGTTCCACCTGTGGCTGCGCCCGGGCCTGGAAGTGATGGACGCGCACAAAGGCCTGCACGGCTTCAACGGCTGGGACAAGCCTGTCCTGACGGATTCCGGTGGTTTTCAGGTGTTTTCACTGGGCGATCTGCGCAAGATCACCGAAGAAGGCGTGACGTTCGCGTCGCCCATCAATGGCGACAAGCTGTTCCTGTCGCCCGAGATCTCGATGCAGATCCAGCGCCGGCTGAACTCGGACATCGTCATGCAGTTCGATGAATGCACGCCTTACAAGATCGGCGACCGCCCGGCAACGGAAGCTGAAGCTGCCGCTTCCATGCGCATGAGCCTGCGCTGGGCACAGCGCTCGCGTAACGAATTCGAGCGCGAACACAATCCGAATGCGCTGTTCGGCATCGTGCAGGGAGGCATGTTCGAGCACCTGCGCGATGAATCGCTGGCCGGCTTGCAAGCGATTGACGCCGATGCGGGCGGCGAAGGTTTCGGCGGCTATGCCATCGGCGGCCTGTCGGTCGGCGAGCCCAAGGAAGACATGATGCGCGTGCTGCAGCACGTGGCGCCGCGTCTGCCGGCCAACAAGCCGCATTACCTGATGGGCGTCGGTACGCCAGAAGACCTGGTGGCGGGCGTCGCCAGCGGCGTCGACATGTTCGACTGCGTAATGCCGACCCGCAACGCGCGCAACGGCTGGCTCTTCACTCGCTTTGGCGACATCAAGATCAAGAACGCGGTACACCGCAACGATCCGCGCCCGCTGGACGAGACCTGCGGCTGCTACACCTGCAGCAATTTCTCGCGCGCCTACCTGCACCACCTGCAGCGCGTGGGCGAGATCCTGGGCGCCCGGCTGAACACGATCCACAACCTCTATTACTACCTGGAACTGATGGCCGAAATGCGCGCCGCCATTGAGTCGCACGGCTTTGCCGCATTCCAGGCGCGCTTTGCCGCAGACCGCGCGCGCGGGGCCCTGTAAGCCGCCTTCGCAGGGCGCCGGGCGCGCCCATTTGCCGCAGCATCGCAATGGTAGAATGTCGGGTCCGATTTTTGACCGATTGACGAACCATTACGGAGTTCTGACGTGTTCCTGATTTCCGACGCTTACGCGCAAACTGCACCGGCAGCTGGTGGTGCCGCGGGTGGCCTGATGAGCTTCCTGCCCATCATCCTGATGTTCGTGGTGCTGTGGTTCATCATGATCCGCCCGCAAATGAAGCGCCAGAAAGAAACCAAGGCGATGCTCGAAGCCCTGGCCAAGGGCGACGAAGTGGTCACCGCCGGCGGCATTCTCGGCAAGGTGAGCAAGGTGGCCGAGCAGTACGTCACCGTGGAAATCGCTGCCAACACCGAAATCACTGTGCAGAAGAGCGCCGTGACGACCGTGCTGCCCAAGGGCACGCTCAAGGCGCTGTAATCGCCCCATCCAGGCGCCGCGCACGATTGCGCCGGCGCCGGAACCCCAGGCAGCGCCTATTCTAAGAATCCGCGCCCGCGCCCCTCGGCGTCGCCTCTCTGCATTCCAAGATGAATCGCTATCCGCTCTGGAAATACATTGTGATCCTGGTGGCGCTTGCCATTGGGTTCCTCTATACGCTGCCGAACTTCTTCGGTGAGGCGCCTGCCGTGCAGGTGTCTTCTGGCAAAGCCACCGTCAAAGTCGACCTGAACGTGCAAAAGCAGGTCGAGAGCCTGCTGGCTGCGGCCAGCATTCGACCCGACGGCGTGTTCTTCGACAACAACGGCACCTCCGCCAGCGTGCGCGTGCGTTTTGCCGACACCGACACGCAGCTCAAGGCCAAGGACATCCTGGCCCGCGGCCTGAACACCGATCAAGCCGATCCGACCTACATCGTGGCGCTGAACCTGCTGCCCGGTTCGCCGCGCTGGTTGAGCGGCGCGCCGTTCTTTGCCAAGCCCATGTTCCTGGGTCTCGATTTGCGCGGTGGCGTGCACTTCCTGCTGCAGGTCGACATGAACGGCGCCGTGACGAAGAAGCTCGACTCGCTTGCCGGCGACATCCGCACGCAACTGCGTGACAAGGGCATTCGACACAGCGGCATCGATCGCAACGGCAACACCATCACGATCAAGTTCAGCACCCCGGACGACGCCGACCGCGCCCGCACGCTGCTGGCCGACTCGACCCGCGAACTGGCCTACACCGTGGACAAGAGCGCCGACAGCGCCACCCTCACCGGCACCTTCACCGCGGCTGCGATGAAGGAAGTGCAGGACAACGCGGTGAAGCAGAACATCGTCACGCTGCACAACCGGGTCAACGAACTCGGCGTGGCTGAACCGGTGATCCAGCAACAGGGCCCGGACCGCATCGTCGTGCAGCTGCCCGGCGTGCAGGACACCGCCAAGGCCAAGGACATCATCGGCCGCACGGCAACGCTGGAAGCGCGCCTGGCCGATCCGAACGCGCCGCTCGTGCCGCGTGCCGGCGATCCGGTACCGCTGGGCGACGAGCTGTTCACGCAAGGGCGCAGCGCTCCCGTCCTGCTGCAGAAGCAGGTGATCTTCACAGGCGATCGCATCACCAGCGCCTCGGCGGGCTTCGACCAAAACCACAATTCGTCGGTCGACATTACGCTCGATGGCCAGGGCGGCCGCATGCTGCGCGATGTCTCGCGTGACAACATCGGCAAGCGCATGGGCATCGTGCTCTTTGAAAAGGGCAAGGGCGAGGTGCTGACGGTGGCAACCATCCAGTCCGAACTGGGTTCGCGCTTCCAGATCACCGGCATGGGCTCGACGGAGGCGGCTTCCGACCTGGCGCTGCTGCTGCGCGCAGGCTCGCTGGCCGCGCCAATGGAAATCATCGAAGAACGCACCATCGGCCCATCGCTGGGTGCCGATAACATCAAGAAAGGCTTCGATTCGGCGCTGTACGGCTTCCTCGCCATCTCGGTGTTCATGGTGCTGTACTACATGCTGTTCGGCGCGTTCTCGGTGGCGGCCCTGGGCGTCAACGTGTTCCTGCTGATCGCACTGCTCTCCATGCTGCAGGCCACGCTCACGCTGCCGGGTATCGCGGCCATCGCGCTGGCGCTGGGTATGGCCATTGACGCCAACGTGCTGATCAACGAGCGCGTGCGTGAAGAGCTGCGCGGCGGCGCATCCGCGCAGATGGCCATCGCCGCCGGTTTCGACCGCGCCTGGGCGACCATCCTCGATTCGAACGTGACGACGCTCATTGCCGGCCTGGCGCTGATCGCCTTCGGTTCGGGCCCGGTACGTGGCTTCGCGATCGTGCACTGCCTGGGGATCGGCACGTCCATGTTCTCGGCGGTGTTCTTCAACCGCGGCCTCGTGAACCTCTGGTACGGCCGCAAGAAGAAGCTGCAGAGCGTCGCCATCGGGCAGGTGTGGAAGCCGGGCAATACGAACACGGAATCGCCCGCCAAGTAATCACGCCACCCACCACGAATCTCGCATAACCGGCACCGCCCCACACGAAGGGGCGGTCGCCACAAAGGGCAGACCATGGAGTTTTTCCGCATCCGCCGCGACATTCCGTTCATGAAGCACGCGTTGATTCTTAACGCGCTGTCGTTCCTGACGTTTATCGCCGCTGTCTTCTTCCTGTTCCACAAGGGGCTGCACCTGTCGGTGGAGTTCACCGGCGGTACGGTGATGGAAGTCGCTTACACCCAGGCCGCCGATCTGCCGAAGATCCGCGGCGACGTTGAGAAGCTCGGCTATGCCGATGCGCAGGTGCAGAACTTCGGCACCTCGCGCGACGTGATGATCCGTCTGCCGCTCAAGACCGGCCCGGACGGCAAGCCCATCGCCTCGGCCGTGCAAAGCCAGCAGGTGATGACAGCCCTGAACGCAGTGAACCCCGACGCCAAGCTGCAGCGCGTTGAGTTCGTCGGCCCGCAAGTGGGCAAGGAGCTCGCCACCGACGGCCTGCTGGCGCTGCTGTTCGTGGTGGTCGGCATCGTGATCTACCTGTCGATCCGCTTCGAATGGAAGTTTGCCGTTGCGGGCGTGATCGCCAACCTGCACGACGTCGTGATCATCCTGGGCTTCTTCGCCTTCTTCCAGTGGGAGTTTTCGCTGTCGGTGCTGGCGGGGGTG
Source organism: Ralstonia sp. OTU4908 (assembly GCF_038440115.1). Lineage (NCBI taxonomy): Bacteria > Pseudomonadati > Pseudomonadota > Betaproteobacteria > Burkholderiales > Burkholderiaceae > Ralstonia > Ralstonia sp. OTU4908. The sequence goes on along the minus strand of NZ_JASATD010000004.1, from coordinate 88,276 downwards.
CTGGCCGTGCTGGGCTATTCGGTCAACGAATCCGTGGTGATTTTCGACCGGATCCGCGAAGCGTTCCGCAAGTACCGCAAGATGAACACGCACGAGGTGATCGATCACGCGATTACCAGCACCATCTCGCGCACGATCATCACACACGGCTCGACCGAAATGATGGTGGTGTCGATGCTGGTGTTCGGCGGCCCGACGCTGCACTACTTTGCCGTGGCCCTGACGATCGGTATTCTGTTCGGCATCTACTCGTCGGTGTTCGTGGCCGCTGCGCTGTGCATGTGGCTCGGCGTCAAGCGTGAAGACCTGGTCAAGGCCGAGAAGAAGGTTGGTGGCCCGAAGGAAGACGATCCGAACTTCGGCGCGCAGGTCTGAAGACCTTGCTTCGCATCGCCCTGAGAGCGCATTCTCGGGCAACAAAAAGCCCCGCGGTTGCGGGGCTCTTTCTTTGGTTGTAGCGGCTGCGTGGCTTATTGCTGCGCGACGCTGGCGTCTTGCTTGACGCCTTCCACCTGGATCTTCAGCTTGGTTTCCATGTTGAAACCGTAGGCCTTGCCGTAATCGACGCCGAAGTCATCGCGCTTGAAGGTCATCTCGGCATCGGCGCCGCAGACTTCACGCTTGAGCATCGGATGCTGAATGCACTTGAACGCGTCGATTTGCAGCTTGGCGGGCTTGGTCACGCCGTGCAGCGTCAGTTGGCCTTCGGCTTCGGTCGGCACGTCGCCCTTGAACTTCGTGAAGTTGCCCTTGAACGTGGCGGTCGGGTACTTGGTCACGTCGAAGATCTCGGCGCTCTTGGCGTGCTCGTTCATCTTGGCAAGACCGAAGTCAATGCTGTCGGTCTGCACGGTCACGTCGATGCTGCCGGTCTTGGCGGCGCGATCCAGCGTCACAGTGCCGCTGGACTTTTCGAACTTGCCGCGCCACTTCGACAGACCGCCCATGTGGTCGGCTTCAAAGCTCGGGTACGTATGGCTCGGGTCGAGCTGGTACGTAGCGGGGGCAGCAAATGCGGCGGTGGCAGCAACGGCCGACAATGCGGCAACGAGGGTACGCAATTTCATGAAAACTCCTGCGAAATAAAGGCGGCAAACGAGGGCCGGGAAAACGTTGGGATGAGACTACCGATTACTTCTTGGCGATGACGACGCGGAACTTGATCGTCACGTCGTCGGAGACGACCGACGTGTCTTTCCATTCACCGTCACCTACCTTGAATGCATTGCGCTTGACCGGGAATGCGCCTTCAAAGACCTGATTGGCGCCTTCTTGCTTGAACGTGACGGGTGCGGTGACATCCTGCGTGATGCCCTTGATGGTCAGCTTACCGACCACGTCCACCTTGCCGCCCGCACCGGGCTCGAACGTCGACGACACGAACGTGGCCTTCGGGTACTTGGCGGTGTCGAACCAGTCCTTCTTCTTCAGTTCGTCGTTGTATTCCTTGCTGCCCACGTCGACGCTGGTGACATCGATATCGACCTTCGCCGTCGAGGCCGCCACGTTGGCCGGGTTGTAATTGACGGCAGCATCGAACTTGCCGAACTTGATATCCATCGGTACACCGAGTTGCTTGCCGGTGGCGGTGACGCTGCTCTTGGCAGCATCCACCTGGGCAATGGCCGATACCGATACGGCAGCGATCGACAGCGCGCCGGCTGCAACCAGGGCGATGGCGCGGGGGCGCACAACACGTTTCATCATCAGACTCCTTCAGTCAGGCCGGGTCATGCCGGCAGTCTTGGTCGGGACGGACAGGCGGGCGCACCGGCACGCACCGTGCACCCACGCATTTGGAAATCAGCGGAGGAAAGGCACCATGCGACGCAGCGTGCCATCACGATCGACGACGTGATGCTTGAGCGCAGCCAGGATGTGCACCACGACGATGGCCGCCATGGTCCAGTTCAGCCATTCGTGCGCGATGCCGAAGATGTCTTTCAGCGCGTCGCTCTTGTCGAATGGCATCGGCAGCTCCCACAGGCCAAGATAGACAACCTTGACGCCGGCCGCGACGCTGAGCAGATAGCCGGTCAGCGGCACCGCGAGAATCAACAGATACAACCCGATGTGCGCGGCTTCCGCGGCGGCGTGCTGCCACTTCGGCATACCTTGCACGGGGGCCGGCGCGGGATGGGTCAAGCGCCACAGCACGCGCAGCACCGCAAAGATCAGCACCGTGATGCCGATCCATTTGTGATACGAGAACAGTTTCAGTTTGGTGGGCGTAAAGCCCGGGATATCGGTCATGTACAGACCGAGCCCGAAGGCCGCGAAGATCAGCAGCGCGATGATCCAGTGCATCGCAATCGCCGGCTTGGTATAGGCGCCGTGGTCAGGGGCGCCGCGCATGGCGGGATTCGAGTGGGCGGCTTGTGACATCGGTTCCCTCGGTATTTTGGAGCGCTCAGTTGGCGGCGCCTGCGGGTAAGACCACGGCGCCAAACGATTGTGCATTATTTGCGCGATCCGACTGGTCAAGTCAGCGCGAAGTTCACCAAGCGATTCAAATTTTTTGATTGATCAGGCAGCCTTCACAGGATGGCGCGGCAGAGCGTTCTACGGAGCGCACCAAACAAAACGGCCCACCCTCGGATTCGAGAGTGGGCCGTTCCTCAGAAGGCACCACCAAATTTTTGCAACAATCAGGCGATACGGCGGGCCAGCTCCTCAGCCTTGCCGATGTAGCTGGCCGGCGTCATGTCCAACAGCAGCTTGCGGGCGTCTTCGGGAATCGCCAGCGTGCCAATGAACTCACGCAGCGCTTCGCGCGAAATGCCCTTGCCGCGCGTCAGTTCCTTGAGCTGCTCGTACGGGTTGGCGATGCCGTAGCGACGCATCACGGTCTGCACCGGCTCGGCCAGCACTTCCCAGCAGGCATCCAGGTCTTCCGCGAGGCGTGCGGGGTTCGTTTCCAGCTTGCCGAGGCCGCGCAGGCAGGCGTCGTAGGCGAGCAGGCTATAGCCGAACGCCACGCCGATATTGCGCAGCACGGTCGAGTCCGTCAGGTCGCGCTGCCAGCGCGACACGGGCAGCTTTTCCGACAGGTGGCGCAGCACCGCGTTGGCCAGACCAACGTTGCCTTCGGAATTTTCAAAGTCGATCGGGTTGACCTTGTGCGGCATGGTGGACGAGCCAATCTCGCCTGCCTTGGTCTTCTGCTTGAAGTAGCCCTGCGAGATGTAGCCCCAGACGTCGCGGTCCAGATCCAGGATGATCGTGTTGGCGCGCGCCACGGCATCAAATAGCTCGGCCATGTAGTCGTGCGGTTCGATCTGGATGGTGTACGGGTTGAACGTCAGGCCCAGGCGCGTCTCGATCACGTTCTTCGAGAAGGCTTCCCAGTCCAGCGACGGATACGCGGACAGGTGCGCGTTGTAGTTGCCCACGGCGCCGTTCATCTTGCCCAGCAGTTCAACGGCTTCGATGCGGCGGATGGCACGGTCCAGGCGGGCGGCCACGTTGGCCATTTCCTTGCCCAGCGTGGTCGGGCTGGCCGGCTGGCCGTGCGTGCGGGACAGCATCGGCACGTCGGCGTTGGCATGCGCCAGCTCCACCAGGCGAGCCTGAACGCGGCGCAGCGTCGGCACGATCACCGTGTCGCGGGCGCCCTTGAGCATCATGCCGTGCGACGTGTTGTTGATGTCTTCCGACGTGCAGGCGAAGTGGATGAATTCGCTGGCGGCTTCCAGCTCGGCGTTGCCGCGCACGCGCTCCTTCATCCAGTACTCAACGGCCTTCACGTCGTGGTTGGTGACGGCTTCGATTTCTTTGATACGGGCGGCGTCTGCCTCGGCAAAGTTCTCGACCAGCGCCAGCAGTGCGCCCTCGGCAGCAGCCGAGAAACGCGGGACCTCGGCCAGCCCGGCCTGCGACAAGGCGATCAGCCAGTGCACCTCCACCTTCACGCGGTTGCGCATGAAAGCGGCTTCCGACAGCCACTCGCGCAGCGGATCGGCCTTGGCAGCGTAGCGGCCATCGATGGGAGACAGAGCGGTCAGGGCGGAAAGCGACGACATGGCAGGCGGGAAAAAATGTGAAGGGAATCTCAATCCGGACAACCCGGACGCGGCATTGCGCGTTGAACCAAGGTGCATACGCGCACCCAAGCGAGCCCGCGATTTTACCACCCGGCACCTGCCTTTCACGGCCAATCCGGCCTAAAGCAAGCCTCCGTTTGGTTGAGTTGGGCTCAGGCGCCGCCCAACGCACTCGGGGAAGTGCGCGGCTATACTTCCGCCTCCAACATGACAAGCCTATGAAACTGATCGGATCGCACGCCAGCCCGTACACCCGCAAGGTGCGCGTGGTCCTGGCTGAAAAGAAAATCGACTACCAGTTCGTGCTGGAAGACGTGTGGAGCGCAGCTACGCAGATCCACCAGTTCAACCCGCTCGGCAAGGTCCCCTGCCTGGTGATGGACGACGGCGGCGCCCTGTTCGACTCGCGCGTGATTGCCGAATACGCGGATACGCTATCGCCGGTGGCGCGCCTCATTCCGCCATCGAGCCGTGAACGCGTGGAGGTGCGCTGCTGGGAGGCGCTGGCCGACGGCCTGCTCGACGCTGCGCTCATGCTGCGCATCGAACACACGCAGCGTACGCCGGAACAACGCAGTGAAACGTGGCTCGCGCGCCAGAGCCACAAGATCGATCAGGCCCTGCAGGCCATGTCACAAGGCCTGGCCGACAAGACCTGGTGCAACGGAAACCATCTGACGCTGGCCGACATCGCGGTCGGCTGCGCGCTTGCCTACCTGGATTTCCGCCAGCCGCAGATCGACTGGCGCGAGCGTCACGCGAACCTCGCCACGTTCTACGCGCGCATTGAAAAGCGGCCGAGTTTCATGGAAACCCAGCCGCAATAATCCAAGGCAATTGTCCAGCGTTACACGGCCACGGGATCAAACCTTTCGGCCCGGGCCATCGGCCAGTAGCGTTCATAGAGTTGATAGCGGTACCGCCCGGCCAGCAGATCGCCGGGTTCCAGATACTTGAGCAGCGTGGACAGCAACTGCACCTCGTTGCCAGACACGCGCCGCACGATATGGTGCGCGCGGAAATCCGCAGGATGCTGCAAGCCCGCCGCCTGCGTCAGTTCCAGCAGCGCATGCAGCGTGTGCGTGTGATATTGATGCACGCGTTCCGCTTTGTCGGGCACAACCAGCGCTTTCTGGCGAGACGGGTCCTGTGTCGCCACGCCGGTCGGGCAACGGTCGGTGTGGCACTTCTGCGCCTGGATGCAGCCCAGCGCGAACATGAAGCCACGCGCAGCGTTGCACCAGTCGGCACCCATTGCCAGCGTGCGAGCCACATCGAACGCCGTGACGATCTTGCCCGACGCACCAATCTTGATCTTGTCGCGCAGATTGGTACCCACCAGCGTGTTGTGCACCAGCAGCAGCCCTTCCTGCAGCGGCGTGCCGACGTGGTCGGTAAATTCCAGCGGAGCCGCGCCCGTACCGCCCTCCGCGCCGTCGACAACGATGAAATCCGGCAGGATGCCCGAGTCCAGCATTGCCTTGACGATGCCGAAGAACTCCCACGGATGGCCGATGCACAGCTTGAAGCCGGTCGGCTTGCCGCCCGACAGCGTACGCAGGCGATCCACAAACTGCAGCAAACCCAGCGGCGAGTTGAACTCCGAATGCGCGGCCGGCGAGATGCAGTCCTTGCCGATCTGGATGCCGCGCGTGGCGGCAATTTCGGGCGTCACCTTGGCGGCAGGCAGGACGCCACCGTGCCCCGGCTTGGCGCCCTGAGACAGCTTTACCTCGATCATCTTCACCTGGGGGCGGCGCGCCTGTTCGGCAAAGAGGTCCGGATCAAAGCGGCCATTGGCGTCACGGCAGCCGAAGTAGCCGGAGGCGACTTCCCAGATCAGGTCGCCGCCTTCTTCGCGGTGGTACGGCGAGATCGAACCCTCGCCCGTGTCGTGGATGAAGTTGCCGAGTTTGGCACCGCGGTTGAGCGCGCGAATGGCATTGCCCGACAGCGCCCCGAAGCTCATCGCCGAGATGTTGAACACCGACATCGAATACGGCTTGGCGCGGCCCTCGCCGACCATCACGCGGAAATCCGACGAGGCAATGCGCGTTGGCGCCAGCGAATGGCCGATCCATTCGTGACCGGCCACCTTTACGTCGACTTCCGTGCCGAACGGACGGCTATCGACCTCACCTTTGGCGCGCTGATAAACGATGCTGCGCTGGGCGCGCGAGAACGGCTTTTCGTCGGTGTCGTCTTCAACGAAATACTGGCGGATTTCCGGACGAATAAACTCGAACAGGAAGCGGAAATGGCCCCAGAGCGGGTAGTTGCGCAACACCGAGTGACGCGTCTGCGTGACGTCGTGCACGCCCAGGATGACGAACATGCCCGGAACGACCGCGCACACCCAATGCAGGCGCCCCGCTACCGCAAACCCGGCGGTGACGGCAAACAACAGCACAACGCCCGCAAAGGCCCAGTAACGACGTGGCAGCATGACCAACCCTGTGGAGACGAATCAGGGCGCAAGCTTAAACGAGTGCCGCAACAGCCGCAGCCACCACAACGCAGTGTTGCGAAAACCGCTTAGGCGATCGCCTTTTCGACGACAGCCGGCTCAGCTGCCGAAATAATGCCGCCGCCCAGGCAGACCTCGCCGTCGTACAGCACGGCGGACTGGCCTGGCGTGACAGCCCACTGCGCCTCAGGGAAGGCCAGCGTGAGCGCGCCATCGCCCGCGCGTGCGACCGTGCAAGGCGCATCCGCCTGGCGATAACGCGTCTTGGCCCCAAGGTCGGTGCCCTCGACCGGAGCTTGGCCAGCCACCCAACTCAAATCATCGGCGTGTACCGTATGCGCCAGCAGCCACGGGTGGTCGTGCCCCTGCACGACGTACAACGTATTGGCCGCCATGTCCTTGCGCGCCACGTACCAGGCGTCGCCGTTACCGTCGCGACTGCCGCCGATGCCGATGCCCTTGCGCTGTCCCAGCGTGTAGAACGCCAGGCCGATGTGTTCGCCGATGGTCTTGCCGTCGGGCGTCTTGATCGGGCCGGGCTTGGTCGGCAGGTAGCGATTCAGGAAATCGCGGAACGGCCGCTCGCCGATAAAACAGATCCCCGTGGAATCCTTCTTCTTGGCGTTGGGCAGACCGATCTCGGCGGCGATTTCCCGCACCTTCGTCTTCGGCATCTCGCCCAGCGGGAAGAGCGTGCGCGAGAGCTGCGCCTGGTTCAGGCGGTGCAGGAAGTAGCTTTGGTCTTTCGTGTGATCGAACGCCTTCAGCAGCTCGAAACGGCCGTCGACCTCGCGCACGCGAGCGTAATGCCCGGTCGCAATCGTGTCGGCGCCAAGCGCCATCGCGTGGTCGAGGAAGGCCTTGAACTTGATCTCGGCGTTGCAGAGCACGTCGGGATTGGGCGTGCGGCCGGCGGAGTATTCGCGCAGGAAGTCCGCAAACACGCGGTCTTTGTACTCGGCGGCAAAGTTGACGGCTTCGACGTCGACGCCGATCAGGTCGGCCACCGACACCACGTCGATCCAGTCCTGCCGGGTCGAGCAGTATTCGCTGTCGTCATCGTCTTCCCAGTTCTTCATGAACAAGCCGACGACGTCATAGCCCTGCTGCTTGAGTAGCCACGCCGTGACAGACGAATCCACCCCGCCGGACATCCCAACGACGATGCGCTTCTTGCTCATAGCTGCGCTCCCAGCCCGTACACGCTGGCGTGCGTATGGAGGACGTCGAGCGGGTAGCGCTTGCCGGCCAGGTAGTCTTCAACGCACGCGAGCAACAACGGGCTGCGATGGCGCTCGCGGCTGGCGCGAATTTCATCCGGCGTCATCCAGACAGTGCGAACGATGCCGTCGTCCAGCGTGCGGCGCGGATCTTGGGGGCCAAGCTCGCCCGTAAATGCCATCCGGACGTAGGTGACCGGATCCCCTTGCGGCGGTTGGAACTGCGCCATGTAGCAGCCCAGGAAGGCGGTCGGCACAAAGCTGTACGCGGTTTCTTCCAGCGCCTCGCGTGCGACGGCATCGACCAGGCTTTCGTCCGGGTCGAGATGGCCGGCAGGCTGGTTCAGGCGCAAGCCGACGTCGGTGTGCTCCTCAACCAGCAGAAAGCGCCCATCTTGTTCAATGACGGCGGCAACAGTTACGCTGGGTTTCCAGCGGACAGCTTGGTTCATGGCAAAAAGGCAACAAAAACAAGGCGTTATTGTAGCGGCAGGCCGCCCTCCCCGCTTGCCCCGGGGCGTTGAAAACGGGCATGGCGCGTCCATCCGTATTTGTGAGCAATTGAGCACACGTTTGCGCAGGATCGGTCCGCATTCCATGTCGGTGTAGATATTCGACATGGCATTCGACGAGCGTCCGTGCGCCAAAAAGTTCGGGTAAGCTGCACGTCGATCCTGATCCAGCGCGCCTTCGTTCACTTCGCGCGCATCCTAAACATAATCAGCGAGGAGAGAACACGATGCACATCGGCATCCCGCAGGAGACGCGGGCGGACGAGACGCGCGTTGCCGCGACCCCGGAAACGGTGAAAAAGTACGTGGCGCTTGGCCATCAGGTGACGGTGCAATCGGGTGCTGGCGTCGCTGCCGCCCAACCTGACGAAGCCTATGTGGCCGCTGGTGCCAGGATCGGCACCGCCGCCGAAGCGCTTGGCGCGCAGATCGTGCTCAAGGTCCGCTCACCGGAAGCGGCCGAACTGGCGCAGATGCAGCCGGGCGCGGTGCTGGTCGGCATGCTCAACCCGTTCGATGACGAAAACACGGCGCGCCTCGCCGCCGCCAACGTCACCGCGTTCGCGCTTGAGGCCGCGCCGCGCACGACGCGTGCGCAAAGCATGGATGTGCTCTCTTCCCAGGCCAACATCGCAGGCTACAAAGCCGTGATGGTGGCGGCCAACCATTACCAGCGCTTCATGCCGATGCTGATGACGGCCGCCGGCACCGTAAAGGCCGCGCGCGTGCTGATCCTGGGCGCGGGTGTGGCCGGGCTGCAGGCCATCGCCACGGCCAAGCGCCTCGGTGCCGTCATTGAGGCATCCGACGTGCGCCCGGCCGTGAAAGAGCAGATCGAATCGCTGGGCGCCAAATTCCTCGACGTACCGTTCCTGACCGACGAAGAGCGCGAGATTGCCCAGGGCGTGGGCGGCTACGCGCGGCCGATGCCGCCCGACTGGATGCGCCGACAGGCTGAACTCGTGCACACCCGCGCAAGTCAGGCCGACATCGTCATCACGACGGCGCTGATCCCGGGCCGTCGCGCGCCGACGCTGCTATCGGAAGCGACCGTGCAGGCGATGAAGCCAGGCTCCGTCGTCGTCGATCTGGCGGCTGCGCAAGGCGGCAACTGCCCGCTGACCGAAGCCGACCGCGTGGTCGTCAAGCACGGCGTCACGCTGGTGGGTTACACCAACCTCGCGTCGATGGTGGCAGCCGACGCCTCTGCCCTCTACGCCCGCAACGTGCTCGATTTCCTCAAGCTGATCATCGACAAGGATGGCGGCCTGAACATCAACCGCGAAGACGACATCGTGGCCGCCTGCCTGCTCAGCCAGGCCGGCCAGGTGGTGCGCGCTCCCGCAGCCACGAGCGCCGCCAAATAAGAACGGAGACGGCGGCCTGCCGGGCGTCACAACCCGGCGTGGCCGCCAGTGGCGATTTCATTTCTGTTTCAAGGAAAGCTTCATGCAACGCAACATGCTTCGCGCCAAGCTGCACCGCGCGACGGTCACACAGGCTGATCTGGACTACGAAGGTTCATGCGGTATTGACGAGGACCTCCTCGACGCCGCCGACATGCGCGAATACGAAAAGATCGAGCTGTACAACGTCAACAATGGCGAGCGTTTCTCCACCTACATCATCAAGGGCAAGCGCGGCTCGGGCGAAATCTCGCTCAACGGTGCCGCAGCGCGCCGCGCGCACGTGGGTGATCTGCTGATCATCTGCACTTACGCGCCGATGAACGAAGAAGAAGTCGCCAGCTACAAGCCCAAGGTCGTGCTGCTGGGCGAGGGCAACAAGATCAAGGCCATCAAGGAAACCTGACGCGCCGGGCGGCCGGGTCTGCGCGACCTGGCCGCTTTGCACATCGACCAAGAAGCGAGGAGGAGCAAATGGAGCTGGTCAATCACACGGTGATCAATCTGATCATCTTCGTGCTGGCGATCTACGTCGGCTACCACGTGGTCTGGACGGTCACGCCGGCGCTGCATACGCCGCTGATGGCCGTGACGAATGCCATCTCGGCCATCATCATCGTCGGCGCCATGCTGGCGGCGGGCCTCACGCAAACGGGCCTGGGCCGCACGATGGGCGTGGTGGCGGTGGCGTTGGCGGCAGTGAACGTGTTTGGCGGCTTCCTGGTCACCCAGCGCATGCTGGAGATGTTCAAGAAGAAAGAGCCGAAGGCCAAGGGCGGTCACAACGAGGGAGCCAAGCAATGAGCATGAACCTCGTCACCCTGCTGTATCTGCTGGCGTCGGTCTGCTTCATCCAGGCACTCAAGGGGCTTTCTCACCCGACCACGGCGCGGCGCGGCAACGCGTTCGGCATGACGGGTATGGCGATCGCCGCCGTCACGACCATTGCGCTCATCTACAAGCTCAAGGCCGAGATGTTTGCGGGCACCGAGAGCGGCGCCTCCACGGGTTTCATCCTGATCTTCGCGGGCCTGGTGGTGGGCGGCGGCATTGGCGCCTACGTGGCACGCACGGTCGAGATGACCAAGATGCCCGAGCTGGTGGCCGCCATGCACTCGCTGATCGGCTTGGCGGCGGTGTGCATCGCCACGGCGGCCGTGGCCGAGCCGTCGGCCTTCGGCATCACCGTGGCGGGCGACAACGTGCTGCCGCTGGGCAACCGCGTGGAGTTGTTCATCGGCACCTTCGTCGGCGCCATCACGTTCTCGGGCTCGGTGATCGCCTTCGGCAAGCTGTCGGGCAAATACAAGTTCCGCCTGTTCCAGGGCGCGCCGGTGCAGTTTGCGGGCCAGCACATGCTGAACCTGCTGCTGGCGGTGGCCATGCTCGGGTTCGGCATCCTGTTCTTCCTGAGCCAGAGCTGGCTGCCGTTCATCATCATGACGGCCATCGCCTTTGTGCTGGGCGTGTTGATCATCATCCCGATCGGCGGCGCCGATATGCCGGTCGTGGTGTCGATGCTGAACTCGTATTCGGGCTGGGCAGCGGCAGGCATCGGCTTCTCGCTCAACAATCCGATGCTGATCATTGCCGGCTCGCTGGTCGGTTCATCCGGTGCAATTCTGTCTTACATCATGTGCAAGGCGATGAACCGGTCGTTCTTCAACGTGATCCTGGGCGGCTTCGGTTCTGAAGCATCCGCCGGGGCCGCAGCAGGTGGCAGCGGACAGCAGCGCCCGGTCAAATCGGGCTCGCCGGATGACGCCGCCTTCCTCATGGGCAACGCCGAGACGGTCATCATTGTTCCCGGCTACGGCCTGGCCGTGGCGCGCGCGCAGCACGCCCTGAAGGAGCTGACCGAAAAGCTGTCGGACAAGGGCGTGACGGTCAAATACGCGATCCACCCGGTCGCAGGCCGCATGCCGGGCCACATGAACGTGCTGCTGGCCGAAGCCGAAGTGCCGTACGACCAGGTCTTCGAGATGGAAGATATCAACGGTGAGTTCGGTCAGGCCGACGTGGTGCTGGTGCTGGGCGCCAATGACGTGGTCAACCCGGCGGCCAAGAACGATCCGAAGTCGCCCATTGCCGGGATGCCAATTTTGGAAGCCTACAAGGCGAAGACCATCATCGTGAACAAGCGCTCGATGAACGCCGGCTACGCCGGGCTGGACAACGAGCTGTTCTACATGGACAAGACGATGATGGTGTTCGGCGACGCCAAGAAAGTCGTTGAGGACATGGTGAAATCCGTCGAGTAAAGCGGCGCACTGGCGGCCCCACTGACGGCCGTCAACGGTCCGTCAGGTCAGGTGGGTTCCGCTTGCTCCCGGCGGCGGCAGACAGTAACGTAGTGGAAACGGGCAGCGCCGGCCACACCGACCGTGCGCTGCACCCAGCCCTCTTCCGACTTCTCCCGACGTATGCAACAGGACAGCGCCCTGCCGGTCTATTTCCACCCCACCCTGACGGTGGTGGTCGACGACAGCCAATCGTTCGTGGAAAGCCTTGGGTTCCAGATGGACCCATCGCGTGCGCTGCTGGCCTTCAACGACCCGGAAGAGGCGCTGGCGTGGCTGCGCCAGTGGCATTCGCTGCGCATGCCGGGTTTTCTGCCGGTACGCGTCACCCACGATGATCTGACGTTCTCGACCGAGCGCCGCACGATCCAGCTCGACGTCGACCGCGTCTACCGCCAGATCCACGAGGTCAACCGCTTCCTGCAGCCTTCCGTCATCGTCGTGGATTACTCCATGCCGCGCATGAACGGGCTGGAGTTTTGCGCCAAGCTCAAAGATTTGCCGTGCATGACGATCCTGCTCACCGGCATGGCCGACGAGAACATCGCCGTGCAGGGTTTCAACGACGGCCTGATCGACCGCTACATCAAGAAAGACAATCCGGCGATGGCCGAGCGGCTCAGCGCGGAAATCGAGGCATTGCAGGTTCGCTACTTCAGCAACCTGTCGAGCACACTGCGCGATCTGCTGTCGCGCCACTCGTTCAGCTTCCTCTCAGACCCGGCGATCACACGGCTCGTGCGCGATTTGTCTACGCGCTACCGCTTCATCGAGTACTACCTGTATCCGCACCCCGCCGGCGTGCTGCTGCTCACGGCCGACGGGCGGGCGACGCTCATGGTCATCGAGACCAACGCGAGCATGCTCACGCACCTGGAAAACGCCGAGGCCTACAACGCGCCCGACGCGCTGCTCAAGGGGCTACACGACAAGCAGATTGTCCCGTTCTTCTGGCCCGGCGATGGGATGTACACCCCTGCCTGTGTGGAGTGGGAACAATATTGCCTGCCCGCAGAGGTATGCCAGGGGCGCGAGCCGTATTACTACGCGCTGTTCGACATGCCCAGCCATCTGCTGCCGGCACAGGTCTACAGCTACACCCAATTCCTCACCAACTACAAACAGGATCCGGACGCGCTCACCGGCCGCAAGGCACGCTGAGGTGGTGTTTCCGCTCTGCTCTGCACTGCGGGTTTCCGCATTGTGTGGGTCACATTGGGCAAGTACAATCGATTGGGTCATTCGGCAGCCATGACGTCAGAGCATGGCCCGGTTGAATCGCCCTGATGCATGCGCGGCATAGCTGCGGCATCATGGCGAACACGGGTGCCGGCATGCAACATGCGGTACGGCGCCCCGAGTTCATTACTGTGCGGGATTCTCCTTGAGGGACGATTTGGGATGCAGCAGTGGGCCGCGCGTTCAAGCAGCGTGCGTTGCGGATGTCAGGGGAGTGCATCGTTCCGATCTGGTCACGGTACACGGTTGCACGATTCCCATTGCCACGCTGTTGATCGACGAGCAGTAAAGGTGCCGCCGTCGTAGTACTGAAGGCACCGGCTGCAGTCGATCGTCTTCCCCGATCTTCTCGGAGCGGGTTTGGGCGAGAGACGCCCGGGCTGGCGCATATTGCGCACAGCCAGCGGACGGCTTCAAGCACGCTTTCACGACTGATGCGGCGGCATGCCCGGCAGTGTCGGCGGGGCGCGCCGTATTCGCGGTGCCCGGATCGCGCTACGACCCCGGGTGCGCGGTTGTTGGAGTGAGCGTCCCGCTTGGCAGACGTTTTCCCTGAAGTCTCCGGCAAATTCGCACCGTGTACTCACCCAACCAAATCGATCCCGCGGTCAGCTTCCGCAACTCACAGGGTCAGCAGGTCCGCGGCACCATCATCACGCTGCAGCGGCGTGCCCTGGTGATGGAGATCTACAACCCCTACTCGATCGTGCAGGTGAGCGAGGTGCTGTCCGAACTCGCGATCAAGATGGGGACGCGGCAGGCCTATCTCGGCAAGGCGGTGGTGATCAGCCTGGTGAACACGGGCCTGACCGCCGTCGTCTCGCTCACCCTGATCGACGAATGGCGCGAGCTTTCGGAAGTGGCCGACACGCCCGCCTCGGTCGGCGAAGAAGCGCGAACGTTCGTGCAGGAATGGCAGGAACGTTTCCGCATCCATCGCGACTATCAGATCGTCGTCAACGAGATGCGCGCGTTCCTGGCCGAAGTGTCGCGCTGGGTGGAACAGGTGGATCTGTCGAAGACATTGCCGCGCGAGGACAACAAGCTGCGCATGGATGTCTTCCAGGAGCTGGCCGAGCCGATCATGCTCAAGCTCAAGGGCTACATGGACGGGCTGGAATCGGAAGCGGGCAAGGTCGAGGCGGAGCTTGCGCCCGCGCACCGCACGTTCGCGCAAGCGGCGCTGCATCCGCTGCTGTTGCGCGCGCCGTTCATCTATCGCACGTACACAAAGCCTCTTGGTTATGCGGGCGATTATGAAATGGTCAACCAGATCCTCTCCGACCCGCGTGAAGGTCCGAACACCTACTTCCAGATCGTCAACGCCGCTTTTCTGCGCACCGACGTGGCTGAGGCGCACCGCAATCGCATCGACATTCTTGTGCAGTATCTGAGCGACCTCGCTGCGCAAGCCAAGGCGGCAGGCCGAACGTTCAAGGTGCTGAACGTGGGCTGCGGGCCGGCGGTGGAGATTCAGCGCTTCATTCAGCAGCATCCGGAGCCGTCGTTGCTGGCGTTCGAGCTGGTGGACTTCAGCGAGGAGACTCTCGACTACACCCGCGAGCAGATGCGCCGCGCGATGGACCGCGCGCGCAAGACTGTCAACGTCGATTTCGTGCATGAATCGGTGCACCAGCTGCTTAAGCGGCGCATCACGGCCGACAGCCCGCAAGCCGGCGATTGCGATGCGGTGTATTGCGCCGGCCTGTTCGACTATCTGTCGAACAAGGTCTGCCAGCGCCTGCTCGCCTACTTTGCTTCGCGCACCCGCCAGGGCGGCGCCATTCTTGCGACGAACGTGCACAGCAACAACCCGATGCGGTTCGTCATGGAGCACGTGCTGGAGTGGTACCTCGTCTATCGCGATGAACCGCTGATGGCCGAGCTGCTGCCCGAAGGCTCGCACGACGCGCGTGTCTATACCGACGTGACCGGCGTCAACGTATTCGCCCAGGCCAGCGTGGCCGGGCTTGCCAAATCCGCCGCATAATCCGCCGCCCAGGAACACCATGGAGCCCATTACACATCGCGGATACCAAGCCGAGCTCAAGCAGTTCCGGCTCGTCTTCAGCCGCATGGCCGCCGTCACGGGCATCGTGCTGGTGCTGGCAGGCGTCGGGCTGGACTACGGCATGTATGTCGACAAGCTCTGGCTGTTCGCTTCGCTGCGGGTCATCACGTCGCTCATCATGTTCGCCGCGCTGCTTGTGCTCTACACGCGCTGGGGCGAAGAGCATGTGCAGAGCCTGACGTTCTTCTGGCTGATCTGCCCCCAGATCATGATCTCTTGGATGATCTACGACACCGAGGGCGCCAGTTCTCCTTATTACTCGGGGCTGAACCTGGCGATCTACGCGGTGGGCATGGTCATGCCGATCGGCTTTCTGCAGGCCGTGCTGTTCGGCACCTGCACGTACATCTTCTGGGTGATCGCCTGCACGCTGCATCCCGGCGGCATCCAGTCGCGCGAAATCTTCATCGTGCATTCGCTGTTCATCCTGTTCTCGATCGCAACGAGCACGCTATATACGTACTTCAATGAGCGCGGACGCTTCCAGCTCTTCCGGCTCAAGGAAGAAGTGGCGCAGAAGAACGGGCAGCTGGCGCAGACCAATCAGAACCTCACCGATATCAAGGGCCAGCTCCTGCAGCAGGAAAAGATGGCCGCCATCGGCACGCTGTCTGCTGGCCTGCTGCATGAGATCAACAACCCCGTCAATTTCTGCCTGATGGCGATTGCCGTGGCGCAGGAAGACCCGACCGCCAAGGGCAGCCCGATGCTGCTCGAATGTCTGACCGATGCCAAGGAAGGCATGCAGCGTGTTCAGCACATCGTGTCGGACCTGAAGACTTTCGCCTACCGCAGTCCCGAGAAAGGCGAAGCCAATGCGCCGTTCCTGGCCGAGAAGGCCATCGACTCGGCCATCCGCCTGACGAGCCACGAACTTCGCGGCGTGGCGCTCGAACGCAAGCTGCCGGCCGACACGCTCGTGCGCGGCGACGAGGCGGCCATCATCGGCGTGCTGATCAACCTGCTGTCGAACGCCGCGCTTGCGCTGCAAAAGGTGCAGCGCGAGAACCCACGCATCGAAATTGCCGGTGAGTGGATCGACGATCGCCTGCACGTCGTGGTAACCGACAACGGCCCCGGCATCTCCGAGAAGAACCTGTCGCGCGTGTTCGAGCCGTTCTTCACCACGCGCGACGTCGGCAAGGGGCTGGGCCTCGGCCTGTCGATCAGCTACAGCGTGATCCAGCGCCACGGGGGCACCCTGGCGGTGACGAGCCAGGAAGGCGAATGGGCGCGCTTCACATTCGATCTGCCGCGCTCGGAGTAGATGCATGATGGACACCACGCCGGACACGGTCACCATCCTCTACGTCGACGACGAAGTGCAGGCCTGCAAATGGTTTGCCCGCACGATCGGCGTCGGTTACGAGGTGCTGACGGCCAACAGCGTCGAAGAGGCCAAGACAGTGCTGCGCGATTCGCACGAACGCATCAGCGTGGTGTTGACGGACTTCCGCATGCCCGGCGCCGACGGCACCGAACTGCTGCGCTTCATCGATGCGGAATACGGCGACATTGCGACCATCCTCGTCACCGCGTATGCCGACAAGGACCTGCTGATCCAGGCCGTCAACACCGGGCGCGTGTTCAAGATCCTCGAGAAGCCCTATCAGCCCGAAGACGTTCGGCGCTCGCTGCAGGAGGCGCTGGCCCTGCGCCAGGATTGCCTCTTGCGTACCCAGCGCCTCATGGCAATCGACGAAACGCTGGCCTTTCTCGCGCACGAGCTGAACACGCCGCTGGCCGCCATCTCCAACTTTGCGCGCGGCATCCGCATGCGCGTGGACCAGACCGAGCCGACGCCGGGTGCGCTTCCCGAAATCGGCCGCGCTGCCGACCGCGTGCAGGACAACGCTCGCTACTGCCTCTCGGTGATCGCCACGTTCCTGAACTCCGTGCGCAACACTTACGGCAAGCCCGGCACAGCCGTCACACCCAACAGCGCGGGCGGGCTGATCCGCGCGTTGTTCGATACGTACCCGTTCACGAATGCGCAACGCGAATGGGTGTCGTACCGCGTGGAAGACGACTTCCCGATCCAGACGCTGCCGAACTGCGTGATGCTGGTGCTCTCGTCGCTCACGAGCAATGCCCTGCAGGCGCTGCGGCAGACAAATGCGCCGAAGCTTGAAATCGTCGCCGGCCGTGGGCCGGATCCCAGCAACACGCAGCACATGATCCGCATTGAGGACAACGGCCCCGGCATCGCGCCGGACGTTCTCGCACGGCTGACCATCGACCCCGTGACGACGCGCGCCGAAGAAGGCGGCAGCGGCATGGGCATGATTTTTTGTACGCGGATCATGCAATCGTTCGGGGGAGCGATTGCGATTGACTCTGCACCCAGCGCAGGCACGCGCGTGACTCTGACGTTCCCATGACAAAACCACAAGACTTACGAACCAAGCCGCACGTGTTCCGCGCGTTTGCCGTATCGGCTGCATTTGCTATGAGGAGTGACGGATGACCAATCCCGGGGGCCACATGCCCACTAACCCGCCCAAGATCCTGTACGTGGACGATGAGACATTGGCGCTGACTTACTTCGGCCGTGCCATCGGGTCACTGGCGCCGGTCGTCACCGCCACCTCGGTCGAAGAAGGCAAGCGCATGCTCGACCAGCACGCCGCCACACTCGGTGTGCTCGTGTCGGACCAGCGCATGCCCGGTGAACTCGGCAACGAACTGCTGCGCTATGCACGCGAGCGCTATCCGCACCTCGTGCGCATTCTGACGACGGCTTACTCCGAGATCGAAGACACGGTGGAGGCTGTCAACCAGGGGCAGATTCACCGCTACATCAAGAAGCCGTGGGACATCACCGCGCTGCGCGTGGAGCTGAAGCAGGCATTGGAGTTCTCCGATCTGCGCCGCGAGCGCGACGCACTGCTACGCGAGAAGATGACCGTGCGCCAAAGCCAGACGCTGACGCATCGCATCGGGGCGCTGCAGACGCTGTACCTGGCGGTATCGGGGCTGTCGTCGTTCAGCGCCGTCAACGATTACCTGCGTGCTGCCGCCGCCGTGGGTCTGCAATCGTTGGCACAGCCCGACTGGGCGATGAAGGACTACACCGAGCTGGTCGGCGAAGAAAGCCTGCGCACCGGGGAATTCAGCAACGCGGTGCGGCAGGCCTATCTCGACCTGTCGTCGCGCTTTGACAGCAAGCCGGCGGCCCAGGCGTTGGAGGTGTTGGCCGAGGTGCTGCACGGCAAGGTCACACCCTCCGGCAGCGATGCTGCGGCGGTGGTCGATCTCACCACCCTGACGGAATTCCTGGAAGCCGCGTCGACGCACAAGGTGTCGGACGCGCATGCCAAGTGGCTGGCGTTCCTGCTGTGGCTCGATGGCAAGGGTTGGTCACTGACCGCCGAGCGCAACGGCGAGACGGTCAGGCTGGGCCTGCTCGACAACCAGACGCAGCTCACGCCGGATCAACTCGCGGCGTGGATGGAGCATTTCCAAGGTCAGCAGGCCGCCTGAACCGGGCCCGCTGATGGAACGCAACGCCGATGCTTACGCGTCGGCGTTGTCGTTTGAGGCATCGCCATTTGCAGGCCGCTCGGGCCGCTCCGGTCGATCTCGCATGCCGCCCTTCACCATGTCGAAGCGGAACAGGCGGCACTCGATGTTGCCGTTGTACAGCGGCGTACGCTGCGATTCCTTGAGCCGCATCCGACGCGGCATCGAGAGATCGCCAGTGAAGACGAATGCCTTCCAGCCGGCGAATTCACGCTTGAGCGTGCCGGCAAAGGCCTGCGCAAATTCGTTGGCGGCGGCCTCTTCCTCCGGGTCGACCGGGGGCGGTGGCTCGGGCTGGCGCAGTTCGCGCACCGGACGGCGGCCATCGTCGCTCGGGGCACCCATGGCGCGGCTGGCACGCTCGAACACGGTGCCATCCTCCTCGCCCTCGCCTTCCGACCGGCGGCGGCGTGAACCGTGTGCACCGCGCACGGCGATACGCTCACCGTACGGCGGGTTCATCAACAACACGCCGGCCACCTCAAACGGCGGCTTGCCGAAGCGTGCATCGACCTGCTTGAGCACCGGCTCGCCGGGCAGACCGGCGCGCTGCCAATTCGCGGCGGCATAGGCCAGCATATCGGTGGAAATGTCCGCGCCGGCCACCAATGGCGGCGTACGGCGCATGGACGCGGCGGCCGCATCCGCAGCGGCTTCGCGCAGACGCTTGAAGCATTTGGCATCGTGGTCCTGCAACCACTCGCAGGCGAAGGCGCGTTGCCCGCCCGGTGCAATGCCCAGTGCACGTTGTGCAGCTTCGACGAGGAACGTGCCGCTGCCGCACATCGGATCGTAGAACGGCATGCCGTGGGCACCCGTCCAGCCCGTCAGGCGCAGGATGCCGGCGGCGAGGTTCTCCTTCAGCGGCGCCTCGCCCTTTTCCTGGCGCCAGCCGCGCTTGAAGAGCGGCTCGCCGGTGGTATCGAGATAGATCGTGCAATCGGTCTCGGTCAGGTATGCGTAGATGCGCACGTCCGGCGAGACGGTATCCACGCTGGGGCGCGCGCCCATGCGCTGGCGGAAGCGGTCACACACCCCGTCCTTCACGCGCAGGCCGACAAACTTCAGGCTCTGCAACGGCGATTTGTGCGCGGTCACATCCACGCGGATCATCTCGTCGGGCGTGAAATAGTCTTCCCAGCGCTGCGCTGCGGCCAGCGCGTAGATATCGTCCTCGGAGCGATACCCGCGCGACCCCAGGCGCATCAGCACGCGGCTGGCAATGCGGCTGTGCAGGTTGACAGCATATGCCGCGCCCTGCGTGCCGAAGAAGTGCACGCCGCCCGGTACGGTGCGGCCCACCTCGAACGCGGCCAGCTCATCGACCTCGGGGCGGATGGCGATTTCGGCCAGTTCATCGGCCAGCGCCTGTTCCAGCCCACGGGGGCATGGCGCGAAGTAAGCAGTTGCCATCGGAAAATCAGAAAAAATCAGAATGGCTTCACGACCACCAGGATCGTAATCGCCAGCAACAACAGCACCGGCAGTTCATTGAACCAGCGGTAGAACTTGTGGGAGCGCTTGTTGGCGCCCGCCTCGAACTTGCGCAGCAGCACGCCGCAGCCATGGTGGTATCCGATCGTCACGAGCACCAGCGCGAGCTTTGCGTGCATCCAGCCGTTGGGCGGATACAGTCCAATGCGATAACCCAGGAACAGCCACAGCCCCAGCAGGATCGCGACAATTGCCAGGATGGTCGTAAAGCGGAACAGCTTGCGCGCCATGATCAGCAGGCGCGTGATGGCCGCGCGCTCGGTTTCCATTGCCAGGTTGACGAAGATGCGCGGCAGATAGAACAGCCCGGCAAACCACGACGCAATGAAGACGATGTGAAAGGCTTTGACCCAGAGCATGCGAAGCGTCCCGTAAAAGGCGTGAACCGCAATCGGTAAAAACGTCGCGCCGCTCATGGCGGCGCTTAACGTGCAGCAGTCAATATCAGGTGCGAATCTCGCCGTGCCCGAACACGACGTACTTCAGCGAGGTCAGCCCCTCCAGGCCGACCGGGCCGCGCGCGTGTAGCTTGTCGTTCGAGATCCCGATCTCGGCGCCCAGGCCGTACTCAAAGCCGTCGGCAAATCGCGTGGACGCGTTGATCATCACGCTGGCCGAATCGACCTCGCGCAGGAAGCGCATGCCGGTCGAATAGTTCTCAGTGATGATCGAATCGGTGTGCGCGGAACCGTAGGTATTGATGTGCTCGATGGCGGCATCCAGGCCATCAACGGTGCGTATCGACAGGATCGGGGCGAGGTATTCGGTGTGCCAATCGGCCTCAACGGCATCCTTCAGATTGCCGAAACCAGCCGCTTCCAGCGTGGCGCGCGTGGCCGGGCACACCCGGAGTTCGACGCCCTTGTCCTGGTAGATCCGTGCCAGCGGCGGCAGCGCGCGTGCGGCCACATCGCGCGACACGAGCAGCGTTTCCATCGTGTTGCACGGCGCATAGCGCTGCGTCTTGGCGTTGTCGCACACGCGCACGGCCTTCTCGATGTCCGCGTCGGCGTCGATATAGACGTGGCAGATGCCGTCCAGGTGCTTGATCATCGGCACGCGCGCTTCTTCGATCAGGCGCGCGATCAAGCTCTTGCCGCCGCGTGGCACGATCACGTCGACATATTCCGTCATGGTGATCAGCTTGCCGACGGCCGCGCGGTCCGTAGTGGCCACAACCTGCACGGCGTTGGCGGGGAGGCTAGCCTCGGCCAGGCCTTCCTCGATGAGCGCCGCCAGCGCGCCGTTCGATTCGATCGCTTCGGAACCGCCCCGCAGAATGGTCGCGTTGCCCGACTTGATGCACAGCGCCGCGGCATCCACCGTCACGTTCGGGCGCGACTCATAGATGATGCCGATCACGCCAAGCGGCACGCGCATCTGGCCGACCTGGATGCCGGTGGGGCGGAACTTCATGTTGCTGATCTCGCCGATCGGGTCGGGCAGCGCGGCGATCTGCTCCAGGCCCGCGGCCATGGTATCGATGGCGCGGTCGGTCAGCGTGAGGCGGTCGATAAAGGCAGCATCCTGGCCGTTGGCGCGGGCACGTTCGACGTCGCGGGCGTTGATCTCTTTGAGCTTGGCGGCATCGCGACGGACAGCGGCCGCAATATGCAACAGCGCGCGGTTCTTTTGCGCAGTGCCGGCGCGTGCCATGCCGCGCGAGGCAGTGCGCGCCTGACGGCCGACCAGGGCCATGTATTCGTTGACGTCGAGCTGCTTCATGATGATCGCGACCGGCAAGCTGCCGGCAATTCAGTGTGAGGACAATTCGAAGGCTTGCGCCGATGGGACGGATCAAGCCGGCACCGGAAGGCTGCCCGGCCGCGCGATGCGCATCGCCAGTTGCAGCAGGCCATCCCAGGGCTCGGCGGGCAGCGATGGTTCGCGCAATCCCTTGACCTGCCGATCAAGCTTGGCAGCCATGGAGAGCGCTCCCTCCAGCTCGCGCTGTGACAACCGCTGCGCAGCCTGCGGCACCAGCCGCTCGCGTGGGCCCCAGACGCGAAGCTCCCGCAGCATGGACGCCACTGGCTTGCCCTGGGCCGCGCCCGAGGCGATTTTTGATAATACGCGAATTTCTTCCGTCAACGTCCAGAGCACCAGGACGGTGGCCTCGCCCTCGCCGCGCAGGCCTTCGAGCATGCGCACCAGACGCGGCACATCGCCCGCCAGCATGGCTTCGGACAGCTTGAACACGTCGTACCGGGCCACATTGAGCACGGCATCGTGCACATCGTCGAACGTCAGCACACCGGGCGGATGCAGCAGACCGAGCTTCTGGATTTCCTGATGCGCGGCCAGCAGATTGCCCTCCACACGGTCGGCAATGAACTGGAGGGCGCGCCGGCCGGGCTCACCAGGCTCCACACGCTGCTGCTGGCGCGCCAGGCGCTCGCCGATCCAACCAGGCAGCTTGGTGCGATCCACCGAATCGACCTTGATCGACACGCCGGCGCCCTCCAGCGCCGCAAACCACGCCGACTTGGCGGTCGCAAAATCCAGACGCGGCAGCGTGATCAGCGTGACGGTATCGGCGGCCGGCCCGGACGGCGTGCCCGCAGCCAATGCGCGCAGTGCCTCGCCGCCATCCTTGCCGGGCTTGCCCGACGGAATGCGCAGCTCGACGATCTTGCGATCTCCGAACAGCGACATCGACTGCTGCGCCTCGGTCACGCGCGACCACGAGAAACCCCGCTCGACGCTCATCACCTCGCGCTCGGTAAAACCCTGCGCGCGCGCGGCCTGCCGCAGTGCGTCGACGGCTTCCAGCGCCAGCAGGTGCTCGTCGCCATGCACCACGTACAGCGGCGCGAGCCCCTTGGCAGTGGCCTGCTTCAGATGACCTTCGAGCGCATCGAGCCGCAATTGCATGGCAAACCTTGCCCTGATCCGCCGCTTACGACGGCAGCTTCACGGCACCCAGGCGCCGCACGAGCTGGTTGATCGTATCGCCCTGCATGTCCCGATAGAGCGCCGCTTCTTCGTAGTCCTTGGCGAGCACCTGCGTCTCGTTGTAAGAGAGATCGCGGAACTGCGTGATTTCCGACGGCGGGATCAGCAGGTTGTCGTGCGCATCGCGCAGCTGGAAGCGGAAGCGATACGTGATGCGGTACTCGCGCACCACGCCCTGCGGCGTGAGCGACGAGATGGTCTTCACGCGGTCTTCAGCCAGCACGTCGAGCAGCGCATCAGCGTCTTTCTTGTCCGACACGATGACGGTGTCGGAGCCGTTGTCGATCAACCGACGCAACTGCGCGCGCATCTGCGAGTTCTGCGGCAAGTTGATGTACAGCCGCTTGAACGCGAAGTCGGTATTGCCCCGCATGTGGAAACCGCAAGCGGACAGCGCCGGCAGCGCAAGCGCAAGCGCGAGGACAGAGCGGCCAAAGCGACGGCGGGACAAACCTCGGGACAACGACATAACCATGCGTTCCTTGAGTGGGATGGCCGATCAGGCCACCACGTTCACCAGACGGCCCGGCACCACGATGATCTTCTTGGGCGGCTTGCCTTCAGCAAATTTCTGAACCGCTTCATCCTTGGCGGCAATCGCTTCGATGGCAGCGCGGTCGGCATCGGCCGGCACAACGATGCTGCCGCGCACCTTGCCGTTGACCTGCAGCACAAGTTCGATCTCGCTCTGTACCAGGGCGCCTTCGTCGACCTGCGGCCACGGGGCGTCGAGCAAGTCGCCATACACGCCGGCGTAGCCCAGTTCCGTCCACAGCACGTGCGTGATGTGCGGCACCACCGGATACAGCACGCGCAGCAGCAACCCCAAGCCTTCGCGACGGGCGTCGGCACCGGCGTCCTTGGCGCCTTCCAGCGCGTTGAGCATCTTCATCGTCGCCGAGACAACGGTGTTGTACTGCAGACGCTCGTAGTCGTAGTTGGCTTGCTTGAGCACGGTGTACAGCTCGCGGCGCAGCGCGCGATCCGCGTCCGTGGCCCCCGCCACGAAGCCATTGCCGTGGCCGGTGCGAATGGCGTCAGCATGGGCCACGCCAAAGTTCCACAGACGGCGCAGGAAGCGCGAGGCGCCCTCCACACCGGCGTCGTTCCACTCGAGTTGTTGCTCGGGGGGCGCGGCGAACATCGTGAACAGGCGCGCCGTATCGGCACCGTATTGGTCGATCAACGCTTGCGGGTCGATGCCGTTGTTCTTCGACTTCGACATCTTTTCCACGCCACCGATCACCACCGGCTGGCCGTCGGCCTTGAGCGTGGCGCCCACCGGGCGGCCGCGTTCGTCGGTCTGCACGTCGACGTCGGCCGGGTTGATCCACTGCTTCTTGCCCGAGGCATCTTCGCGGTAGTACGTCTCGTTGAGCACCATGCCCTGCGTGAGCAGGTTGGTGAACGGCTCGTCGAATTTGACCAGGCCCAGGTCACGCATGACCTTGGTCCAGAAGCGTGCGTACAGCAGGTGCAGGATCGCGTGCTCGATGCCGCCGATGTACTGGTCCATCGGCATCCAGTAATCGTTGCGGGCATCGACCATGGTCTTGCCGTCCGGGCACGTATAGCGCATGTAGTACCAGCACGAATCGATGAACGTATCCATCGTGTCGGTCTCGCGGCGCGCGGGCTTGCCGCACGACGGGCACGTGCAATTCAGAAAGCGCGGGTCCTTGGCGAGCGGGTTGCCCGTGCCATCCGGAACGAGGTCTTCGGGCAGGCGCACCGGCAGGTCCTGCTCGGGAACCGGCACGACACCGCAGCTCTCGCAATGGATCAGCGGGATCGGCGTGCCCCAGTAGCGCTGGCGCGAAATGCCCCAGTCGCGCAGGCGCCAGGTGGTCTTCTTCTCGCCCAGGCCTTGTGCGGCCAGATCGGCAGCCACGGCGTCGACGGCCTGCTGATAGTTCAGGCCATCGTACTTGCCGCTGTGGAACAGGACGCCGTGTTCCTTATCGCCGTACCAGTCGGCCCAGGTGGTCGTGTCGTACGGCTGGCCGTTCACGTCGATCACCTGCTTGATGGGCAGGTGGTACTTGTTGGCAAAGGCAAAGTCGCGCTCGTCGTGCGCGGGCACGCCCATCACGGCGCCGTCGCCGTAGGTCATCAGCACGTAGTTGCCGACCCACACCGGCACGGATTCGCCTGTAAGCGGGTGCGTGACGTTCAGGCCGGTCGACATGCCCTTCTTTTCCATGGTCGCCATGTCGGCTTCCATGACGCTGCCGTGCTTGCATTCGTCGATGAACGCGGCGAGTGCCGGGTTCGTCAGCGCGGCGTGCGTAGCAATCGGATGCTCCGCGGCCACGGCGCAGAACGTCACGCCCATGATCGTGTCGGCGCGCGTGGTGAAGACGTACAGCTTGCCGTCGTTGATCAGCTTGCCGTCGTCACCGGAAATGTTGTGCGGGAAGGCAAAGCGCACACCCTCGCTCTTGCCGATCCAGTTCTGCTGCATCAGCTTGACGCGCTCGGGCCAGCCCAGAGCGTCAAGGTCGGAGAGCAGTTCCTGCGCATACTTCGTGATGCCCAGGTAGTACATCGGGATCTCGCGCTTTTCCACCACCGCACCCGAACGCCAGCCGCGCCCGTCGATCACCTGCTCGTTGGCGAGCACGGTCTGGTCGACCGGGTCCCAGTTCACGGTGCCGGTCTTGCGGTAGGCGACGCCCTTTTCGAGCATCTTCAGGAACAGCCACTGGTTCCAGCGGTAGTAGTCGGGGCTGCAGGTCGCCACTTCGCGCGACCAGTCGATCGCCAGGCCCATCGACTGCATCTGCTTCTTCATGTAAGCGATGTTGTCGTACGTCCATGCAGCCGGCGCCACGCCATTGTTCAGCGCCGCGTTTTCCGCCGGCATGCCGAAGGCGTCCCAACCCATCGGCATCAGCACGTTGTATCCCTTCATGCGCAACTGACGCGTCATCACGTCATTGATGGTGTAGTTGCGCACGTGGCCCATGTGCAGCTTGCCCGACGGATACGGCAGCATCGAGCACGCGTAGAACTTGGGCTTGTCCGAGCCGTCAGCAGCGCGCGCGTGTTCGGTCACACGGTAGGCATCCAGGGCCTGCCAGTGTTGCTGCGCTTGCTGTTCGACGTCGGACGGGGAGTATTTGTCTTGCATGGTGATGGGTCGCCCGGATGCCCCGGCGATTGCAGCCGCGCCGCCAACGCGCGCAGCCGGATTGGATAACGGAAAAGGCCCGATTATACCGTCGCCACCCGCCCCATCCGGGCGATCGCGAGCAGTGAAAAAGGCGCCGGACAGGCCTGCCAGCGCCTCCTGCCGCCAGCCTGATTACAGGCCGAGCACGTCGTTCATGTCGTACAAGCCCTTCTTGCCGGCCACGTAGACCGCAGCGCGCACGGCACCTTCTGCATACGACTGGCGCGTATTGGAGCGATGCGTGATTTCGATGCGCTCGCCGTCGCCGGCAAACAGCACGGTGTGATCGCCCACGATGTCGCCACCGCGCACGGTGGCAAAACCGATGGTGCCAAGCTGGCGCGGGCCGGTCTCGCCTTCGCGCGCATAGACCGCTCGATCGGCCAGCTTGGTGCCCTGCGCTTCGGCCACGATCTCGCCCATCTTGAGCGCGGTGCCCGACGGGGCGTCGATCTTGTGCTTGTGATGCGCCTCGATGATTTCGACGTCGTAGCCCTGCGCCAGGATCTTGGCGGCGACTTCGATCAGCTTGAATGTCGCGTTGACGCCCACGCTCATGTTGGGCGCCCACACCACGCCGATCGATTCGCCGTAGGTCTTGAAGCTGGCCTTCTGCTCGGCCGTGAAGCCGGTCGTGCCAATCACCACTGCAGTGCCCAACTCACGGGCCACGTTCAAGTGATTGAGCGTTGCGTCAGGACGCGTGAAGTCGATGAGCACGTCGGCTTGCGACAGACCCGCGCGCACGTCGTCAGTCACAATCACGCCGGTGGTCTTGCCCAGCTTGACGCCGGCATCCTGGCCCACGGCGTCGCTGCCCGGGCGGTCCAGCGCGGCGCCCAGCGTCACGCCGGGCGTGCGCAGTACGGTGTCGATCAGCATCTGGCCCATGCGGCCCGAGGCGCCTGCAATCGCGATTTTCATGTCGGTGGAAGCGAAAAGCTGCAAAAGAAAAACGGTCTGTAAAACGCACAAGCGGCGGAACCCGTCCGCCGCTCGCTCGAAGATGGTGTGCCGAAGCCTGGGCGCTCAGGGCGACGTCGTAGCCGGCGGCGGAACGCTGGTGTCGGTGCCGCCACCGCCCGTGCGGCGCTCCGGCAGCGTCACGTCAACACTGTTTTTGGAGCCGGCGGTCGATTGCACGCGGTCAGTCACCTCAGCCGACGGGATCGACGGTGCACGCGCTGCCGGCGCGGCGCCCGCAGCAGCTGCGGCTTGCGCGGCATCCTTCTTCGGGCGCTTGATGCCGTCGATCTCGGAAATCAGCTCCGACTCAGACGGCAGCTCATCGGCGCCCACCCACTTGGCGAGGCGGTCGCCATCAAACCACACCGTCAGCCGGCGCTCCTGCACAACTGACGTATTGCCACGCTTGAAAGAGAAGATGTAATCCCAGCGGTTGGCGTGGAACATGTCCGTCAGCAGCGGGGTACCGAGCACGAAGCGGACCTGGTCACGCGTCATGCCTTCCTTGAGTTGTGCAGCCTGTTCGCGCGAGACGAAGTTGCCTTGCACGATATCGATGCGATACGGCGTGATGGCATTGGCGATCTTGCGCGTGGTGCTGTCATAGGTGCCGCATCCGGCCAGCAACGCCGACGCGGCGAGCACCGCACCCACCAACAAGCCGCCGCGGCGGGCAAAGTGGGCAAAACGGACAGGACTGCGCGCAAAAGAAAAGGTCATGAGCGATCGGCCTTCAAACGGTTCCGGACAAACCGGTACGGGAGGAATCGGCGACGACCCAGACACATCGTGCAGGCCGGTCAATAGGACTTTTGCCGCCAAAACCCTTATGATTGGAATATCCGAACATTGTACTCTAGGGAGCCTGGCGCATGCCGAGTCCTGCAGACCTCAAGAACATCGGTCTGAAAGCCACGGTGCCGCGGTTGAAGATCCTCGAGATCTTTCAAACCAGCGAAGAGCGCCACATGAGCGCCGAAGACGTGTACCGCATCCTGCTCGCCGAGCACATGGACATTGGCCTGGCCACCGTCTATCGCGTGCTGACGCAGTTCGAGCAAGCGGGGCTGCTGTCACGCAACAACTTCGAATCCGGCAAGGCGATCTACGAACTCAACGAGGGCAAGCACCACGATCACCTGGTGTGCCTCGACTGCGGCCGCGTGGAAGAATTCTTCGATGCCGAGATCGAGCAGCGCCAGCAGAGCATCGCACGTGCGCGCGGCTTTGCGTTGCAGGAGCACGCGCTCTCGCTCTATGGCAACTGCACGAAGGAAGCCTGCCCGCATCGGCCAAAGCGCTGAAGCGTTGTCACCAAAAGGAAACGGCCGCATCGTCTGCGGCCGTTTTTCATTGGAGCGGCGAGAGGGCAGATGTCAGGCGGACAGCCGCGTCTCGTCCTCCTTTTCTGCGTCGCCCTGGCCGCCCTTTTCGGCCTTGCCATGCTCATTCGCCTGCACAGGCGAATGAGCCAGTGCGCCGGACGCTTGCCCGGTGTATTCGGCCACCACCTGCTTGAAGAGCTGACGCGCCCACACCAGCATTGGATGCGTGTTGCGGCTGCGGTGCCACAGCATGTTCAGGCCCAGCACGGTTTCCAGTTCCGTCGGCAGGGGGAATGCATTGAGGTCATACATCTTGCAGACCATATCCTTCATCAGCGAATTGACCGTGAAGATCATGTCGGTCTGGGCCGCCACTTCACCCTGGGTGCGCCAGCTATGCACCGTCATGGTCGAACTGCGCTTGAGGCCGCGCTGCTGCAAGGCGTAGTCCAGCGGAATCAGCGACGGCGCGACACGGCTGCCGGGGCTACCCTGCGCGATGAAGATATGCTCGCACTCGAGGTATTGCTCGAGTGTGCACCGGTCACCAAGGATCGGGTGGTCCTTGCGCGCGCAGACCCACAGGTTGAAGGAGGTCACGACCTCTTCCATGATCTCTGGGTGGCGCGTGGGGAATGGCGAGAACGCCAGGTCCAACTCATTGGCGCGCATGGCGGCCACATCGGCTTCCCACGAAGACGACTCGGTCAGACGCACCTGCAATGCCGGCGCCAGTCGCTTAATGCGCAGCAGGAAACGATCGAACAGCGCATCGCCCAGCGTGCCGGCAAAGCTGACGTTGAACGTACCGGTAGCCTCGGCGGGGTCAAACGCGGCGATATCGCCCTCATTGATGGCGGCCCACAGGTCGAGCATCTCGCGCACCTTCGGGCCCAGTTCAAGCGCCTTGGGCGTGGGCGTCAGACCGTGCGGCACGCGAATGAAAAGGGGATCGTCAAAGATCTCACGCAGACGGCCCAGCGAATGCGAGACAGCCGGTGCGGTCATGTGCATCTTCTCGGCCACGTAGGTGGCGTTGCGCTTACTGAGCAGCTCAACAAAAATCACCAGCAGCTTGGTATCGACGTTGACCATGGGACGCCTTGGCTCGAACACGTTGGAGACTGGAAAGGCAACCATTGCCGAGGCAACGGGCCGGACGCGACGTAAAAGCCCGCCACGTCACAATGTAGTATTTGTTGAGTGTACGGACTGCAACCCGATTTTCAAAGCGAATTCCTCTAACCAGAATTCGAAATTTGCCAATTCGCAAACGTTTTCGTTGCAGTCCATAACAAACGTCGATTTGTACCCAATCGACAACGCTTTGGGGAGACACCTCACCCGGACCGCAGGCCTATAAAAAAACGCGCCCGAAGGCGCGTTCTCTTTCGACTGCGTACTGGGTTGGATTACTTGCCCACCACACGTGCCATTTCCAGGCACTTGTTCGAATAACCCCACTCGTTGTCGTACCAGCTCACGACCTTGATGAAGGTGCCGTCCAGTGCGATGCCGGCTTCGGCGTCGAAGATCGAGGTGCGGGCATCGCCGCGGAAATCCGTAGCGACGACCTTGTCTTCGGTGTAGCCGAGCACGCCCTTCAGTGCGCCTTCGCTCTGTGCCTTCATTTCGGCGCAGATTTCAGCGTACGTGGCGGCGCTTTCCAGTTCAACCGTCAGGTCGACGACCGACACATCCGAGGTCGGCACGCGGAACGACATGCCGGTCAGCTTCTTGTTCAGCTGCGGAATCACCACGCCCACGGCCTTGGCGGCGCCGGTCGACGACGGGATGATGTTTTCCAGGATGCCGCGGCCGCCGCGCCAGTCCTTGTTGGACGGGCCGTCAACGGTCTTCTGCGTGGCAGTGGCAGCGTGCACGGTCGTCATCAGGCCGCGCTTGATGCCCCACTTGTCGTTCAGCACCTTGGCAACCGGTGCCAGGCAGTTGGTCGTGCACGAAGCGTTGGAGATGATCGCCTCGCCCTTGTACGTTTCGTGGTTCACGCCGTACACGAACATCGGGGTGTCGTCCTTCGACGGGGCCGACATGATCACCTTCTTGGCGCCCGCGTCGATGTGCTTCTGCGCGCCTTCCTTGGTCAGGAAGATGCCGGTCGATTCGATCACCACGTCGGCGCCGACTTCGCCCCACTTCAGCTCGGACGGGTCCTTCACGGCGGTCAGGCGGATCTTCTTGCCGTTGACGACGAGCGTGTTGCCGTCGACCGACACTTCACCGTCGAAGCGGCCGTGCACCGAGTCGTACTTCAGCATGTACGCTAGGTAGTCGGGCTCGAGCAGGTCGTTGATGGCAACAACTTCGATGTCCTTGAAGTTGGCGGCGGCGGCGCGGAACACCATGCGTCCGATGCGGCCGAAGCCGTTGATGCCGATCTTGATGGTCATGGTCAGTCTCCTGATAGCAGAAAAGAAATCGACGATGCGATAAAAACCAGCGCGGCACCTCGTGGGTGCCGCGTACGCAAATTCAGTTAAGCAATGACGCTCTTGGCGGTGTTCACCACGTTCTCGACGGTGAAGCCGAAGTGCTTGAACAGCACGCCTGCCGGGGCGGATTCACCGAACGTGTCGATACCGACCACGGCTTGCACCTGGTACTTCCACCAGAAATCGGTCACGCCTGCTTCCACGGCAATGCGCGGCACGCCGGCCGGCAGCACGCTCGCCTTGTAGGCCGCGTCCTGCTTATCGAACACGGTGGTGGCGGGCACGGAAACCACGCGCGCGTGGATGCCCTCGGCGGCGAGCTGGTCGGCTGCACCAACCGCCAGGCCGACTTCCGAGCCGGTGGCGATGATGACCACATCCGGCTTGCCGTTGGTGGCATCGCGCAGCACGTAGCCGCCGCGGGCGATGGCTTCGCGCGTGGCCGGGTTGCGCGCCTGGAACGGCAGGTTCTGGCGGCTGAAGATCAGGCAGCTCGGGCCGTTCTGGCGCTCGATAGCAGCGGCCCAGGCGACGGCGGTTTCGGTCGTGTCAGCGGTGCGCCAGACATCCATGTTCGGGATCAGACGCAGACTGGCAACGTGCTCGATGGATTGGTGCGTCGGGCCGTCTTCGCCCAGGCCGATGGAATCGTGGGTGAAGACGAAGATCGAGCGGATCTTCATCAGCGCGGCCATGCGCAGCGCGTTGCGGCTGTAGTCGGAGAACGTGAGGAACGTGCCGCCGTACGGAATGTAGCCGCCGTGCAGCGCGATGCCGTTCATGATGGCGCTCATGCCGAACTCGCGTACGCCGTAGTTGATGTGGTTGCCCCAGGCATCCACGCGCACGGCCTTGCTGCCGCTCCAGTTGGTCAGGTTCGAACCGGTCAGGTCGGCCGAGCCGCCCAGCAGCTCGCCCAGGACCGGGGCGTAGGCTTCAAGCGTGTTCTGGCTGGCCTTGCGGGTGGCGATGGTCTCGGCCTTGAGTTCGCACTTCTCGATGAACTCGTCGACGGCCTTTTCGAAGCTGGCGGGCAGTTCGCCGCGCATGCGGCGCTCGAATTGTTCGGCTTCGGCGGGGTAGCGGTCGGAATATGCATCGAACAGCGCGTTCCAGGCCTTTTCGAGCGCCTGGCCCTGTCCCTTGGCATCCCAGGCGTCGTACACGGCTTGCGGGACTTCGAACGGGGCGTGCGGCCAAGCCAGCGCCTCGCGCGCCGCGGCGATTTCAACGCCGCCCAGGGGGGCGCCATGCACGTCGTGGCCGCCTTCCTTGTTGGGCGCACCCTTGCCGATGAGCGTGCGGCAGCAGATCAGGGTCGGCTTGTCGGACTTCTTGGCCTCGGCAATGGCGGCGTCCACGGCGTCGACGTTGTGGCCGTCCACGGCGCGGATCACGTTCCAGCCGTAGGCTTCGAAGCGCTTCGGGGTGTCGTCGTTGAACCAGTGGACGACGTCGCCATCGATCGAGATGCCGTTGTCGTCCCACAGCGCGATCAGCTTGTTCAGCTTGAGCGTGCCGGCCAGCGAGCACGCTTCGTGGCTGATGCCTTCCATCAGGCAGCCGTCGCCCAGGAAGACGTAGGTGTGATGATTGACGATGTCAAAGCCCGGGCGATTGAATTCCTGACCCAGCAGACGTTCAGCAAGGGCCATGCCGACGGCGTTGGTGATGCCTTGGCCGAGGGGGCCGGTGGTGGTTTCCACGCCCGGGGTGATGCCGTATTCCGGGTGGCCGGCGGTCTTGCTGTGCAGCTGGCGGAAATTCTTCAGTTCCGACATCGGCAGGTCGTAGCCGGTGAGGTGCAGCAGCGCGTAGATCAGCATCGAGCCGTGGCCGTTGGACAGCACGAAACGGTCACGATCAGGCCAGCGCGGGTTCAGCGGGTTGTGGCGCAGGTGGCGGCTCCACAGTGCCACGGCAATATCCGCCATGCCCATCGGCGCGCCAGGGTGGCCCGAATTGGCTTGCTGGACGGCGTCCATGGCGAGCACGCGAATGGCGTTGGCCATCAACTGGGTAGGCTGGGTGGTGTTCGAGTGGAGGGCGGGGGCGGTCATGCGAACCTGCGGCAGGAGATAGGCGGGAAAACCGCGATTTTACCAGACGGGGATGACCCGGCTGGGGTGATCGCGGTCAGTAAAACGTGCTACGACGTCCCCTCCCCCGCCCGGCTTACCACTCCGCCACGGAACCGTCGGCGTGGCGCCACACGGGGTTGCGCCAATCGGGGGCTTCCTTGCTGCGTTCGATGACCAGCGCCTCGTCGATGTCCACGCCCAGGCCGGGCAGGCGCGGCGGGCGGATGTAGCCGCCTTCCAGAGCGAAATCGGCCTTGTTTCGCACGTAATCGAGCAGTTCGGCGCCCTTGTTGTAATGGATGCCCATGCTCTGCTCCTGCAACGTGGCGTTCCAGCTGACGAAATCCACGTGCAGGCAGGCGGCCAGCGCGATGGGGCCGAGCGGGCAATGCGGCGCCAGCGCCACATCATAGGCCTCGGCCATTGCGGCGATCTTCACGCATTCAGTAATGCCGCCGGCGTGAGACAGGTCCGGCTGCAGGATCGATACCCCGCCCGCTTCCAGCACGCGCTTGAAGTCGAAGCGCGAGAACATGCGCTCTCCCGCGGCGATGGGCAGATGCGTGTGTGCGGCCAGCCGGGCGTAGGTTTCAGCCTGCTCGGCAAGCACCGGTTCTTCGATAAACAGCGGGCGATACGGCTCCAGCTCCTTGATCAGCACCTTGGCCATCGGCGCAGACACGCGACCGTGAAAATCGAGCCCGAATTCGACGGTGTTGCCGAAAGCCGAGCGAATCTCTGCCACCTTCGCCACCGCGGCATCCACGGCGCGCGAGGTGTCGATGATGCCCATCTCTTCGCAGCCGTTGAGCTTGAAGTGGTCGAAGCCGCCGGCCTGCAGCGCCTTCATGCCGGCAATCACGTCGGCCGGGCGATCGCCGCCCACCCAGCTGTAGGTGCGCATCTTGTCGCGCACGAGGCCGCCAAGCAGTTCGTACACCGGCACGCCCAGCACCTTGCCCTTGATGTCCCACAGCGCCTGGTCGATGCCGGCGATGGCGCTCATCAGGATCGGCCCGCCGCGGTAGAAACCCGCGCGGTACATGGTCTGCCAGAGGTCGTTGATGCGGCTCGGGTCTTGGCCGATGAGGTAGTCGGACAGCTCGTGCACCGCCGCTTCCACCGTGCGCGCGCGGCCTTCGATGACGGGTTCGCCCCAGCCGGTGACGCCTTCGTCGGTCTCGACTTTCAGGAACATCCAGCGCGGCGGCAGGCGGTAAGTGGTCAGGCGGGTGATTTTCATGGATGGAATCGATGGTGCGTTCAGGTGCGGTCGGATTGGGCGCTGCGGTACGCGGTGACGAAGGCGCGCGCGCGTTCGGCGGTGCGCTCGACGGGCTGGCCCGGGCGATACAGGTCGCTGCCAAGCCCGGCGCCGATGCAGCCGGCGGCAAGGTAATCGACGAGGTTCTCCGGCGTGATGCCACCGACGGCAAACACCGGCACCTCGGCGGGCAGCACGGCCTTGAGCGCGCGCACGTAGCCCGGGCCGAGCGCGCCCGCCGGGAAGATCTTCAGCGCCTGCGCGCCCGCGTCGAGCGCGGCAAAAGCCTCGGTGGCGGTCATGCAGCCGATGCAGGAGACGAGCCCGGCCTGTGCGGCGGCGCGGATCACAGGCGCATGCGTGTTGGGCGTGACGACCAGCTTGCCGCCCGCCGCGACCATCTGGTCAACGTCTTGCGGGCGCAGCACGGTGCCTGCGCCGATCAAGGCGCGGTCACCGAAGGCGCGCGCGGCAAGTTGCACGCTCTGCGCCCAGTCGGGCGAGTTGAGCGGAATCTCGATGGCATCGAAACCCGCATCGACCAGCGCCTGCGTGTGCGCGAGCACCTCGTCAGGCCGGATGCCGCGCAGGATGGCGATCAGCGGAAGGTGGGTTGTCCAGGTCATTCGTGATAGAGCTGCGAGCGCCCGCCATCGATGAGGATGTCGGTCGCGTTGATGAAGCGCGCCTCGTCGGAGGCGAGGAACAGCGCGGTGTAGGCCACCTCTTCGGGCTCGCCGATGCGCTTGCACGGCAGCAGCTCGGCCTGGCGGCGGCGTTCGGCTTCGGGGTCAGGCGCGGCGGCAAAACCGGCCTCGGCAATCGGCGTGAGGATCAATCCTGGGGAAATCGAATTGACGCGGATTCCGCGCGCCGCATATTCGATGCCTAGCGCCCGCGTGAGGCCGATCAGCCCATGCTTGGCCACCGGATACGGAAACGCGCCGGGAATGATCTTGTGCCCATGCACCGAGGCAATGTTCACGATGCTGCCCGCCCCGCGCGCCAGCATATGCGGCAGCACGGCGCGCGCGCAGTGCCACGCGCCTTCCAGATCGACGGAAAGGCAGCGCGCCCAGTCGTCCTCGCTCAACTTGAGCGGATCGGAAAATACGTTGATGCCGGCGTTGTTGACCAGCACGTCGATGCCGCCAAAGCGCTCGACGCCGGCAGCGACCATCGCGTCAATCTGCGCGCGATCGCGTACGTCGGCTTGCACAAGGAGGATGTTGTCGCCGTTGCCAGCGCTGCTGCCAATTTCGGCGGCAAAGGCTTCGGCGCGCGCGTCACGCACCAGCGCGTTGACGATCACGCGCGCGCCGTGCTGGGCGAACAGCTTGGCGATCGCGCCGCCAATGCCTTGCGTGGCACCGGTTACCAGCGCGACCTTGCCCGCGAGGCGTGGCGGAAAAGACGTCGGAAAAGCAGTCATGCGTCGGGTCGATTCACGGTGAATTGATAGCTGCGCTGCAGGCTCTGCCCGGTGCCGAGAATGGTCAGGCCGTGGTCTTGCGGCAAGCCCGGCAGGTTGTGCGCATTGATGGCGTGGTCAACCGGCTCGAAGCAGAAGAAGTCGTACGCAACCGGCGTGTACAACACATAGCGCGACGTATCAGCGGTGATGCTCACAGACACGCGGCGGCTCGGCCAGACGATCTCGGCGCGGCCATCCCAGCCTTCAAAGCTGTGATTGATGGCGGCGCTGGCGTCCAGCTTCCGCAGCTTGCGAAAGTCTGCATCTGCAGATGGCGCATTCAGGACCGTCGGCAGATTGTCCGGCGCGGATTGCCACATGGCCGTGGCTCCCGCGCGCAACTGGACATCGGGCGTGCGGGGGAAAAACGGATGCACGCCCAGCCCGAATGGCAGCGGTGAGCCCTCGTTGCGTACCGTCAGCGCGATATTCAGCGTGTTGCCTGCCAGCGCGTAGCGCTGCAACGCGAGATAGCGGAACGGGCGGCCGTGATCGACCATCGCAGCGAGTTCAACCGACGTGGCTGTCTGCGAGACTGGGTGCCACGGCATCAGCCAGCCGTGACCATGCAGCGGAAACGGCTCGTCGCCACGCGTGCGCGGCACTTCGATGGTCCGCCCCCGGAACGGGAACCGCCCGCCGCCGATGCGGTTGGACCACGGCACCAGCGGAAAACAGGCGAGCGCTCTCGGATCGTGCAGCGCGGCTTCTGCTGTCCCCGGCCGGAAGATCGGCGCGACATCGCCGTCACGCAGCAGATCGAAACGCAGCAAGCCGCCACCGGCTTCGGGCAATACCTCGGCGCGTAGCGTGCCGTTTTCAAGCTGCAACGTAGGCATGGCCGAACCGGCCCTCCGGCAATCCGCGTACGTTGGGCACGGCAAGCTGCAAGGTCGCGCCTGCATTCACGTCTTCTGCGAGGCGATGCAGAGGCAAACCATCGCGCGCCGTCGTCAGATACAGCGTGTCGAGCGCCTCGCCGCCAAATGCCGGGCACGTGGGCTGCGATGCCGGCACGGACATGCGCGCCAGCACGCGCCCATCAGGTGCGTACCGCGTCAGTCGGTTGCCGCCCCACTCTGCGTTCCACAGACAGCCGTCTGCGTCGACAGTCGAGCCATCGGGCGAGCCTTTGTGGGCGCCATCGGCATCCTGGTCGCGCAGATCGGCGAAGACGCGAATATTGGCGACTTGGCCGGTCTGCCCGTCGTAATCGCACGCGTGGATGCGCCGGCTCCTCGTATCGCACCAATACAGGGTCGCACCGTCCGGGCTGAAGGCGATGCTGTTGGCAATGGCGATGTGGGGCAGCGCAAGGCGTTGCAGCGTGCCCACGGGGGTGAACCGATAGAAGCTGCCGGTCGGTTCCGGGCCGCCTTCGTGCATGGTACCGAAGACGTAGTTTCCGGAGCGGTCGGCACGGCCGTCATTGACGCGCATGGTCGGGTTGTCGGGCTCGACGTCGGCCAGCAGCGTGAGCGCGCCGGTACGCGTGTCGAAGCGGGCGATGTTTTTGGCAAGGCCCAGGATCAGCACGCCGGGCTCGTCCGTCAGCACGAAAGAGCCCACGCGTTGTGGCAGCGGCCATTGACGCTCCTGCCCCGTCGCCGGATCGTGCTGCCACAGCAGCGATTCCTGGATGTCGGTCCACCAGAGCACGCGTTGGGCGTTGTCCCAGACAATGCCTTCGCCCAGCGTACAGCGCAGATCGGACAGCGTGGTTGCGGTTGTCATCTGCACCCGCCTCACTCGCGACCGCCGCGGTTCTTCAACTGGTCCACCAGCACCGCCGCCAGCAGAATCGCGCCGCGCACCAGGTACTGATAGAACGCGTCGATATTCAGCAGGTTCATCGCGTTCTGCACGGTGCCCATGATCAAGACGCCGACCAGGACCCCGCTGATGGTCGCGCGGCCGCCGAGCAGCGACACGCCGCCCAGCACACAGGCCGAGATCACGTTCAACTCAAAGCCTTGCGCCGCATTCGGCTGGCCGCTGGTGATGCGCGCCGCCAGAATCACGCCGGCCAGCGCGGCAATCACGCCTTGGATCAGGAAGATGACGATGCGCGTCATGTTGACGTTCACGCCGGCCAGCCGCGCCGCCTCCGGGTTGCCGCCGATCGCCAGCGTATTCCGGCCGTAGATCGTCTTGTTGAGCAGCACACCAAACACCACGAAGCACAGCGCCGCGACCCACACCGGCGTCGGCACACCAAAAAAGATGGTGTTGCCGAGGTCGAAGAAATCCATGTCGGACACGCCCACCGCCTGCCCATGCGAGGCGATGAAGGCGAGGCCGCGCACGATTTCCATTGTGGCCAGCGTGGTGATCAGCGCATTGATCTTCAGCTTGGCGATCACGAAGCCATTGATGCCGCCGATGATCGCGCCTGCCACCAGGCTGGCGCCAATGCCGAGTGCAATGCTGCCGGTGGCGTTGATGATCATCGCGCAGAGCACGCCGGCAAACGCCACCGTGGAGCCGATCGACAAATCGAAATCACGCGACGCCAGACAGAACATCATCGTGCAGGCGACCATGCCGATCTGCGAGACCGACAGCGCAAGGCCGACCATGTTCTGCCACGAGAAGAAATACTCGACCGAGAACGACAGCGCGGCAAAGAGGATGGCGAAGATCAGCGGCAGGCTGAAATCGTCCAGCAGGCGAAGCAGGCGCGTCTTGTTCATGGCAGAGCCTGCCGATGCGGCGAGCGCATCGGAATGTTGCAGGGGTTGAGACTGGGACATCTTGGACTCCGGGGTTCTCATGCCGCCAGCGGCGGCAAAGGTGCGGACGGCAGCGGCGCAGATTCAGGCCGCAGCGCAAGCTTGAGCACGGCTTGCTCGTTCGCCTGTTCGCGCGGCAATTCGCCGGCGATGCGGCCTTCGCTCATCACCAGCACGCGGTCAGCCACACCGAGGATTTCCGGCAGCTCGCTGGAAATCATCAGCACGGCCACGCCGCGTTCGGCCAGCTCATACAGCACCTGGTAGATCTCGTTCTTGGCGCCGACGTCGATTCCGCGCGTCGGCTCGTCGATGATGAGCACGCGCATATCGTCTTCCGCCAGCCAACGCGCCAGGATCGCCTTCTGCTGGTTGCCGCCCGACAGCAGGCGGATCGGCTGCTCGCGGTTGGGTGTCTTGATGCGCAGGCGCGTGATGTAGTGATCGGCCGTCTTGGCTTCCTGCCGGTCGTTGACGAACAGGCGGAAGCGACGCTGGTTGCGCCGGCAGCTGATGTTGATGTTTTCCGACACCGAGCGGCAGCCGATGATGCCTTCTTCCTTGCGGTCTTCCGGGCACAGCACGATGCCCTGGCGGATGGCATCGGCAACGTCGCGGATGCGGATTGGCGCGCCGTCAAGCGTAAGACTGCCCCCCGTCTTGCGATCAGCGCCGTAAATCAATCGCGCGAGTTCCGAACGCCCCGCGCCCACCAGCCCGAACAGGCCGACGATCTCGCCACGGCGTACGGACAGGCTTGCCGGCTCGGCCAGCTTCGGGCCCATCAGGCCATCCACCTGCAGGCGCACGTCGCCCAGCGGCCGTGCGCGGTAATCGAAGATGTCGTCGATCTGGCGGCCGACCATCTGCGCGACCAGTTCGTCGCGCGTGACGTTGGCCATCGACGGCAAATCCGCCACCTTGCGGCCGTCGCGGAAGATCGTGCAGCCATCGCACAGCTCGAAAATCTCATCGAGCCGGTGCGAGATGTAGATCAGCGCACGCCCCTGCGCGCGCAGGTCTTTCACTAGGCGGAACAGGATGTCGGTCTCGCGGATCGACAGCGAACTCGTCGGCTCGTCCAGGGCAATCACACGCGCATCGCGCAGGATCGCCTTGCAGATCTCGACCATCTGGCGCTGGCCGATCGACAGGTGCTTCAGCTTGGCGCGCGGGTCCAGGTCGACGCCGATGCGGCCAAGCTGCTCGCGCGTCCAGGCCATCGCCTCGCGCTGACGGATGAACCCGCCGCTGGCCGGCAGGTGGCCCAGCAGCAGGTTGTCCATCACCGTCAGCTCGGGCACCGTCTGCAGCTCCTGGTGGATGACGGCAATGCCGGCATCCAGCGCCGCCCGCGTGGTCGGGAACGCCGTCGGCTTTCCCTCGACGACGATCTGCCCGCCATCGGGCTGGTAGTCGCCGCCCAGGATCTTCAACAGCGTCGACTTGCCCGCGCCGTTCTCGCCCAGCAACCCGTGCACGCGACCGCATTCGATGCTGAACGACACATCGGACAGCGCCCGCACACCCGGAAACACCTTGCTGATGCCACGAAACTCAAGAAACGCCGACATGGCAAGTCTCCTTCAACAACGTCATCCGCAAGATCACAGACCCATCTCTTGGCGGACGGCCTTTTCGTTGTCGCGCGTCATCAGGCGGCCGCTGGTCAGGATGAGCGGGTCCGGCGCCTTGTTGTTCTTGATCCACTCGTACATGTTGAGCGAGGTTTCATAGCCGTGGCGCTTCGGGCTGATCAGCACGGTGCCGAAGAAGCCGGTCTTCTCGGGCTTGGCGAACTCGTTGAGCGCCGACTGGCTGCCGCCGATCCCCACCCCGATGATGTCCGCCGGCTTCACGCCGTGGCCTTCCGCTGCGCGCACGGCACCGAGCACAGCTTCGTCATTCAGGCCGAAGGCGATCCAGTGCTTGAACTTCGGGTTCTTGGTCAGGGTGATGTTGGCGGCGTTGAAGGCGGCTTCGGTATCCGTCTTGGCCTGCGGGCTGGTCAGCACGTTGGCGGCCGGGAAGCCCGCCTTGGTGAGCGCGGCGACGGCGCCGTCGGTACGCTCCTTGGCGGTCGGCAGCTGGTCGTAGGCGATGCGGATGGCGCCGACCTCCGACAGGTTCCAGCCGCGCTTCTTCATCTCTTGCGCGATGGCATCGCCCACCTGCTCGCCGATCTTCGTGGCCGAGATGCCCATGTGCGGCACGGCTTCGATGGGCTTGCCGCCGCCATCCACCAAACGGTCATCCACCGTCATCAGCTTGAGGTTGTTCTGCTTGGCCTTGGCCACGACTGCAGGTCCGAGCTTCACGTCGGGCACGCAGATCACGAAACCCTGCGCGTGCTGCGCGCCCAGGTTGTCGATGGCCGTCAGCACTTCGCCGCCGCTGGGCACGCCGATCTTCACCAGCTTGAAGCCCTTCTCCTTGGCGGCCTGGTCTGCGAACTTCCATTCGTCCTGGAACCACGGCTCTTCGGGCTGCTTGACCAGGAAACCGATCTTCACGTCATCGGCTGCATGGGCAAACACTGTAAGGCCGCCGGCCATGGCGAAGAGCGTGGCGGCCGCAATGGCCTTGAATGTTCCGCGTCGTTGTTGTTGCATGTTTGTCTCCTTGCGATGCCGTCATTGCGGCATCTGTTCTGCGTTGGATGAAAGAGGGATGACGTGTGCGCCGGGCTCACGCCACCTTTAAGGTTTTGACCAGGCCGCGCTCGCGTGCGATGGCGATCGCGCCGCTGCCGGCCAGGTGCTCCTGCTGTTCACTGCTGGTGACGGTGACCTTGCCCGAGAAGAAATCGTCGTCCGACACCAGCACGGCCAGCGCTTCGCGCAGCAGCGGCTTGCCCGTGATGACGAACTGCGTGCCCGGATTCATGCGGATCGCGCTGCTGTTTTTCAGCGTGAGCAGATCCGCGCCCAGCACCGCGCCCAGCAGGAAGTTGGCCCGCGCATTGCGCTCGTAGATCGTGAACTGGCCCAGCGTGCGCACCATGAAGCAGGCGCGCCCCAGCCCGATGCTGCTGGCGCTGCGCGCGCCGGACAGCAACATTTCCGGATCGACCTCGGTGGCAAAGTCCGAGTCGAGCGCGTCGGCCAGGATGGTGTTGTGCGTGATCACGTGGAGCAGCTCGCCGGCCAGCGTGGTCACACAGCCGGTGATGCGCTGGTCGGCGTCCAGATGCACGAACTTCGAGTGCGACCC
Source organism: Ralstonia sp. OTU4908 (assembly GCF_038440115.1). Lineage (NCBI taxonomy): Bacteria > Pseudomonadati > Pseudomonadota > Betaproteobacteria > Burkholderiales > Burkholderiaceae > Ralstonia > Ralstonia sp. OTU4908. Next base: position 46,364 of record NZ_JASATD010000004.1, on the reverse strand, counting down.
GGGCAGCACGATCACCGCCGGCTCCGTGATGCCAAGGCGCGAGACCAAACCCATGGTCTCGACCTCTTCGCCGCGCATCATGTCCATCGACTCGATGTTGTGCAGGCCGAGGTTGTCCACCGGATTGCGCACGCCCGGCACAAACCAGATCGGCTGGGCGCACACCTCGGGGATGCTCGCCTGCACCATCCCGGCAGCCAGGTCGCGCAGGCCGGCCGGCGCCATCAGGTGCGGGACCTCATGCAGGCCGACGTTGGAGGTGATCATGCCGGACGCCAGCACCAGGTCGACCTGGCCCATGCCGAACCCGGCCTTCTGCAGTGCAGCGTCAATGGTGTCCTGCACGCCGCGCTGCAGCGTCGTCCGGTTGCCCGTGATGGCGGTATCGCGCACGCCAACCTGGCGCGCAGCCTGGCAGAGCGCAACGTCATCGCGCCAGACCGTGACGCGTGTGTTGGTGGTACCGGTATCGATGGTGAGGATGTTCATGCGTGGCATTGCTTGGTGTGACTTGGGACACGGCCCGGGTTAAAACCATCCATGAGCCGCAGCGGGCGGCCCCAGGTTGACTTGATCACTGCCGCCGCTCATGAGGACGTCGTCCGGAAACAGCAGCGTCGCGGGGTCAAGCTGGGGGTGCGTACCACGATCATGAGCGGTTTTTTAGAACGAGTGAACGATACCCGTATAGGCACCCAGCTGGTTCTTGCCCGGGGCCGGGTTGTTGTTGGTCGCTTCCACCGAGAAGTTGGCGGTGGCGCTGTTCTGCACGGTGCCCACGCTCGCGTACAGCATCGTGCGCTTGGACAGGTTGTAGTTCGCGCCGGCCATGAACAGGTTGGCGTTGCCGCCGCCGTGGTTCACGTTCACGCGATAGGCCGCGCCGATGAGCGTCAACGCCGGCGTGAGTTCGTAATTGATGCCCAGCCAATAATGGTTGGCCTTGGTCGGGGCGCCCGCTGCCGCGTCGGGGGCCGACAGGTTTTCATACACCGCAAACAGCTTCGCCTTGCCGATCGTGTACGTACCGCCGAAGGTCGCTTCCTTCGAGAAGTTGAAGATGTCGCTGAACTTGCCGTTGCCGTCGCGGATCACGTCGTAAATCGCGCGCACTTCCAGCGGACCGGCGGAGTAGACGGCGGATACGCCATCGCGCCGGCTGTTCGTGAAGGAGCCCGGCTGCTCGCCCAGCCCGGTCTGCAGACCGATCTGGAAGCCGCCCCAGGTCGGGCTTTGATATTCGACGATGTTGTTGGCACCCGGCCAGTTGCGCCCGCGCACGAGCGTGGCCGAGCCGATGAACTGCTGGCCGGTCGGGTCGAGGAACCAGACGTCGTTGCTGATGAAGAGGTTCTTGCCGGCCGTCAACGTGCCCCAGGTGGGGCTTGAGAGGCCGACGTACGAACGGCGGTTGAACAGCGCATCGCCGTTGGTTTTGCCCTGGGCTGCGCCGAAGCCGGATTCGAGCCGGAATACTGCCTGCAGACCACCGCCCAGATCCTCCTTGCCCATGAACCCGAACATGCTGGTCCCCCACTGGTTGTCGGCGGCGCGCCAGAGGCTGCCGCCCGGCGCGGTCGCGGTGGGGGCGACGTTGTTCTGGTAGTCGATGCCGCTGGCGACGCGGCCGTACAGCGTGACGCTGGTTTGTGCGAGGGCGGGAGCGGTCCAGCCAGCGAGCGCGAAGGTGAGCCCAAGCGCGCACGCCGACATCCCGCGAACAGCGGTGGTTCGATTCATGACGTCTCCTGAAATGTTTTTGTAGGCGGGGTCCGGTGCGCCGCGCGGTTTGAGATCGCTGGAGGCACACACCAGGCATCGTCACCGTCCCCAGGCGCATTTGTAGTCGGGGCCGCCTTAACGTGGCAAACTACAAATTCTTCGTTGGACGTTAAATTTTTCTTAACGAGAACGCATGCCGCGGCGCCTCCCTCCCCTTAATGCATTGCGCGTCTTTGAAGTCGCGGGCCGACACCTGAGCTTCAGCCGGGCCGCAGACGAGCTTTGCGTAACGAACGCCGCCGTCAGCCACCAGATCAAGCAGCTCGAAGACCATCTGGGCAAGAAGCTCTTCGCACGCCGCAACAACCAGCTCACGCTCACGGACGCGGGCGACAACTACCTGCCCCGCGTGCGGGACGCCCTGCGTGCGCTCGAACAAGCCACCGACCTGTTGATGGACACCGCCGATGCGCCCCTGCGCGTGGCTGTGCCGCCAACCTTTGGCGCCAAGTGGCTGGTGCCGCGCCTGTATCGCTTCTTCAACCAGCACCCCCACGTACGCGTGGAGGTATCGACCGCCGATGTGCAGGACCACGGCCAGTTCGATCTGTGCATCGACGACCGCCAAGTCAACGCGCCGAACCTGCGCGTCGAGTGGTTCACCTCCACCGATTTCTTTCCGGTATGCAACGCCACGCTGCAGGCCGCGATTCGGATGCCGCAGGACCTCGCCGCACAGACGCTGCTACACGAGCGCGGCGGACGGCACCTCGCGCACCATCCGACGTGGCGGCAATGGCTGGATGAAGTCGGCGTCGCGCACATCGACGCCACGCGCGGCCCAGCGTTTTCCGAGGCGCTGATGGCCCTGCAGGCCGCCATTGACGGCCAGGGCGTGGCGCTCGGCCAGGGCATCCTCGTCGAATACGACATCGCCGCCGGACGCCTGATGCGGCCGCTGGCGACTGAAGCCTCGCTGCGCCTGTCGTACTACCTGATCCACCCGCACCAGGCGGCCGAGCACGCAGGCTTTGCACCGTTCCGCCAATGGCTCGTCGATGAAGTGGCACGTAGCGGCGGGCGGCCGCGCAACCAGTCGGCGGCAGGCGAGGTGTTTTGATTTCTTTTTGATTGTGGTGCGGCCGGCGCTCTACACTACCCGTCCCTGGTTGCCTTGCGCCGAAGAAGGAGCCCGCCATGAGCTTTCCCCGCCCCGCCAACACGCCGTGGCTCGTCCCGTACCTGACCGTGCGTGACGCATCGGCCGCCATCGCCTTCTATCGCAACGCGTTCGGCTTTGGCGTGCAGGATGAGGTGCACGACCATGGCCGCCCCATCCACGTCGAGATGACCTACCAGGGCCAACTCATGCTGATGTTTGCACCCGAAGGTGTCTTCGGCTCCACCGCAAAAGCCCCGGCCGGCGCGGGCTTCGAATGCCCGCAGAGCTTCCATCTGTATTGCGACGACGTCGACACCGCGTACCAGCACGCGCTCGATCAGGGCGCCACGTCGATCATGGCGCCGCACGATGCCTTCTGGGGCGAGCGCTATGCCGCCGTGCGCGATCCCGACGGCTATCGCTGGGGCCTCGCCTGCCGGCCCGCAGCGGCCTGATCGCGCCATCGCCTGATCGCCTTACCCGATTCACCACAAGGATTGCTGTAATGGGGCTTCCCCGTTTTTTCGTCGATACGCCGCTCGCTCCCAACACCACTGTCACACTGCCCGAGGCTGTCACGCGCCACATCCACGTGCTGCGCTTGGCCGTTGGCGATGACGTCTGCCTGTTCGATGGCTCGGGCCACGAATTCCGCGCGCGGCTCGATGCCATCAACAAGCGCGATGCCACTGCCAGCCTTGCCGACGCCACGCAGCCCGACACCGAAGCGCGCTACGCCATCACGTTGGCACAAGGCATTGCCGGTGGCGACAAGATGGATTGGTTGATCGAGAAGGCCGTCGAGCTGGGCGTGCATGCCGTCACCCCGCTACAGACCGAACGCGCCGTGGTGCGCCTCTCTGGCGAGCGCGCCGCCAAGCGCGTGCAGCACTGGCAGGCACTGGTGCAAGCCGCCTGCGAGCAATGCGGCCGCGCCCGCGTGCCGGCGGTCGCACCGGTGAGCACGCTGCGCGAATGGCTTGCCGCCGCCCGATCCACCGACGCGCCGCGCGTGTTGCTGTCGCCGCGTGGCACGCAATCGCTTACGCAGTGGGCGGTGCAGTCGCGCACGCGCATCGAAGGCAGCGGCATCGTCCTGCTGATCGGCCCCGAAGGCGGTCTTTCGCCCGACGAAGAAGCGCTTGCCGAATCTGCGGGTTTCTTACCACTGACACTCGGGCGACGTATTCTGAGAACGGAATCGGCGGCGCTTGTGGCCGTCTCCGCGCTGCATGCCGTGCTCGGCGAGTTCTAAGTTCTGACGACGAAACACTGACCGTTACTGGCCGTTTGATCCCACCGGCGGGCCCTTCCCTCCATACCCGCCATTGACCAAAGGAGCTTCATCATGGGTCTACTCGATTCGATTCTCGGCGGCGGCAACGACGCCAGCGGCGCGCAATCGTCCTTGCTGGGCAACAAGAAGGTGCTGCTGGCCGTGGGCGTGCTGGCCTATCTGGCGATGAAGCACAAGTCGCAAGGCGCGGGCGATGCGGCCGCGCCCCAGGGGCAGGAAGAACAGGGCGGCGGCCTGTTCGGTTCGCTCGGTGGCCTGCTGGGTGCGGCAGGGGGTGCCGGCGCGCTGGGCGGCTTGCTCGGCGGCGCTGGCGGAGCGGGTGGCCTTGGCGGTCTGCTCGGCGGCTTGCTGGGCGGCGGCAGCGGTAATGCAGATCAGGCAGCGGTGGGTGGCATTGGGCCGCTGCAGCAGATCCTGGAACAAGCCGGTCTGGGCGAACAGGTGAAATCGTGGATCGGCAATGGTCAGAACTTGCCGGTGTCGGGCGAGCAGATCACGCAGGCACTGAGCGGCACAGGTGCGTTGGAGGAGGTGTCGAAACTGGCCGCCCACCTGGGTATCAGCGAAGGCGACCTCGCCAACCACCTCGCTGAAGGCCTGCCCGAAGCGGTCAACCACCTCACGCCGCAGGGCGCAGTGCCGGCGGCCTGAACGCCATCGCTGCACAGAGAAAAGCCCGCAATTGCGGGCTTTTTTACGAGGGCCATCAAGCCGCGCCGTAGGCTGTTCGACCCGCGTCGCGCAGGGCCTGCACCACATGCAGCGCAGCCGGAGACAGCAACCGGTCGGTGCGCGTGATGATGCCAAAATCGTCCATCTGGCATGGCATCGGCAACGGAAGCATCGCCAGCATGCGGTACGACGCGTAGTACTGCGCGACATCGGTGCCGATCACGGCCAACATGTCGCTCTGCTCCAGGATGCGCGTCAGGAAGAGCAACGCGGAAGTTTCCACCACGCTGGACGGCGCTGTCAGGCTCTCCCGTTGAAACATCAGATCGAACCGGTGACGCAGCACACTGCCGATAGGCGGCACCACCCAGGTGGCTGTCTGCACATCGGCCAGCGTCAGCGACGGTTCTGACAGCAGCGGATGCCCCGGCCGCGCCACCGCAACCACCGGCTCGTCGGCCAGCGGCTCGTAGCGCAGGTGCAGTTTGTCGTGCTCGGCAAACAGCCTGCCGACCACCAGGTCGAGCTTGTCCTGCGCCAGGCGTTCGAGCAGCACGTTGCTGCTTTCGATTTCGAGCGATACCCGCAACCCCGGATGCTCGCGCGTGATCTGCGCCACCACCGGCGGCAACAGCCGCACGCCCGGCGAGGTGATGGTGCCCACCGCCACGTGCCCCAGGTGGCCGGCCTTGAGGCCGAGTACTTCCTCCTGCGCCTGATCCAGGCTGCCGACGACTGCGCGCGCGTGCCGGATCAGCGCATCGCCATAGCGCGTGGGCCGCATGCCGCGCGGCATGCGTTCGAACAGCTGCACATCCAGCATGGCTTCCAGCTCGCGCAGCAGCTTGGACGCGGCGGGCTGCGTCATGTTGAGCGCAGCGGCCGCCCGATGGATGTTGCCCTCCTCGGCCAGGGCGATCAGCAACAACAGTTGTCGCGTCTTCAGGCGCGCACGGACATACCAGGGGCTGTTCGACATCGGGTCTTCCTCGAGATATCAAATCGGATATCGGTCACGGCCAATATTTCATTGGAAGGATATCAGGGCGCTCCGTACACTCGGTCCGATCAAAAAACCACAACCACACCGGAGACAACGGACGTGCCGCGCGCCCTGCAAGTGCTGCGCTGCCGGTTGACGCGCGCGCATCGACAACCACGTCCGTGACACACGCACCCATGTCGGAATCGAAACCCAAGCTGCGCTCGGCCCAATGGTTCGGCACCGCCGATAAGAACGGCTTCATGTACCGAAGCTGGATGAAGAACCAGGGCATCCCCGACCACGAATTCGACGGCCGCCCGATCATCGGCATCTGCAATACCTGGTCGGAACTGACGCCGTGCAACGCGCATTTCCGCAAGCTGGCCGAGCACGTCAAGCGCGGCATTTACGAGGCGGGCGGCTTTCCGGTGGAGTTTCCGGTGTTCTCCAACGGCGAATCGAACCTGCGCCCGACCGCCATGCTCACGCGCAACCTCGCCGCCATGGATGTGGAAGAGGCGATTCGCGGCAACCCGATCGACGCGGTGGTGCTGCTCACCGGCTGCGACAAGACCACACCCGCCCTGCTGATGGGCGCGGCCAGCTGCGACGTGCCGGCCATCGTCGTGACGGGCGGGCCGATGCTCAACGGCAAGCTCGACGGCAAGAACATCGGCTCGGGCACGGCGGTGTGGCAGTTGCACGAATCGCTCAAGGCGGGTGAGATCGACCTGCATCACTTCCTGTCCGCCGAGGCGGGGATGTCGCGCTCGGCCGGCACGTGCAACACGATGGGCACGGCGTCCACCATGGCATGCATGGCCGAAGCGCTCGGCACCTCGCTGCCGCACAACGCGGCCATTCCGGCGGTGGATGCGCGGCGCTACGTGCTTGCGCACATGTCAGGCATCCGCATCGTCGAGATGGCGCTGCAAGGGCTGACGCTGTCCAAGATCCTCACGCGCGCTGCGTTCGAGAACGCCATCCGCGTCAACGCGGCCATTGGCGGCTCCACCAACGCGGTGATCCACCTCAAGGCGATTGCGGGGCGCATCGGCGTGCCGCTCGAGCTGGAAGACTGGTCGCGCATCGGCCGGGACACCCCGACCATCGTCGACCTGATGCCCTCGGGACGCTTCCTGATGGAGGAGTTCTATTACGCCGGCGGCCTGCCCGCCGTGCTGCGCCGCCTTGGCGAGGCCAAGCTTCTGCCGCACCCCGATGCGTTGACGGTCAACGGCAAGACGCTGTGGGAGAACGTCAAAGGCGCGCCTATCACCGACGACGAAGTCATCCGCCCGCTCAACAAACCGCTGATCAACGACGGCGGCATTCGCGTGCTGCGCGGCAACCTCGCGCCGCGCGGTGCGGTGCTCAAGCCATCGGCCGCCAGTCCGGAATTGCTGCGTCATCGCGGCCGAGCGGTGGTGTTCGAAAACCTCGAACACTACAAGGAACGCATCGTCGATGAAGCGCTGGACGTGGATGCGAGCTCCGTGCTGGTGATGAAGAACTGCGGGCCGAAGGGCTACCCGGGCATGGCCGAGGTGGGCAACATGGGCCTGCCGCCCAAGCTGCTGCGCCAGGGCGTGAAGGATATGGTCCGCATTTCCGACGCACGCATGAGCGGCACGGCCTACGGAACAGTCGTGCTGCACGTCGCGCCCGAAGCGGCGGCCGGCGGCCCGCTGGCCGCGGTGCAGGACGGCGACTGGATCGAACTCGACTGCGAAGCCGGCACGCTGCACCTGGACATCGACGACGCCGAACTTGCGCGCCGCATGGCCGCCTATCAGGCGCCGCGCTCCCATGGTGAAGGCGGTGGCTACCAGCGCCTGTACGTCAACCACGTATTGCAGGCGGACGAGGGCTGCGACCTCGATTTCCTGGTCGGCTGCCGTGGCGCCGCCGTGCCGCGCCATTCGCACTGAATCGACACACGCGTAGGAGACTGGCTTTGCCGATTGATCAACCCACCGCGCACGCACCGCGCTATCGCGGCATCTTCCCGGTGGTGCCCACCACGTTCACGGAAACTGGCGAACTCGACCTTGCCAGCCAGAAGCGTGCGATCGATTTCATGATCGATGCAGGCTCCGATGGCCTGTGCATCCTGGCGAATTTCTCCGAGCAGTTCTCGCTGTCCGACGACGAGCGCGAAGTGCTCACCCGCACCGCGCTGGAACACGTGGCAGGCCGCGTGCCGGTGATCGTCACCACATCGCACTACAGCACCCAGGTCTGCGCGCAACGCAGCCGCCGTGCGCAGGACATGGGCGCCGCCATGCTGATGGTGATGCCGCCCTACCACGGCGCCACCTTCCGCGTGCCCGAAACGCAGATCTACGAGTTCTTTGCGCGCGTGTCCGATGCCGTCGGTATTCCGATCATGATCCAGGATGCGCCGGCCAGCGGCACGGTGCTGTCTGCGGCGTTTCTCGCGCGCATGGCCCGCGAGATCGAGCAGGTGGCCTACTTCAAGATCGAAACGCCGGGTGCGGCGGCCAAGCTGCGGGAACTGATCCGCCTTGGGGGCGACGCCATCGAAGGCCCGTGGGACGGCGAAGAAGCCATCACGCTGCTGGCGGATCTCGATGCCGGCGCCACGGGCAGCATGACCGGCGGCGCGTATCCCGACGGCATCCGGCCGATCATCGAGGCGCACGCCAAAGGGCAGCACGATCTCGCGTTCGATCTGTATCAACGTTGGCTGCCACTCATCAATCACGAGAACCGGCAGGCCGGCATCCTGGCCGCCAAGGCGTTGATGAAGGAAGGCGGCGTGATCGCCTGCGAGGCGCCGCGCCATCCGTTGCCGCCGATGCATCCGGACACGCGCCGGGGCCTCGTCGACATTGCCCGGCGGCTTGACCCGCTCGTCTTGCGTTGGGGGCGATAGCCATGCACGGTGAACTCCATCCGGTTTCGATCGGGATCGTCGGCGTTGGCAAGATCGCGCGCGATCAGCATCTGCCGGCGCTTGCCGCACAGCCCGGGTTCAGGCTCGCGGCTTGCGCCAGCCCGCATTCACGCGTCGACGGCCTGCCGCACTACACGACGCTCGACGCCATGCTCGCAGACGAACCCGCGCTGCAGGCGGTCTCGCTGTGCACGCCGCCACAGGTGCGGTTTGCACAGGCCCGCGCGGCCCTCGCGGCAGGCAAGCACGTGATGCTCGAGAAGCCTCCCGGCGCGAGCGTGTCGGAAGTGGCGCTCCTTGCCGAACTGGCACGGGAGCATCGCTGCACGTTGTTCGCGTCCTGGCATTCGCGCCACGCGCCCGGTGTCGAAGCCGCCCGCGAGTGGCTTGCACGCCGGGCCATCGTCTCCGTCAACGTGCAATGGAAAGAAGATGTGCGCCGCTGGCACCCCAACCAGGCATGGATCTGGGAACCGGGCGGCCTGGGCGTGTTCGACCCCGGCATCAACGCGCTGTCGATCCTGACGCGCGTCCTGCCGCATGCGTTCTTTCTGACGGGGGCCGACCTGTGGGTGCCCGCCAATCAGCAGACGCCGATTGCCGCCCACCTGGCATTCACCGATGCGGCCGGCACGCCGATCCACGCTGAATTCGACTGGCGCCATGACGCAGGCGAGCTCTGGCAAATCGACGTGACCACGCGCGACGGCACGCTGCGGCTCGCCCAAGGCGGCAAGCAATTGGCCATCGACGGCGCGGAGATCGACGTCGGCCCCGAACGCGAATACCCGAGTCTCTACGCGCGCTTTCTCGAGCTGATCGCAAGCGGCGGAAGCGATGTCGATGTCCGCCCGCTGCAGCACGTCGCCGACGCCATGCTGCTCGGCCGGCGCCATCTGATTGACCCCTTCGTGCCATGAGGCACGCCCGACTCACGTAGTGCCATAAGAGCCATTCCAACGAGGAGACAACCATGCAACGCAAACTTCGCCGGCTGACCCTGTCCGCCCTGGCAGCCACCCTGTGCCTGGCGCCGCTGGCCGCCAGCCTGCCCGCCCACGCCGACGAGCCGCTCAAGATCGGCTTCCTGGTCAAGATGCCCGAGCAGGCGTGGTTCATCAACGAGCAGAAAGCCGCCACCGAGCTTGGTCAGAAGAACGGCTTTTCGGTGGTGAACATCGGCACGCCCGACGGTGAAAAGGTGCTGTCCGCCATCGACAACCTGGGCGCGCAGGGTGCCAAGGGCTTCGTTATCTGCGCACCCGACGTGCGCCTGGGCCCGGCCATCTCGGCACGCGCCAAGCACTACAACATGAAGTTCGTCACGGTCGACGATCAGCTCGTCGACTCGTCCGGCAAGCCGCTGGCCAACGTGCCGCACCTGGGCATGTCGGCCTTCAAGATCGGCAACCAAGTCGGCCAGGCGATTTCCGACGAGATGAAGCGCCGCGGCTGGAAGCCCGAGGAAGTGGGCGCGCTGCGCATCACCAACTATGAGTTGCCGACCGCCAAGCTGCGTACCGACGGCGCGACGCAGACACTGCTGGCCGGCGGCTTCAAGAAAGAAAACATCTTCGACGCGCCGCAAAAGACCACCGACGACGCAGGTGGCTTCAATGCCGCGTCGCCGGTGCTGGCACAGCATGCAGGCATCAAGAAGTGGGTGATCTTCGCGCTCAATGAAGAGAGCGTGCTGGGCGGCGTGCGCGCCACCGAGCAGCTGCACATTCCGGCAGCCGATGTGATCGGCGTCGGCATCAACGGTGCCGGCGAGGCGTTTGCCGAATTCCAGAAGAAGGAGCAGACCGGCTTCTTCGGCACGATTGCCGTCAGCTCGACCAACCACGGCAAGGAGAGCGCTGCAAACCTCGTCGATTGGATCAAGACCGGCAAGCAGCCGCCGGCCGATACGCAAACCACCGGCAAGCTGATGGTGCGCGGCAATTGGCAAGAGGTGCGCAAGGAACTGGGCATTTGAGAACCGGCTCACGATCCTACTGCGCGGCTCGAACTTGACCTTGCGATGCTCGCCGTACCCATGTACGACTGCGCTTCTCAGGCCAACCTCGGGCCGCTCGCTACGGACCGTGAACCGGTTCAGCGCCAAGGCCAGCGAAAAAAAGGCAATCGATGACAGTCCAATCACTTGATGCGAGCGGTCCGCCCGACGCTTCCGCTGCCGCCTATCTGAAGCTCGACGGCATCACCGTGCGCTTTCCTGGCGTGCTGGCGCTCGACCATGTATCGCTCGACATCCGCCGCGGCGAGGTTCACGGCCTGATGGGCGAGAACGGCGCAGGCAAGTCGACGCTGCTCAAGGTGTTGTCGGGCGTCAACCAGCCGGAGGCCGGCACGCTGTCGCTGGACGGCTTGCCGCAGCAGTTCACGAACACGCGCGCGGCCATTGCGGCGGGCATCGCGATCATCTATCAGGAACTGCACCTCGTGCCGGAACTGACGGTGGCAGAAAACCTGATGCTCGGCGCGCTGCCCAACCGCTTTGGTGTGCTCGACGAGAAGACGCTGATCGCCCGCGCGCTGCGTGAACTCGAACGGCTGGGCGAAAGGCTCGATCCGGCCCAGCCCGTCAAGCATCTGTCGATCGGCCAGCGCCAGATGATCGAGATCGGCAAGGCGCTGATGCGCGACGCGCGCGTGATCGCGTTCGACGAACCCACGAGTTCGCTCTCCTCGCGCGAGACGACGCAGTTGTTCCGCATCATTCGCGCACTCAAGGCCGAGGGCCGCGCGGTCATCTACGTCACGCACCGCATGGAAGAGGTGTACGAGCTGTGCGACCGCGTAACCGTATTCCGCGACGGCCGGCACATCGACACGTTCAACGCCGGCGCCAACCTCGACCGCGAACGGCTGATCCGCTGCATGGTCGGCCGCTCGATCCAGGACGTGTACGGCTACAAGCCGCGCCCGCTCGGCAGCGTGAAGGTCGACGTGCGCGGCCTGATGGGACCCGGCTTGAGCGAACCCGCATCGTTCCGCGCGCATGCAGGCGAAATCGTCGGCTTCTTCGGGCTGGTGGGCGCGGGGCGCTCGGAGCTGATGAAGCTGCTCTATGGCGCGATCAAACCCACAGCAGGCGAGATTCGCCTCAACGGCAAGCGCGTCCAGTTCAACACGCCGCGCGATGCGGTGCGCGCGGGTGTCGCGCTCTGCCCGGAAGACCGCAAGCAGGAAGGCATCGTCGCCATCGCCTCGGTCTCGGATAACCTGAATATCAGTTGCCGGCGCCACTTCAGCCGCTTCAGCGTGTTGAACAACCGGCAGGAAACGCAGACCACCCAGTCTTTCATCGACAAGCTTGCCATCAAGACACGCAATGGTGAAACGCCGATCGGCAAGCTCTCGGGCGGCAATCAGCAGAAGGTGATCCTCTCGCGCTGGCTGGCGGATGACATCGACGTCTTCCTGATGGACGAACCCACGCGCGGCATCGACGTCGGCGCCCGCAGCGAAATCTACAGCCTGCTTTATGGGCTCGCCCAGGCCGGTCGCACTGTCATCGTGGTGTCGAGCGATCTGGCGGAAGTCATCGGCATTTCCGACCGCGTGCTCGTCATGAAGCAGGGCCGCATCGTCGGCGACCTGCCCAGAGAGCACGCCTCGCCCGACACCCTCATCAAACTCGCGCTGCCACGCTAGCGTGCGCATCACGCCCTCATGGAAACCGATCCTATGCAAACGCCATCCACCGAATCCGTGCCGGGCGGCCCCCCAATGGCGGCCCCGGGCATCCCCAGCCGCGCCGCCCTCACGTGGGAACTGGTCAACCGATCTGGCATCGTCATGGTGTTCGTCCTGCTGTTCACCGCGCTGGCGTTCACGGTGCCGGGCTTCATCAGCAGCCGCAACATCCAGGGCCTGCTGCTCTCCGTCACCTTGATCGGCTCCATCTCGGTCACGATGATGTTCGTGCTCGCACTCGGCGAAGTGGACTTGTCCGTCGCCTCCATCGTCGCGTTCGCCGGCGTGGTGGCGTCGACCCTCATCACCGCAACCCATAGCGTGGTGCTTGGCGTCGGAGCCGGCGTATTGGCGGGCGGCCTGGTCGGGCTCGTCAACGGCGTGCTGGTGGCGCGCTACCAGATCAACTCGCTGATCGTCACGCTGGCCATGATGGAAGTCGTACGCGGCCTCGCCTTCATCACCTCCAACGGCGACGCGGTGATGATTTCCGAAGAGCGCTTCTTCGACCTGGGCGGCGGGTCATTCCTCGGCATCTCGTACCCGATCTGGAGCAACATCGTCGGCTTCGCGGCGTTCGGTTTCCTGCTCAAGAAGACGGTATTCGGCAAGAACGTGCTCGCCGTCGGGGGCAATGAAGAGGCCGCGCTGCTTGCCGGCCTGCCCGTCACGCGCATCAAGATCGCCGTGTTCGTCCTGCAGGGCCTGGTGACGGGCTTTGCCGGCGTGATGCTGGCCTCACGCATGAGCCTGGGCGATCCCAAAACGTCGGTCGGGCTTGAGCTGGGCGTGATCTCGGCCTGCGTGCTGGGCGGGGTGTCGCTCACGGGCGGGGTGGCGACCGTATCCGGTGTGCTGGTCGGCGTTCTCATCATGGGCTCGGTGCAGAACGCAATGAGCCTGATGAACGTGCCGACGTTCTATCAGTACCTGATCCGCGGCGGCATTCTTCTGCTGGCGGTGTGGTTTGACCGGATTCGCCGCAACAAGCGGGCAAGCTGACACGCCACTCGGCTTTTACACGGCAACAAAAAATTGCTCATGTCAAGCCCTGGCCCGGAATTTCCAGGGTTTGAAATCATAAGCAGGGCAATAGGTTAGCTCTGTTTTGGGCCACTTGAAGTGACTGCTGCGTCGTGGGCTAGGTGCCACATAAGAGCGTCGGGAGAGAAAGCCGGATCGCACTTGGTCGTGCTGGATTGCCGGGAGGCGGCGGGCTTGTCGCACCATGATAGCCCAAGTGGCTTCGCAGCATCCAGAACGAAGAACGCGCAGCCGAAGGCTGCGCGTTCGATGAATGCCGTTGGATGGCACGCGACGCCATCAGGCCGGTTTCGTTGGCGCGCTCCGTATCGCCGAGCCCTTCCTGAATCCCCTGTCCCCCGCCATGAAGGCTTCCAGCATGTACGGAATCAGCGTCATGGCATCGACCACCTCGCCATACGCTTGAGCGTGCAGCGCGGCGTAGCAGTCGAGGTCGGCCTTGAGGCTGGCCGGGCACGAGAACGTGAGCTTCGTGCTCTCAGTCTTGGGAAGCGGCCCGAGCCGCAGCTTCTTGGTGGTGTTCATCGCATTGCTCCCCGGTTGAAGAACATTGGCTGGTACGGTCGCAGCACCAGATCGCGGTTGACGATGATCCGCACCGGCAGGCCCGGCCGCTCCGTCAAAGTCGGCTGGATGTTCATGTTGCGCCTGGTCATCTCCTGGCCCACCTGGTTGATGCTGTCTTGTGCGCTGTCGCGCCCAGCGATCACGATGCGGTTGCCGTTCTGCCGGTTCTCCGGCGCGGCCAGCTCGGCACCCACGCCCAGCAATGTGGTCAGCGCCGCACCGGCAAAGACGCGATCCCAGTGCCAATCGACACCATCCTCCAGGCCGGCATAGCCGGCCGGATCGGTGCCCGCGAGGTTGTCGAGCTTCAGCGAAGACGTGTCCGGCAGGATGATTCGGTTCCACACCACCTGCACGCGGCTTTGCCCGTAGCTCACCTGGCTGTTGTACTTGCCCAGGATGCGCGATCCCTGCGGGATCAGCAGGAACTTGCCCGTCGCCGTGTCGTAGACCGGCTCCGTCACCGTGGCGATCACGTCGCCCGGCAAATCAGACTTGATGCCCGTCACCAGCGCACCGGCGATCACCGTTCCCGCCATGACCTGATACGGCGAGGACGGCATTTGCAGACTGGTGGAATTACGGGTTTCCGTAGAGGCGCCTTTCAGGAAAGCCTCTTTCTGGTTTTGCCGGTTCTGCACGGCGGTTGGGTCGGCAGGCTGGGCCGCCGTCGAGGCCGGGCCAGCGGCCAGCGGGTCGAAGCCCGCCAAGGCCGATGCCGGGCCAGCTGCTTGCGCGGTCGCTGGCGCTGCGGTCTTGCCGGGAGTGCCTGAGCGGAAAAACACCGACGAGGCTGCGGCTGCTTCGGCCTCCTTGCGCCGCGCATCCTCCGGGTCATGACCCGGTGGCGCATAGGTCGGCGTCACCGGCTGCTGCGACTTCACGATGGCCGGGCCAAGGTCGCCGGGCAGCGGCGGCCCCAGCTCCGGCACCTTCGGCAGCTTGGAGTAGTCGGAGGGCAAGCCATCCAGCCCTTCAGACTTCGACACGCGATCGACGTTGTACAGCTCGGTCCGCTCGCCTGCGCCGCGCCGATGTGACTGCAATGACCAGATCGTGGCTCCCAGCACGGCGACCGACAGGCCGCCGGTGAGCATGGCCAAGGTGCGCCGGTTCAGGCGCGTTACCGGGCGCGGCTGGGCGCGCAGCGCCACCGCCTCGGGCGCGACCTTGCCCGCCTGCGCCGCAAGATCAGGGGAGTCGTCCTGGCTCATGGTCAGTTCCTCCGCGTTCCGTCCGTGCGCTCGATCCGAACCACATCGCCCTTGTCACCGCCCAGGCGCAACTCGGCCGCGCCGAACAGGCGATCCACGATGTAGTACGGCGAGCGGAAGCGGTAATTCACCAGTTGCCCATCGCCCTGGGCGCCGATGACGAACAGCGGCGGCAGTTCGCCTTGGGCGATGCCCGGCGGAAACTGGATATAGACCTTCTCGCCGTCATCGAAGGCGCGCAGCGGCTTCCAAGGCGGATTGCTGCCGCTGACCGCATAGCGGAACCGGATCTTCTCCAACGACAGCCCGGCATCGACCGGCGCGGCGGCGCTGGCCGCCTGCGCCTGGCGCTGCAAGGCCAGCATCTTGTCCTTCGGGTACTCCCAGGACACCGACGCCATCCACGTCTTTTCGGTAGAGGTCAGCTCCAGCAGATAGGTGCGCCGGCTGGTCGTGATGACGAGATTGGTCTTCAGGCCCGAGCGGATCGGTTTGACCATCACATTGACGCGCAGCGCGTCAGCGCTGCCGCTCGATGTGTCCCCGACGATCCAGCGCACGGTATCGCCAGCGGCCACCGTCACCAGTTCCTCGCCGGGCTGGAGCGCGATCACCGTCACGCGGCCCACGGCCGCATAGACCTGATACAGCGCGCCATCGGTGAAGGGCCAGACCTGGATCGCGTTGACGTAGCCCTCGCGCGTGGGCGCAATGCGCGCCTCGGCGTTGGCGCGGGACACACGCACGGTTTCATCGGCGGGTTCCGGCGTGGGCTTGGCATCCGGCACAGGTTTCATCTGCGCCGGCATCGGCAGCACCTGCGGCACGGCCACCACTTCCACAGGCGCAGGCGGCTCCGGCAGCGGCTGCGCCTGCGCCGGCTCATCGAGCGAAATGGACGGCGGCGGCTTGCCCTGCGTGGCGCAGCCCGCGAGGGCAAGCAACATGATCGGCAAGGCGGATTTACGGAAAAGATCATTCATGGCTTTGCTCCTTCGTTTCCTTCCAGTTCGCGGCTCCACGACAGCCCGTTGACGTAGATACCCAGAGGGTTCTTGCGCACGCGCTGCTCGGTGCGCGGCGTCTGCTGCACGATGGAAACCACGGCGTTCCAGCGTTCGGTGCGATCCAGCGCGCCATTGACAAAGCGCGTCTCCGTCCAGCGCACGTTGAAAGACGTGTCGCTGGCGCGGGTCACGCTGGTGATCTGCACCGTCACCGACTCCTTGCCGATGCGCGCGAACGGATCGTTCACGCGGGCGTACTCGTTGAGCACCACGGCGCCCTTGTCAGTGGTGTAGTCGTAGGCATCCAGCCAGTTCTGCCGCACCACGATGGGGTCGATGGACAGCGAGCGCACCAGGCCGATGAAGCGGCCCAGGTGATAGGCCACCTGGGCATCGCTGGGCCGATACGGCGTAGCGGCTTCACCGACCGCGCGCACCTGGCCCGCGTTGTCCACCTCGATAACGTAGGGCGTGACGATGGACTGCGCCGAGCGCCAGACCAGCCCGCCCGCCATCAGCACGGCCAACGTGAGGCAGCCAAAGGCCATGAAGCGCCAGTTCTTGGCCTGCACGCGGGCCGAGCCGATACGGTCGTCCCAGACCTGCGCGGCGGATTGGTAGGGGGTGGCAGGCTGCGGCGTATCGGCGTAGCGCACCTGCGGTCTTTTGAATCGCATGAGGGTTCTCCTTGAAGATCAGGAATCGGAATCACGCAGGCTTGGCCCCTGGCTGGAGCTGCCGCCGTCGCCGCCGCGCAGCGTGTGGGCGGCGGTCGTGGCGGCATGGGTGAGCTGCTGCCTGCGGTGCAGGCGCTTGGCCCAAGCGGGTTGTGCGGTGGATGGGGCTGTGACGGGAGATTCGCTCGCAGCCCGTGCGGCACTGTCCCCCGACGCCGATCCGGCGTCATCAGGCCGGAAGGCGGCGGCGACGCGCTCCTTCATCGAGCGTGCGCCTTGGGCCACCTTCTGCCCGGCTGCCTGCGCGCCAGTCTTGGCGACATTGCCCACACCGGCGGCGGCGCCCTGGAGGCCGCCACCGGCCGAAGCGGAGCCCGCCTGATAGGCCGACTTGGCGCTGCTGGCGGTCGATGCCATCGAACGGGCGCCACTGACCCCTGCTTTGGCGGCTGCGGGCGCCATACGCGCTCCGGCCGCCACGGCGCCGCCGACACCCGTAGCAGCAGCGCCGACCGCAACGGCGGTTCCGGCTGCGCCGATGGCAGCACCGGCCATCGCGCCCGCGCCAAGCTGCGGGCCGCCGGACACCAGCCCGGTCGCAATGCCCGGCCCGAAGATGCCCAGGGCCAGCATGGACAGCGAGACCAGCATGATGACCAGCGCCCGGTCGATCGAAGGCTCCGAACCTGCCGGGATGTTGAACTCGGAGAACAGCCCCGAGCCGATACCGACGATGACGGCCAGTACCAGCACCTTGATGCCCGACGACACCACGTTGCCCAAGACCTTCTCGGCCAGGAATGCCGTCTTGTTCCAGAGGGCGAACGGCACCAGCACGAAGCCCGCCAGCGTGGTCAGCTTGAACTCGATCAGCGTCACGAAAAGCTGCACCGCCAGCACGAAGAAGCTGACGATGACCACCATCCATGCGAAGAACAGCACGACGATGGGCATGATGTGAATGAACACCTCGGGGAAGCCCGCCATCTCCTTGATCTGCTCAAGAATGGGCGCCCCGGCGTCGATGCCCACTTTGGCGAGCCGTCCCGGCTGCAAGAAGTTACCCATGCTCAGGGTCGAGCCGCTGGCCGTCAGGCCCAGCCCGGCGAACGAGCGGAACACGATGCTCGCCAAGGTGTTGAAGTTGCCGATGATGTAGGCGAAGGCACCGACGTACAGCACCTTGCGGATCAGCTTGGCGATCACGTCCTCGCCCTGGCCGCTGGCATGGCTCATGGCCCAGAACAGCCCGGCGAGCGTCATGTCGATGACGATCAGCGTGGCTGTGAGGAACGCCACCTCCCCGTGCAGCAGGCCGAAGCCCGAGTCGATGTAGCGCGAGAACACATCGAGGAAGCGATCAATGATCGAAATGTCATTCATGGCGAGTCCTCCTGCCCCGGCAAGGCCGCTGCCACCGCCTCGCCGTCTTCGGTGGGTTCATCGAAGCTGGCCGGAATCGGCGGCAATTCGGCCAGCGTCCGGTACTCATCAGGCCCGGCCTTGCCGGAGAAAAAGCGGCGCAGGTCGGCCTTGACCACCTGCGCGCATAACGCGCCGTCGAGCTGACCCGCGCGGCATTGCTCCTTGAGCAAGCGCAGCCGCGCCGGATGGGCCGAGAGTGCATCGACCGAAGGCACCTCCTGCTGGCCGCAACCGGCCAGCAAGAGCACGAGACCGCAGAAAGCAGGCGCGCGGGTCATGGCAACACCTGTCACCGGCCGTAGAAATCGACGGTCTGCGGCGTGTACGGCGTACCTTCACCCAGGAAACGCCGGTTCACCTCGCGGCCTCGCTCCACGGCGGCAGCCTGCCGCGCCAACTCCAGCGACGCGGCGCGATCCTGGGTGATGCTCAGGCGTTGCGTTTGGATGGACTGCTTGGCCTGCAAAGCCAGAAGCTGATTGGTGGCTTGCATGGCCTGCAAGGCGCCCACGGCCGATTGGCTCTTGCCCACGAGGTCGGCCAGCACGCCTTCGTCGTCGCTCAGGTTCTGCGACGCCTGGGCCTGCATCTGCATGGTGGTCTGCAAGCCGTTGAGCGTGTTCTTCCAGCGCTCCTGCGCGTCGCGGTACATCTGGTTGCCGCTGACGGTAGCGGCATATTGCTCGGGATACAGGCGCTGGAACTCCCGATCCAGATTCGTCACGTCGTAGGCCAGTCCTCTGGCCTGGGCGATCAGCCGCTGTGTGGTCGCCAGATTGGCGCGCAACTGGCCGACCACGCTGGACGGCAGGCTGGCGAGGTTGCGCGCCTGGTTCATCAGCATCTGCGCTTCGTTCTGGAGCTGCTGGATCTGGTTGTTGATCTGCTCCAGCGTGCGGATCGCGGTCAGCGTGTTCTGCACGAGGTTCGTGGGGTCGATCACGACCCATTGCGCATGGGCGGTGGCGGTGCAAAGCATGGCCGCGATGGCGGCGGCGATGAGACGTTTCTTCATGGCTGGTTCTCCAGGGGTTGGTCAGCGAGGGAACCCGGCGCGAGGCCGGGGAACGAGGGCAGCAGGTCGGCCGCCCAATCGAGGCCGCGATGGCGCAGCCAGGCGCCCGCGAAGCCGGGCACGCCGGCGTCGGCCAGCACCGCGTCCATGTCGCGCTGGTCTTGCGGCGTGGACGCGCCCGCGAAGGCCAGCGCCGCCGGCCCCAGGTCGAGGTCGAACAGGCGATTGCCGAGGCGCGATTGGTAGTAGTAGTCGCGCTTGGGCTGCGCGGTGGCGACGATCTCGATCTGCCGCCTGTTGAGGCCGAAGCCCTCGTAGATCGTGCGAATCTGCGGCTCGGTGGCCTGCGGGTTCGGCAGGAAGATGCGACTCGCGCAGCTCTCGATGATCGCGGGCGCGATGCTCGAATCCTTGATGTCGGCAAGGCTCTGCGTGGCGAAGATGACGCTGACGTTCTTTTTCCTGAGCGTCTTGAGCCACTGGCGGATACGCGCGGCAAACACCGGGTCATCGAGGAACAGCCACGCTTCATCGAGGATCAGCAGCGTGGGCGCCCCGTCGAAGCGTTCATCGAAGCGCGCAAAGAGGTAATGCAGCACCGCCATGACGGCGGCCTTGCTGTGCATCAGCTCCTCCATCTCGAAGCACTGCACGTCGGCCATGCCGAGCCGGTCATGGTCGGCGTCCAGCAGCTTGCCGTGGGCACCGCCCAGCACATAAGGCGACAACGCCTGCCGCAGCGTGTTCGATTGCAGCAGCACGGACAGCCCCGTCATCGTGCGCTGCTCCACCGGCGCACCGGCGAGGCTGCCGAGCGCCGACCAGATGGCGGCCTTCTCTTCGGGGCCGACGACCACGCCCTCATGCCGCAAGCGGCCTTCGATCCACTCTGCCACCCAGGTGCGGTAGCCCTCGCGGTCGATACGAGCCAAGGGCTGGAAAGCGATTTCGCCATCCATCCCGAGGTCGTAGTGCTCGCCGCCCAGGCCCAGGATGGTGGCGCGCATCGAGCGGCCCATGTCGAAGGCGAAGATGCGCGAGCCGCGATAGCGACGGAATTGCATCGCCAGGGTGGCGAGCAAGACCGACTTGCCCATGCCGGTCGGGCCTGCGACCAACGTGTGGCCCACGTCGCCGATGTGCGTCACCAGCCGGAACGGCGTGGCGCCATCGGTGCGCGTGACGATCAGCGGCGGGCCGTCAAGATGGGCATTGCGTTCGGGGCCGGCCCATACCGCCGACACCGGCATCATGTGCGCCAGGTTCAGCGTCGAGACGATGGGCTGGCGCACATTGGCGTAGGCATTGCCGGGGAGCGAGGACAGCCACGCATCCACGGCGTTCAAGGTTTCAGGGATCGTCACGAACCCGCGCCCTTGGATGGCCCGCTCCACCATCCGCAACTTCTCGTCGGCCACGGCCGGGTCGGCATCGAGCACTGTAACCGTGGCGGTGAGATAGCCGAAGGCGACTTGATCGCTGCCCAGCTCCTGCAAGGCGGCATCGGCGTCGGTGGCCTTGTTGCTCGCGTCGGTATCGACCAGCGGGCTTTCTTGCTGTAAGATCGTTTCGCGCAGCAGCGCGATGACGTTCTTCCTTTTCGCAAACCACTGGCGACGCAGGCGGACGAGTTCCTTTTCCGCTTCGGCTTTGTCGAGGCACAGGAACCGGGTTGACCAGCGATAGGCAAATCCAAGCCGGTTGAGGTCGTCCAGAATCCCCGGCCAGGTCGAGGGCGGAAATCCCCGCACCGACACCACGCGCAGGTGCCGGTCGCCCAGCATGGGCGCCAAGCCACCGACAAGTGCGGAGTCGGTCAGCAGCGCGTCGATGTGGAACGGCACTTCGGGCACGCCGACGCGGTAGCGCCGCGTCGAAATGGTGGCGTGCAGGTAGGTCAGCGTCTGGCTGTCATCCAGCCAGGCGATTTCCGGCATCACGCCGTCGAGCAGGTCAAAGATGCGATCCGTTTCTGCGGCGAAAGCTTGCAGCCGCTCGCGCCAGTCCACGCCGTCGGTAGGCCGGTTCTCGTACAGCATCCCCGCCGCGCGGGCGTGCGATTCCTCGGGCGGCAGGTACACCAGCGTCAGGTGATAGCCGCTCTCGAAGTGATTGCCCGAGTCCTCGAATGTGGCCCGGCGTTCCTCGTCCACCAGCCACGACAGCGGCTCGGGGAACGCCGAGTGCGGATAGTCGGCGGCGGCGCGGCGCTCGGCCTCGATGAACAGTGCCCAGCCCGAACCCAGGCGGCGCAGCGCGTTGTTCAAGCGCGCCGACGTGGCGATCAACTCGCCTTGCGTCGCGCTGTCGAGGTCAGGCCCGCGAAACCGGGCCGTGCGCTGGAAACTGCCGTCCTTGTTCAAGACGACGCCCGGTGCGATCAGCCCGGCCCAGGGCAACCAGTCAGCCAGCAAGGCCGGGCGCTGGCGATATTCGGCAAGGTTCAGCATGGCATTCCCCTCACACGTCCAGCAGCGGCCGGTGCTTGATATGGCGCGCGAACACGGCCATGAACTGCGGATCGACACGCGCACCCCAGACCGCCAGCGAATGGCCGACGATCCAGAGCACCACGCCTGGAATCCACATCTGTAAGCCCAGCCCGACAGCAGCGGCCAAGGTGCCGTTAGTGATGGCCACGGTGCGCGGCGCACCGCCCATCAGGATCGGCTCGGTCAACGACCGATGCAGCGGCACCTCGAAGCCGGGTATTCCATCGTGTGGGCCGTTCATACGACGGCCCCACCGGAGAAGCTGAAGAACGACAGGAAGAAGCTCGAAGCGGCGAACGCGATGGACAGGCCAAACACGATCTGGATCAGCTTGCGGAACCCGCCCGAGGTATCACCGAAGGCCAGCGCCAAGCCCGTAGCGATGATGATGATGACCGCGACGATGCGCGCCACCGGCCCCTGGATGGATTCGAGGATGGATTGCAGCGGCCCTTCCCAGGGCATCGAGGAACCGGCGGCCTGCGCAGTACCTGCGAGCAGCAGCATGAAGGCAGCGAGCATCAAGCCCTGCATGGCCGGGCGAGCCAGGCCATCCAGCCGTGCGGGCCGAGGAAGCGGATTTGCGGAAATACGGAAAGCATCAGCGTGCGTCATGGAAGTTCTCCAGAGTGGTCAGGGGACGGGGAGGAAAGGTCGGACTGCGACAGCAGCTCCGGGAATGGAGCCTCCAGCGCATCCGCCAGGTGGTAGCCCACGCCATCGAAGCCGATGACGCGGACGATGCTCTCGATGCGGCGCTTGCGCCCGCGCCCAGCGATGTGGATGACCACATTGACCGCTTCCGCGATCAGCGCACGGGGCGGGTTCACCGCCACTTCGAGGATCAGTTGCTCCAAACGCAGCAGCGCGCCCAGCGCGGAGCCGGCATGGATGGTGGCGATGCCGCCCGGATGGCCAGTGCCCCAGACTTTGATGAGATCCAATGCCTCGGCGCCACGCACCTCGCCGACGACGACACGATCCGGGCGCAGGCGCATCGAAGATCGCACCAGCTCGGTCATGGACACCACGCCCTGGCGTGTGCGCAGCGGCACGTGGTCGCGGGCCGCGCATTGCAGCTCCACCGTGTCTTCGAGCACCAATACGCGGTCGCCCGTGGCGGCGATCTCGGCCAATAGCGCATTGGCCAAGGTGGTCTTGCCGGTACTCGTCCCGCCGGCGATCAGGATGTTCTGGCGTTCGCGCACGGCGCGCACCAGCAAGCCCGCCTGCGCGGCGGTCATCATTTCGTCCTCGATGTAGCGCGACAGCGGGATCACGCCAAAGGCGCGCTTGCGCAACGCAAAGGCCGGCCCCGGCGCAGCGGGCGGCAGGATGCCCTCGAAGCGCTCGCCCGTCTCGGGCAGCTCCGCCGTCAGGAGCGGCTGGCCGCGATGCACCTCGGCGCCGACGTGGGCCGCGACCAGCCGGATGATTCGTTCGCCGTCGGCCTCGGACAGCTCCACACCCATCGGCGCGCGGCCCGACGAAAGCCGGTCGATCCACAAGGTGCGATCCGGGTTGAGCATGATTTCCACCACGTCCGGGTCTTCCAGCGCGGCGGCGATCAGCGGCCCCATCGCCGTGCGCAGCATCAGGATGCGGCGATCCAGTGAAACGGCGGTGAAGGAAGGAACGGCGCTCATGACGCGCGCTCCTGCGCGTCGTCCATGCGTGCCGGGTCTGGATGCAGTTCTTCCACCACGTCTCGCACCAGACTGCGACCGCGCAGCAAATGCCGCCCGAGTTGTTCGACGAACTGCTCGAAGCGCGCCTTGCCCTGGGCGCGCGCTGCGTCCTGATGCGCTTCGGGCACGGGCGTGCTCACCGTGAGGAAGTAGCGGATGAACAGTGCCAGCGTCTCGATCTGGATGTTCTGGTCGCGCTCCATGCGTTCGGCCTGCCGCGACAGGCGATCCAGCCGCTTGGCAATGGCCGCCTCGCGCTGGTCGGCGGCATCGGGCGACAGCCACGATGCGAGCGCCGCCGCGACGATGGACGACTTGGACACGCCCTTCTTGGCGGCCAGCTCATCGAGCCGCTTGGCGTGCTCCGGCTGGATGAACACGTTGAGGCGGTGTTGGGTCATAGGTCGATTCCGTCATCAGGGTCGAGGGATGCCAGCCGGGCCGTGCGTTGCAGGGCAGGGTCGAGCTGGCGAGGAAGGGGAAGCGGCAGGTCGTCGTCATCGAGCAACCCAAGGTCGGCCGCAGGCGCGGCCAGCTCGGGGTCGTAGGCGGCGATTTCGGAGAGTTCGGGCTGGCGACGCGGGCCGCCGTCATCGGCGCTGCCAAGGTCGCCAACGGTCTCCGCGACGAGAGGTGCCGGCACCGCAGGAATTGCCAGCCCGCTCCAGTCATCGGCGCGGGCCGGCGGCGCGTCGGCGTACTGCCCGTCCGCCAGCGTGGGCGGCGGCAGCACGCGGCGCTTGAAATTGGCGTCCGCGTAGTAGCGCAGCTTCTTCGCCTTGATGGGCGCCACGCTGGACACCATTACCACGGCCTCATCAGGCGGAAGCTGCATGACTTCGCCCGGCGTCAGCAGCGGACGCGCGGTTTCCTGGCGCGACACCATGAGGTGGCCCAGCCACGGCGCGAGCCGGTGGCCCGCGTAGTTGCGCTGCGCGCGCAGCTCGGTGGCGGTGCCCAGCGTCTCGGAGATCCGTTTGGCGGTGCGCTCGTCGTTCGTGGCGAACGTCACGCGCACATGGCAGTTGTCGAGGATGGAGTGGTTTTGCCCATACGCCTTGTCGATCTGGTTGAGCGACTGCGCGATGAGGAAGCTGCGGATGCCATAGCCCGCCATGAAGGCCAGCGCCGTCTCGAAGAAGTCCAGGCGCCCCAGCGCAGGGAACTCATCGAGCATCAGCAGCAGCTTGTGGCGGCGCTCGATGCCATCGGAGCCATCGAGCGACTCGGTGAGGCGCCGCCCGATCTGGTTGAGGATCAGGCGAATGAGCGGCTTCGTCCGCGATATGTCCGAAGGCGGCACCACCAGATACAGCGATACCGGATGCTCGGCCGCGATCAGGTCGGCGATGCGCCAATCGCACCGCGACGTGACTTGGGCCACCGTGGGATCGCGGTACAGGCCGAGGAACGACATGGCGGTGCTCAACACGCCGGAACGCTCGTTGTCCGATTTGTTGAGCACTTCGCGCGCAGCCGAGGCCACCACCGGATGAGGCCCATCGCCGAGGTGCGGCGTGGTCATCATCCGGTGCAGCGTCAACTCGAAGGGGCTGGCCGGGTCGGAGAGGAAGTTGGCGACGCCGCGCAGCGTCTTGTCTTCGCCCGCGTAGAGCACATGCAGGATGGCCCCGACCAGCAGCGCGTGCGAAGTCTTTTCCCAGTGATTGCGCTTCTCCAGCGCACCTTCGGGATCAACCAGAATGTCCGCGATGTTCTGCACGTCGCGCACCTCATGCGCGCCGTGTCGTACCTCCAGCAGCGGGTTGTAGGCCGCTGACTTCGCATCGGTGGGGTTGAACAGCAGGCAATGCGAGAAGCGCGAGCGCCAACCGGCGGTGATCTGCCAGTTCTCGCCTTTGATGTCGTGGATGACGGCGGATGCAGGCCAGGAAAGCAGCGTCGGCACCACGAGGCCCACGCCCTTGCCCGAGCGCGTAGGCGCGAAGGTCAGGACGTGTTCCGGGCCTTCATGCCGCAGGTACTGTTGGCGATGCAGGCCGAGGAACACGCCCGCAGGGTGGTCAAGGCCCGCCTTGTGAATGTCCTCCACATTGGCCCAGCGGGCCGAGCCATAGGTCGTGACCAGGCGCGACTGGCGCGAGCGCCAGATCGACATGCCGATGGCGACCACAACCGCCAGTAGGCCACTGCCGCCCGCGATGGCGCCGCCGGTATCGAACACGCGCGGCGCGTAGGCATCGAAGAAGAACCACCACTCGAACAACCGCCACGGGTGATAGACCGGTGTGTCCAGGAAATCGAACCACGGCGAGCCCAGGCGTAGTTGGTAGCCCAGGGCCGCCGCTGTCCATTGCGTGGCGCTCCACACCCCAGCGATCACGATGCCGAACACCACGGCAATCTGACCGAACAGCACGTTCGTTCCCTGCATCATCCAGCCTCCGATCGCAGCACAGGCATGTGCCGCCCTCGTGAGGATCAGTGCCGCTGGGCGTGCCGGTCAAAGACCGTTATCGGCAGGTTGATGCCGCAAAAAACATGGTTTCCGGCAGGGAAGAACTGGGGCGAAAGACCGCCACAATGAGCGCGCTGCTGCGCAGCGCGCAAAAAGGCGCAGGCACGCGCAGGTGCGTTGCGGCAAGCCGACCATCAGAACTTCGGCGGTTCCTTCGGTGGCGTATAAGGCACCTTGCCGTCGCCCAGGAAACGTCGGTTCGTCGCCTCGGCCACTCGGTTGCACAGCACGTCGCCCATCGTCGGACGATCCGTCTTGCACTGCTGGCGCAGTTCTCGCAAACGCACGGGGTCAGCAGCCAGTTCCTCCACGCTGGGCACGGCAGCGGGCTTGGACGGCTCAGACTTGCCGCAGGCGACCAGCAGAACTGCTAGCGACGACATAGCGATGATCTTGGATAGGTTCATGGCTTGAATCCTCCGAAGTGAAACGGGGCCAATGGCTAAGCGTCTCCCGGTCCCAGGGCTTCGACCCGCTCGATAAAGCGGGCTAGCGCCTGCGACGGCTCGGCGTCGCGGCGCAGCAGATAGGTAGTGAGCATGGGCGACTTTCCCGCGAGCGGTCGGCCCACCACGCCCGGCTCGCGGCTGGAAGCGATGTGCGCGGCGCCTGCGAGCCCTAGCGCCAAGCCGGCCGACACGAAAGTCATCATCACGTCGAACGTGGCGACGTACTGTTCGATCAAGGGCTCCCGGTCCTGCTTGCGCAGGATGCGGTCGATCTGCTTGGCATGGCCTTCGCAAACTGCCGGGTCGCCCAGCACCAGGGGATGTTGCAGCACTTCATCCAGCGGTACCCGCTTGTGGGCCAGTAGTTCATGGCGCGCGGGCATGGCGACCATCAGCTCATCCTCCCAGGCGGGTTCGATGATGATGCCGTCGCCCACCTCGTCGGCCATCGAGAAGCCCACGTCGTATAGATCGTCACGCAGGCCGCTGAGCTGCTGGGCCAGCGGCACCTCGAACAGGCGGATCTCGATCTCCGGGTCTTCCTCGCGGCAGCGCGCCAGCAGCGCCGGCAAGCGCGAGGGGGTGATGCCGTCGGACAGCGCCACGCGCAACCGGCCGTGAAAGCCATTGGCCGCTGCCTTCACGCTCTCACGCGCCTGGTCCAGCGCCAACAGCACGCGAGGCGCGTTCTCCATCAGCAGCTTGCCCGCAAGCGTCAGGCGCGTGCTGCGGCTGGTACGCACGAACAGTTGTGCGCCCAACTCTTCTTCCAATTCCCTGATGGCGCGCGACAGTGGTGACTGTTCGATATGCAGCCGCTCCGCAGCGCGGGCGAAGTGCAGCTCCTCGGCAACGGCCAGAAAGTACCGAAGGTGACGAAATTCCATGAGTCGATGTCCCTGTAAAGCTCGAAGGAGTCTGTCGTGGTGCCGTAACGGCGTTCATCGTTGTTCCTTTCAAGCGGTTACGCCCTCATGTGCGGGCTCTGCCGTGACATCCTCTTCTTGCTCGTCCGGGCGATGAGCCAGCCGATACAGAATTGGCAACACGAGCAGCGTCAGTACGGTGGACGACAAGATGCCGCCGATAACCACGGTGGCCAGAGGCCGTTGGACTTCCGCGCCCGTTCCCGTGGCGATGGCCATCGGGATGAAGCCCAGCGACGCCACCAAGGCCGTCATCAACACGGGGCGCAAGCGGGTCAGCGCGCCCTCGCGGATGGCTGCGTCCAGCGGCGTTCCGCCCTCTCGCAGGCTGCGGATGTAGGAAATCATCACCAGGCCATTGAGCACGGCCACACCTGACAGCGCGATGAAGCCCACGGCAGCGGAAATCGACAGAGGAATGTCGCGCAGCCACAGCGCCAGGATGCCGCCGGTCAGCGCGAACGGAATCCCGGTGAAGACCAGCAAGCCGTCCTTGACGTTGCCGAACATGGCGAACAGCAGCACGAAGACCAGCAGCAGCGACACCGGCACGACGATCTGCAAACGCTGCGTGGCCGATTGAAGGTTCTCGAATGTGCCGCCCCAGCTCGTCCAGTAGCCCGTGGGAATCTTGACCTGCGCCAGCGCGGCCTCGGCGTCGGCCACGAAGGAACCCACGTCACGGCCGCGCACGTTGGCGCTCACCACGATGCGGCGCTTGCCGTTCTCGCGGCTGACTTGGTTGGGGCCGGGCGCCAGCTCGAAGCTCGCCACCTCGGCCAGTTGGATGAAGTTGGTTCGCCCCTCGGCGCCGCCCGTGCTGCCCGTTGCGCGCGGCAGCGGAATCGGCAGGCGCTTCATGCTTTCCATGTCGTTGCGCAAGGACTCCGGCAGGCGAACCAGGATGTCGAAGCGGCGGTCGCCCTCGAACAGCGTGCCGGCCTCACGCCCGCCGATGGCGGTGGCCACGGTGTCCTGGATGTCGGCCACGTTCAGTCCATAGCGCGCGGCTTTCTGGCGGTCGATGTTCACGGTCAGCATCGGCAAGCCGGTGGTCTGCTCCACCTTGACCTCGGAGGCGCCGGGAATCTTCTGCAACATGGAAGAGACTTCCTCACCCGTCTTGTTCAAGACATCCATGTCGTCGCCAAAAATCTTCACCGCCACATCACTGCGTACCCCCGAAATGAGTTCGTTGAAGCGCATCTGAATCGGCTGCGAGAACTCGTAGTTGTTGCCCGGCACCTTGTCCACGGCCTTCTGCACGGCGGCCAGCAGTTCATCGCGTGACTTGCGCGGCTCGGGCCAATCAGACATGGGTTTGAGCATGACGTAGCCGTCGGAAGCGTTCGGCGGCATGGG
Organism: Ralstonia sp. OTU4908; assembly: GCF_038440115.1. NCBI lineage: Bacteria > Pseudomonadati > Pseudomonadota > Betaproteobacteria > Burkholderiales > Burkholderiaceae > Ralstonia > Ralstonia sp. OTU4908. The sequence continues at coordinate 17,559 of NZ_JASATD010000004.1, read as the reverse complement.
GTCGGAGGCAATCTCGGCCGTGCCGGTGCGTGCGAAAACACGGTCGATCTCGGGGAACTGGGCCTTCAGCGTTGCCTCCAGTTGCTGCTGCATCGCCACCGATTGCGACAGGCTGGTGCCCGGAATGCGCAGCGCCTGGATGGCGAAATCGCCTTCGTTCAGGCTGGGCACGAACTCGCTGCCCATGCGAGTGGCGATCAGGCCGCACAGCACCACCGCCACGCCGGCGGCCGTCAGCACGACGGCCTTGGCCGCCATCACGCGATCCAGCAAGGGACCGTACCAACGCTTGGCCTGCACGACCAGGAAGTTTTCCGTCTCGCTGACCCGCTGGCCGATGAACAGGGCGACCGCTGCCGGGATGAAAGTCACCGACAGGATCATGGCCCCCACGAGCGCGGCTACCACCGTGAACGCCATCGGGTGGAACATCTTCCCCTCGACGCCGGTCAGGGCGAAGATGGGCAGGTACACCACCATGATGATGAGCTGCCCGAACAGCAGCGCACGGCGTGATTCCTTGGATGCCAGGAACACCTCGTGAAAGCGCTCCGCCCGCGTCAAGGGCCTGCCCTGGTGCGCCTGCGCATGGGCCAGTCGGCGCACGCAGTTCTCGACGATCACCACCGCCCCGTCGATGATGATGCCGAAGTCCAGCGCCCCCAGACTCATCAGATTGGCGCTCACCTTGTAGTGCACCATGCCCGTGAAGGTGAACAGCATCGACAAGGGAATCACCGTCGCCGTGATGATGGCCGCTCGGATGTTGCCCAGGAACAGGAACAGGATCACGATCACCAGAATCGCGCCTTCCAGCAGGTTCTTCTTGACCGTGCTGATGGCTTTGTCCACCAAAACAGTACGGTCGTAGACGGTCACCGCATGGACCCCCTCAGGCAGGCTGCGGTTGATCTCCACCATCTTCTTGTCGACGGCTTGCGAAACCGTTCGGCTGTTTTGGCCAATCAGCATGAAGACCGTGCCCAGCACCACTTCGCGGCCGTTGTCTGTGGCTGCGCCGGTGCGCAGTTCGCGCCCCAGCCCCACGTCCGCCACGTCGCGCACCCGGATTGGCACGCCGCCCGCGCTGCTGAGGATGACATTGCCAATGTCCTCCAGCGTCTTGACTTGCCCAGGTGCCCGGACCAGGTACTGTTCGCCGCGCTTTTCGATGTAACCCGCACCCACGTTGCCGTTGTTTCGATCCAGCGCCGTCATGATGTCTTGCAGGGTGACGCCCAGCGAGGCCAGTCGCTCGGGTATCGGCGAGATTTGGTATTCCTTGGCATAGCCGCCAATCGAGTTGATCTCCGTCACGCCGGGCACGTTGCGCAACTGCGGCTTGATGATCCAGTCCTGAATCTCGCGCAGGTCGGTGGCCGTGTAGGGCATGCCATCAGGTTTCTTGGCGCCGTCCTTGGCCTCGACCGTCCACAGGTAAATCTCGCCCAGGCCGGTGGAGATTGGCCCCAGCGCAGGCGTGATGCCGGAAGGCAGTTTTTCCCGCGCCTCCTGGATGCGTTCATTGACCAACTGGCGCGCGAAGTAGATGTCGGTGCCGTCCTTGAAGATCACGGTCACTTGCGACAGTCCATAGCGCGACAGGGAACGGGTCTGCTCCAGGTTGGGCAGGCCCGCCATCACGGTTTCAATCGGGTAGGTCACCCGTTGCTCGGTCTCCAGCGGTGAATATCCTGGCGCTTGGGTATTGATCTGTACCTGGACGTTGGTGATGTCCGGTACGGCATCGATGGGGAGCTTTTGGTAGTTGAACACGCCGACGGCAGCCATACCGATGACTGCCAGCAACACCAACCATCGGTGCTCGATGGCTGCGCGAATGAGTTTTTCAAACATGTGCGTTGCTCCGGCATCAATGGGTGTGTTCGGCAGAGGCTTTGCCAAGCTCTGACTTCACGACAAAACTGCCAGCCGACGCATACGGAGCCCCCGCCTTCAGCCCTTGAACCACCTCGACGCGCTTGCCATCACTACGGCCCAACTGCACGGGCTGGGCAATGAAGCCACCATTCACTTTCAAAAACACGACGGGCTTGTCGCCCACGGTCTGAATGGCATCACCGGCCACCGTCACGGGCACGTCGGCCTCAGATGAGGTCACTTCCACGTTGACAAACAGTCCGGGACGCCAAGCGCCTTGGGGGTTGGACAAGACCACGCGGGCCTTGGCCATGCGGGTTTGTTCGCCAATCAGCGCGCCAACAAAGGTGATGGTGCCTTGCGCGCTGGCATCGAATGCCGTTGCCTTGATGGTGACCTTTTCGCCGACCCTGACCAGTGGCAAGTCCTTGGCAGGTATGTTGATTTCAGCCCAGACCTGTCCCAGATCGGACACGGTGAACACGGCGGCGTCTTCCTTGACGGCCTCACCCAGGCTGAGATGCTTTTCAATCACCAGGCCATCGAACGGGGCGCGCAACTCAAAGCGATTCAGCCCTCCCGAAGATCCCGCGCTCAACCCCAAGGCCGACAGCTTCTGCTGAGCATTGGCCACAGCGACTTGCGCCTCGTTTAACGCCTGCCCTGCTTGTAGGTAGTCCTGCTCGGCGGAAATTTTCTGCTCCCAGAGCCGCTTTTCACGCTCGAACGTGGTCTTGGCCAAGGCCAGACGCTTTTGTGCTGTCTGCAACTCGCTGCGCTGCTCAGACGCAGCCGGGCTGGCAATGACTGCGAGAACCTGTCCCTTCTTGACTGCTTGACCCAGACTGGCCTGAACGCTCTCGACCACTCCTGCAATGCGTGGGACAACGTGCGAAGTCCGGTCTTCGTTCAAGCGAATTTCCCCGGGCAATTGCAAGGCTGACTTGATTCGTGCCGCGCCAGCCGTGTCGATGCTAATGGATGCCGCTTTGATTTGTGCATCACTGAGTTCGACTTTCCCCTCCTCTTGGTTGAGGACGAACATGAAGGGTTCGTTGGCTGTCTGGGCAACGATGCTGATCTCGAACGCGTGCGGCTCCGGCACGACCTCGCGGCTCAGCAGGCTGTCCTTGTCAGGCGCGAAGTTGAGCGCCTGCTTCTCGCCGGTCAAGCGCGTGACGGTGGCGCTGACCTTTGCAGTGTTGCTGGCAAGTGGTTTGCCCTTGTCATAGAGCCAGATTCGCAAACGAGGCTCACCGCCTTCCTCCGCGAGCAACGCCTCCAATCCGAAATCCCCTTCATTGAACAGTTTGCCGCCATGCACCCCCTTGCTCGGCCCTTCGTGGTGCTCACCGTCCGCATGGCCCTTGTCGTGGTCGTGCTGGTCACCACTTGCCTTGTCGTGATGCTCACCATCACTGTGGGCCTTGGCTTCAACGTGGCTGCCGTGACCCTCGCCCTCGGCGCTCTTATCCGTCTTGCCGCCGAGAATGGCGCTGCCCAGTCCTATGCCCACTGCGGCGATCACGGCGATGGCAAACCACTGCTTCTTGCCGACGTTCAGTTTGTTCGTTTCGGGTTTCATGTTCATTCCTTGTTTGCAGGCAGGGTGGTCGTGGATTCGGATGCGCCGATCACGCGATCCATGTCCGCCGCCGCGCGGTGCGCATCGGCGAGCGCCTTGAGGTACTGGGACTTGGCGGCAAAGTAGGTGCGTTGCGCGTCCAGCACTTCCAGGTAGTTGAACTTGCCGTAACCAAAGCCCACGGTGGCCGCGTCATAGGCGCTCTTGGCCCCTGGCAGCACCTCTCGCTGCAATATGTCGATCTCGCCGCGAACCGACGCCAGCCGTTCGCGGGCTTGCAGCACCTCCGTGCTCAGGCGCACGTTCAGCGCCTGGAGTTCGTCCCGCGCCTTGTCTTCGCGCTTCAACGCTTCCAGCAAGTTGCCCTGATTGCGGTCGAACAAAGGCAGCGGCACGGAAACACCAAGCATCAACTGATTGCGTGCAAGCTCGTACGGGCGCTTCACGCCCAGGCTGACCGTGACGTCGGGCGTCTGCTTGCTGCGCTCCACGTCGGCCAGCGATTGGCGGCGTTCGACCTCCAACTGCGCCCGGCGCAGTGCCGACGAGGCAGACAGGCGCTGCTGGAGGTCATCCAGCGAAGGGACGTTGGGAAGATCGTCCACATTGCCCGCCACCTGAGTGAATTGCAGCGGGCTGGCCCCCAGCAAACTGGCCAGCCGTGCGCGGGCGCTGCGCTGTTCGCTTTGGGCCTGCACCAGTTCAACCCGCACGCCGGCTTCGGCCACCCGCGCCTTGGTTTCTTCGACCGGGGAAACCTTGCCCGCCGTCACGCGCTTGGCAACGGCGTCCGTCGCTTTCCTGGCCAGGTCAACGCTGTCCTGGGCCAGGGCCGTGCGATCCTGGGCGGCCAGCGCATCGAAGAAGGCGGCCACCACGGCAGCGCGAATCTCGACGCGACGCGCATTCAACTCCTCGACCGCAACATCACGCCCTCGCTCTGCCGCCGCGATGCGGGCGGCGCGCTTGCCTCCCAGCTCAATGGGCAGGTTGATCTGCGCGCTTTGGGTGCGGGTCGGCGTGCGCTGGTCTTCGAGCAAATACGCCAACTCGGGGTTGCGGCGCGTTTGCGCCTGAAGCACCTGGCCTTGCACGGCCTCGACTTCCCGCTGGGCGACGGTCAGGTCAAGATTGGCCTCCAAAGCCAGCGCGATGGCTTTTGACAAGCTCAGGGACGCCGTTGCTTCAGTTTGCGCACCGCTTGGGGAATAGCCCGGCGGCGCTGGCAGCGGCTGGGCGAAAGCCAGCCCTGCCGTGAACGCAAGGAGAAAGCCTGCCGCCGTTGCCCTTGCATTGTGATTGTGAATACCCTTCGACATCCGATTCTCCAGTGACTTGAAACACACGAGGAAATCGGCGGGGGGCGATCCAGATGATCGCCAGCAACGTCGTCACATCAGCCGCACGAAGCCGACTGCATACCGCCGTGCGCCATGCACGACGGCAGGGGTGAGGACGAAGGGAAAGGAGTGCGCTCCCCGCCGATCAGGCGAGGACACGCTACTGAGGGCGCTCTAAACGGTCGGGTGGAGGCGCGGCAAGGCGCTCCGGGTGGTACGCCGTATCCGGGGACGGACTGATCGGCGACGCCTGCTTGACCTCCCCAGACAAGACCGAGAAGCACCCGGCATGACAGGACGCGCAATCAGGATCGCCGCTCAGAGTCTTGGCCGGATCGGACGATGCGTCCTTGCCGTCGGCGGCCTTGTGCTGATGCGCGTGGTGGCCGAAGTGCTTGGCCGCAGCCCCGGTTTCATGCTGGCAATAGCTGGCCGCTGCCGCCCAACTGAATTGGAGCGGCATGAGCACCAACAGAACGATGGCCAGCCATTTGCGCATAAGGTCAACAGTGTAGCAGCTACAGACTTGAATTCACAGTTTTACAGGCACTTGGACGACTAGCCGATGCCTTCCTCAAGCAGAAGCAGGGCCAGAAAGCCGGCAAAGAACATGGCCGTTACCCAGGGACGATCCGGTGTTTCGTGCGCTTCAACCAACAATTCTTCGGTCACAAGGTAGAGCAGCGCAATCAGACCAAAGGCGAAGAAGCCGGTCACGATGGGGCTGGGTAACAACGCCACCGGCGCTCCGAGTAAAGCTCCGATTGGCAGTAAAAGCACGAGCGCAGCCGTGATCCAGACGACCCTGGCACGGGAGCGAACGCTCTCGCCGAGTTCCGTCGCCACCGTCAAGCCAAGAAACAGCACCTCGATGGTTAGGGCGATGGTCAGCAGCAGGCCGACCTTCGGGCCGACCGCAAACCCGATGCCGAGCACCAGGCCGTCAATCAGGATGTCGATGCCGATCACTGTCAATAGACCGGCTGGCCCTTTCGCCAATGCCTCCAAGTGCTTTACCAGCAGCATGGTGGCGACGCCGATTCCGCCGCCGATCAACGTTGCCCAAGGCGAGCCCCGATGCATGATGTCGGGCAGGATTTCGCCGGCCGCCGCCGCGAACACGACGCCAGCGGCGAAATGCTGAATCGCGCTGACCAGTGTTGGCCCCGGCCGCACGTTCACCGCGACCGCAGCTCCGATGATGGCGGCCGCTGCCGGGATCAAGGTGTAGATCCAGGCCGAGATCACCATGACTTAAGTTACCGCGTTGCCGCACTGAGCACAGAATTTCGCGCCGATCGGAATGACGCTACTGCACTTCGTGCACGACGCTGGCACCAGCGATGTCCCGCACTGGCCGCAAAAGCGAGCGCCGTTCGGATTGATCGCTTTGCATTGCGGGCAAGTGATGCCGCTGGCCGAAGGCGCCGGATTGCGCCCCCAGTCGTGACTGCTGGGGCCACCGTGGCCATGGCTACTGCCATGCCCGTGGGAGCCGCCATGCCCCCCGCCGTGGCCGCCGCCATGCCCACCAAAAATTCGATCCAGGATTCCCATTTTCAACACTCCATATTCGGTTTTACTGACCCGCCTGCTGCCTGAGCAGCCTCAGCCCGTTGAAGACCACCAGCAAGCTCGCCCCCATGTCGGCGAACACGGCCATCCACATGGAGGCATCGTCGAAGATCGCCAGCAGCAGGAACACTAGCTTGATGCCCAGCGCGAGCGCGATGTTCTGCCATAGCACGGCGTGGGTGCGCCTGGACAGCCGGATCGTTTCGGGCAGGCGGCGTAGGTCGTCGTTCATGACCACCACGTCGGCGGCCTCCATCGCGGTGTGGGTGCCCGCGCCGCCCATAGCGAAGCCGATGTCAGCCTTCGCCAGCGCGGGGGCGTCGTTGATGCCGTCGCCGGTCATCGCCGTGACGCCCATGCGCTGCTGAAGCTCGCCGATGGCCTGCAACTTGTCCTCGGGCAGCAGGTTGCCACGCACCTCGGCGATGCCCGCCTGGGTGCCGACGGTTTGCGCCGTCGCCAGGTTATCGCCCGTCAACATCACCGGCGTCACGCCCAATGCCTTCAGGTCGGCCACGGCCTGCGCGGATGAGGATTTGATGGTGTCGGCTACTGCACAGATGGCCATGACCCGTTCGCTGCTGGCCAACAACGTGACGGTGCGGCCAGCTTGCTCATGCACTGCAAGGCGGGCTTCGAGGTCAGCCGAACACTGCCCGCGCTCTTCAATCCAGCGGTGGTTAGCCAGCACATAGGTATGGCCGTCGATCACCCCCTGCACGCCGCGCCCGGCAACAGCCTGAAACTCATCCACTTCTTGCGTGGCGGACGACACGCCATCTGCGATGGCCTTGGACACTGGATGATCCGACCGCGCTGCGAGGCTCTTGGCCAGCCCCTCCAGGGCTTGTTGGCCGAGTCCTGTGTCCACGGGCTCGAAGGCCACCAGCTTGGGCTTGCCTTCGGTGATGGTGCCGGTCTTGTCCAGCGCCACGGCCTTGATCTTGCGCGCCTCTTCCAGGTACACACCACCTTTGATCAGGATGCCTCGCCGCGCCCCAGCGGCCAAACCGCTGACGACGGTGACGGGCGTGGAAATCACCAAGGCGCAAGGGCAGGCGATGACCAGCAGCACCAGGGCCTTGTAGGCGGCCTGCATCCAGGTCAGCCCCATGAGCCAGGGCGCCAACAACGCAACGGCAACGGCCAGGACGAACACCGCAGGCGTGTAGACGGCGGCAAAGCGATCCACGAAACGCTGCGTGGGCGCACGGGAAGACTGGGCCTGCTCAACGGCGTGGATGATGCGCGCCAGCGTGCTGTCGGACGCGGGGGCCGTGACACGGATTTCCAACGCCGCAGCCTGATTGATGGTGCCGGCGAAGACTTCATCGCCGGGGCTCTTGTCCACCGGCAAGCTTTCGCCGGTCACGGGGGACTGGTCAATAGCGCTCTGACCTAGGCTCACGATGCCATCCAGCGGAACGCGCTCGCCAGGGCGAATACGCACGGTCATGCCCACAGTGACTTCCTTGACTCCCATGCGCACCCAATTGCCATCGTCTTGACGCACTTCAGCTTGCTCCGGCGCGAGCGCCAGCAGGCTCTTGATGGCGCCGCGCGCCCGATCCACGGCGCGGGCCTCGATGGCTTCCGCAATCGCATATAGGGCCATCACCATCGCCGCTTCGGGCCACTGGCCGATCAGGAAAGCGCCGGTCACGGCCACGGTCATCAGGGCATTGATGTTCAAGCGGCCCTGCCGCAGTGCAGCCAGCCCCTTGCCGTAAACCGAGAAACCCGACAGCGCGATGGCCGCCGCGGCCAGCGCCATTCCCAGCGCCTTGACAGGTACGCTGTCTGGAAAGGCGAATGCCAAGCCCTCGGCCGCCACAGCCAACCCCAGGGCGCCCAGCGACTTGCCCCATGTCGTCCAGAAGCCCGTTGGCGAGGCAACCGCAGCAGCCGACGAGCCTGTGTCGCCAAGAGGTTCCGGCTTGAAGCCTGCCTTGCGGATTGCGTCTAGCGCCTGCTGCAAGACAGGATCATCGGCGGCAATGGCCAACTCGCGTTCGCCCAGATTGAATTGCAGGCTACGAATTCCCGCCATGCCGTCCAACGCCCGGCGGATTTCCGACTCCTCCGAGGCACAGTCCATATTCGCAATGCGGAAGCGCTGGACATTCTTCGCGCCGAGGGGTTCTGGCTTGAAACCCGCTTTGCGGATCGCTTCTAGGGCCTCGGGCAGCGCGTGGTCATCGGCGGCAATGGCAAGCTCTCGATCCCCCAGGTTGAATCGCAGGCTGCGAATCCCCGCCATGCCTTCCAGCGCCCGGCGGATTTCCGACTCCTCTGAGGCACAGTCCATGTTTTCTATGCGAAAGCGTTGCGGCCCAATAGTCGTTGCATCAGACGCTGTTGGCTCGGGCGCCACAGGCACTGTTGCACAGCCACTCCCGCAGCAGGCAGCGTCGGCGTGTTGGCGTTGGTGGGCAGAGTTCATGAAATTCTCCTTTTCAGTCAGATTGGAAACCCTGTACCCACTACAGAGTCAAGCGCCTACAATGAGCCTTGGAGAAAAACCCGCGACCGCTGAAGATGAACTCATGAAAATCGGCGAACTGGCTAAGGCCGCACATACCCAGGTAGAGACGATCCGGTACTACGAGCGTGAAGGCTTGCTACCCGAAACGGCCCGTACGGATGGCAACTACCGCATGTACGCAGAAGAACACGTTGACCGGCTGTCCTTCATCCGGCACTGCCGGGGGTTGGACATGACGCTGGATGAAATCCGGGTTCTGTTGCGCTTCAAGGATGCACCGCACGAGAACTGCGCCCAGGTGAACGACCTGCTCGACGAGCACATCGACCATGTGGCTACCCGCATCAAGGAATTGAAAGCGTTGGAACGACAGCTCAAGACCTTGCGGGAACGCTGCCGTGAATCCCAGCAGGCCAGCCAGTGCGGCATCTTGACCGAGCTGTCCTCAGCATCGCGCCAGGTGCACGAGCCAGCAACGCGCAGGGGCCATGTTCATGGGGCACATAGCCTCAAGTGACTAGCCCAAAGAAACCCCAAGCCGACGCCCGATTTCCCATGAGGTCGTTCCGCCACGCACTGTCGCCGCAAGCGGCTGCCCCAACCGCTGCTCGATCACTGGCCTCCACGGTACCAGGCTGAAGCCCATGCCGTCGTCCAGCATCGCATACCGACCGCTGGCGAGCATGAGGCTGCGGCGGTAGATGCCGGCCACGCGCTGGCCGTCGGCCACCGGGCGGTGCTCCAGGCCGGTTTCGGCGGCGATGTCCTTGGCGGCCTGCGCCAGCTCGCGGCTGCGCAGCGTGCCCAGCAGGTTTCGGGCGAGGATCACGCGCTGCCCGCGCCGCTCGGCCAGTCCCTGTTCGGCCAGGAAGTCGGCGCGCTGCTGCATCGCCTGCTTGGCCTCGCCGCCAAAGCCGAGGTCGCCCAGGCCCGAGCCGCCGCCGATCAGTTGCTGTTCGAGCCAGGTAGCCCCGATGACGCGGGCCTGCCGCTCGATGGGCAGGTGCGATTTCAGTTCCACGGCCACGCCGCCCAGGCGCTGCGCGTCGTACTGATGGCCACGCTCGGGCAGATCGTCCGGCACCTTCCATAGCCCTTCGGCCACGCGCTCCACGATGCCGGCGCGGCGCAGGGCTTCGAGTCGGCGGATGTGGGCCGCGACGACTTCCTGCGGATCACGGCCCGGCACGGCCTGACCCTGCGCGACGGCCAGGTGATGGTCGGTGCGGTATAGGCCGCCGCTCGCCAGTGCGGTGATGTTCTTGTCGGCTGCGCGCACGTCGGCCGATCCCTTCACCTCCACTACGGCGCCGGCCGGATAGTTCGCCAGTTCATCGTGTGCGTTGAGCGCGACGTAGTGGGCCTTGCCGTCCACGCCGTCGATGACCAGATAGCCCCGGTCGCGCAGCTCGTCGGCCAGCCCCTTCGCTGCCACGCGGCCGAGAATGGTTCGGCCATCGTCTCCCGGCTCGAACACCGCCAGCTCGCGCGGCTCGCCGCGCATGGCCCGCCGCATGGTGCGGATGATGTCGCCACGCTCGCCCAGGGCGCACAGGGTCTTTTCCGCGTCGGCATGGACGGCCCAGGTGCCCGGCTGCATCTCGTCGGCCAGGCCCAGGCGCTGCAAGCGTTGCAGTCGGCCGATCAACAGCAGGCGTTGGCGTTGCAGCTTCGGTTCGTTGAAGCGTTCGATCTGCACTCTGCCGTCTTCGCCGGCCTCTCGTTGCAGCGTCCGATCCAGACTCGTCCACCGCTCCTGCTCCACCTCGCGCTGCAAGGTCTGCTGGATCTCCAATTCGGTGCGTGGCCCCAGCCATTCGGTTGCCAGCTCGGATGCTCGATGGCGGAAGCCATCGGCGATGTAGTCGCCCGCGATGATGAGGTCTTTGCCCGTGTCGTCGCGTCCGCGCACGATCAGATGGGTGTGCGGGTTGTCGGTGTTCCAGTGATCGACCGCCACCCATTCCAGCCGCGTGCCCAGGTCGGCTTCCATGCGGCCCATCAGATGCCGCGTGTAGGTGCGCAGGTCTTCCAGTTCCGTGCCATCCTCTGGCGAAACGATGAAGCGGAAGTGGTGCCGATCATCGGCACAGCGTTCCTTGAAGGCATCAAGATCGGCTTCGTCGGTCTGCGGCCCGTAAGCCCGGCCCGGTTCACCGTCCCGGCCCACGCCGTCGCGCTCGATGTAGCGCAGGTGCTTGGCGAGCGACTGCGGACTGGCCCGCTGCTGGTTCACCAGCAAGGTCTTGATGGTCACGCGCCGCGACATGGGCGTGAGCTTCGCCCCCGCGAAGCGCGCCGCCGTATGCCCACGCCCCAGGCGCGAGCCGGGTCGCTGGCCAGTGGTCTTGCTGCCACCAGTCGATGCCGGACGGCGCACCGAGGACTTGCCGCTGCTGGCTTTGCCCGCCTGCTTGAGCACCTTGGAAACGAAGCTCTGGCCCTGGCTCTTGCCCCGGTTCTTCGGAGCGCTGGGACGGATGCGGAAATCATCGTCGCGGCGGTCGGTCATGGCCGCGCTCCCTGCAAGCTCTGGCGTGTCCGGTCGTGCGAAGCACGCGGACATGCCCGCATCGGCGCGGGCCTCGCGCCCCACGCGGCACGGAGGCGAAGCCGCGCCGTGCCGCGCCACCCCCACGTGCAGACTGGCTTTGCGGGCCGACAGGTGCCGCCCCCTTTTGTCTTGCCTTCCGCCTTTGCCCCTCGCTGGCGCTCCGGGCAGCGGCGGCCCGGCGGTGCTGCTGCGCGAGCAGCCAGCGCGCCGGCGAACGCGGCGACGGCCATAGGCCGGGCGCGTTCGAGGCAAGACGCCTGCACGTTGGACGGCTGCGCCGAAGGCAGCGCGAAGTGCGGTGCGAATGCACCCGCACTGCACGCGCGACGACACGGCGACGGCCAGCAGAGCGACACGCCCGATGGCACGACAAGATGCACGGCAACGTGCAGCGAGTCGGCGGCCATCATGGGCGGGATTCCAGCCAGACTGGATGCGCGACCCCGATCACGGCGGATGCGCTGACCGGCCCGAAATACCGGCTGTCGAACGACGCCGGGTTGGTCACACTCAAGAGGAACAGTTCGCCGGATTCGAGGCGGCGGCATTGCTGCCAGGATGGCAGCGGCCGGCCCCAGCGGTCGGCAGGCAGCACGGCGGCCGAAGGCACGCCGTCGATGCGGACGACGCGGCCAGTGCTGCACACCTCCTGCGGCGCGACGGCGCCCACGCGCTTGAGCAGCGGCACGCGCGCCGGCAGGTAGCCGCGCTGCGCGGCCAGCGCGGCGGCGTCTGGCGGCAGCGTGGTCAGGACGATGCTGCCCACGGACAAGGGACGTGGCGGCGAGTCGGTGCCGTGGCCTTGCGGATCGACGCGATACCAGCCGACCGCCACGCTGTCGGACGGGTTGTAGATCAGGCGCGGCAGCGGATGCACGAAGGACGCCCAGGCGAGCGCAGCGAGGCCGCAGGCGGACAGGCCCGCCAACACGAGGCGAGCGCGCAGGCGCGAGCGAGGATGCGGCGGGATGCCGGTTGCGCTGGCAACGGCGGATGGAAGCGTCATGGCAGCGTCCTCCCGGTTAGCCAGGCAGCGTGCCGCTCGGCGGTGTATTCGGGCAGCGGCAGGCGTGCAGCGAGCCGGTTGGCGAGCGTGCGCCAGTACGCGGGCGAGACAGCGGCGGGCGCGATGCCCAGCGCCTCGATGGCGTCGATGCACTCCAGCACCGCGCGCACCTGGTTCTCCCCTTCGGCGTGGAGCAGCAAGCGCGCCCCCGGCTGCACGCCGGGGATGCGCTGCGCGGCATCCAGCGGCGTGCAAGCCTGCATCACCATGAGCTGCCAACGCACAGTGCCGTAGTCGTTGGCCTGCCAGCGGATACGGCACAACATGGCGCCCGGCAGGAACACCGCGCAACGGCGCCAGCGGTCGAGCTGGTGCGTGCGCGCAGGTTCGCCGAAGCGCAGGTAGAGCTTGAAGCGTGGTTCGATGTAGGCCAGCGCCACGCGCGTCAGCGGCGCGCTGGCAGGCTGGCCGGCAAGTGCAGCCGTAGCCGCGCCAGCGGCAGGCGAAGCGGATGCAGTCATGGTGCGTTCTCCCTGCGGTGCTCTGGAAACTCCCGCTCCAACAGGCCACGCAGCAGGTCGGCCACGGTCACGCCTTGCGTGAAGGCCGACACCTTGATGCGTGCCCGCATCGCGGGCGTGATGTCGAGAGTCAGACGGGCGGTGTAGAGGTCGCCCTTGCCCAGCGCATCGGCGTCGCCCTGGCGAATCCACGCCTCGGCGTGCGGATTCGCGGGCGGACGCGCGCCGATGCCGACGCGCTTTGCCGTGCGCTTGCTGTTCGATGGCGGCTTCGCGGTCATGTCGGCCACCGCAGCAATTCGTCCACCAGCGCAGTGATTTCGCGTGCGGCGGCGCTGTCGGGTGCCGTCTCGCGTGCAAGCCGGCCAGCGGCCACGCTATCGGCGAACACGATGCGCTGATGCACTTCCGCGCGCAGCGCAGGAAGCGGCTGGTCGGCGAGTGCCTGGCGTGCTTCGCGCCCGATCACGGTGGTACTGACGCGCCGATTGATGACGAAGGCCGCGCGCAGCGCAGGCCGAAATACCTGCGCCTCGCGGATCACCGCCACCATCTCGGCGCTGGCCCACAAGTCGTAGGGGCTGGGCTGCACCGGGATCAGCACGCGCTCGGCCGCCAGCAGCGCGGAGCGCGCCAAGGCGGCGATGCGCGGCGGGCCGTCGATGATGACGTGATCGGCCCGCCTGGCGAGTTCCGGCGCCTCTTGGTGCAGCGTTTCGCGTGCGAGGCCCACGGCGCTGAACAGCCGTGGCAAGCCTTGCTGGCTTCTGCGCTGCGTCCAGTCCAGCGATGAGCCCTGCGGGTCAGCGTCCAGCAGGACGACGTGCTGGCCGCGCATCGCCAACTCGCCGGCGATGTGCGTGGCGAGCGTGGTCTTGCCGACGCCGCCTTTCTGGTTGAGCAGTGCGACGATCATGGCCTGGCCCTCCATGCTGGAAAGCCGGGCTTTTGCTGCTGCGTTTGTGGCCGCGGGGTGGTTGTCCACCGCAGCGGCGTTTCCCTACTAAAAGTTAGAGAAACTAAGTTAGGGAAGTTAGAGGACGCGCAAGCCCAGTGCTGGCGCGGGTTTGCGGCCGATCGGCACGCCTGATAGCACGATAGTCCCACGCCTGATAGCACGATACCCCGCACGCCTGATAGCACGACACCATTCACAGGCTTTCCCGGAGTTATCCCCGTGCCGTCTGCGGCACGGGCCGGAACGTCAGCAGTTCCATGCCGTTGTCGGGCATCCGCTCGATGCCCAGGACGTAACCGGGCAGCGACTGCCGCGCGACGAGCGCGCGCAGATCGCAGGCGAAGTCGTAGGGCTTCGCGGTGCTGCCGGACTTCTGGTGCAGATAGCGAAAGTCGAACTGCCAGCCGTATGCCTGCTTGCCGCCGTGCTTGCGCACCAGGCGGTACAGCCACCGCTCGATGCCGCCGGTGAGCCGGAAATACGCCGGGTCGATGGTCAGCACCAGCGCAGCGTCGAGCACGCCGGCAAAGAACCAGTCCGGCAGGATCAGCTCGATGCCCAGCGGCGTGCCGCTGGCATCGGCCAGTTCCTTCCATTCGTTGATCCACGAAAAGCGGTGCAGGCGCCGGCCTGTTGTCTCGCGGATGGACGTGGCCACCGTGGTCGATTGCAGGCGATCCAGCGCGGCCTTGAGGCGCTGGTAGTCGCGCAGCGACTTGCCGCGTCCGATGAAGCGCAGGATCTCGTAGGGCGTCGCGCGCATCAGCCGCGACGGGCGCAGGCCCGCGTCCTTCGCTTCCACGATCTGCGAGGCCGCCCATATCAGCACGTCCGCATCCCAAATCGTGGCGATGCCGTGCTCCTGCGTGCCCTCTACGCGGATCGTCACGTTGCCCGCGCGGAAGTCGATGGGTTTGACCCGCTTGGACTTGCCGAGCGAGAAGAACGGATAGGCCATCAAGTCCTGGCTGTCGCGCGGCGCCATGTCGCCGGGCAAGGCGCGGAACAGGTCGAGCTGTTCGCGCTCCTGCAACGACCGCTGCCGGAACGGCAGCGCGGAGCTGGACATGGTGATGGCCTGCCGCGCGCCGCCGATCAGCGCGCACGGCTGTCGGCCGAGTGGTGCTCGGCGTACTCGGGATCGGAAGTCGTCTCGAAGCTGCGGTCGGCGGCCCAGGCATCGAGGTCGGCCACGGCGTACATGACGCGCCGGCCGAACTTGCGAAAGCGCGGACCACCACCGATCACGCGCTGCTTTTCCAGCGTGCGCGGCGACAGCCGCAGGTACTCGGCGGCTTCGTCGTTGGTGAGATAGCGTTGGGGCTGCGCGGCAGCGGTCGAGACAGTGGCGGCAGGCCGCAAAGGAGCGGGACGCATGGTGTGAACCTCCATAGCTTTCAAAGCTCCGGCCACACAGCGCAACCGGATGGAGGCAGTCTCAGAAAACCAAGCTGTCCTGCTCAGGGCCGTTTTGCGTCGTCCTCAAAACGACCCTTCTCAAGCGGCGGAAGCTGTGCTAGGCGGCGATAGCCGCCGCGCATCAGCGCATCGCCGCGCCGTACCAAGCGGCGTACCTTGGAGCGCAGGCCGCCGTCGCTGTACCAATCGGCTGCGGCATCGCCGCCGAACAAGCCTTCGGCCACCTCGCGCAAGGACGCACCCGCTAGGGTTGCGTCGAGCGCCTGCAAGGTGTGTAGCTCAAGCAGCGCGGCGGGTGCCGGCCTGGGCTTCGCAGAAGCCAGGGCCGCGCCGAGCGCACGGTTGCGCGCAGGTGCGGCGGCGCCGCCGCGGCGGGCATAGGCGACAGCCATCCCGTCTTCCAGGCCGGGCGCCAGCGCGAAGCGCAGGCAATGACCTGGGCTGTGCGCCATCAGCGCCAGCCCTTTGCCGTCATGGAGCAGTTGCTTGTGCCCGGCAATGCGCCAAAACGTGAACGCGGGAGCATACTGCGGCGGATCGGCGTCGGGATAGAGCTGCACCACGGCCACATGGCCGGGCAACCAGGCTGGATGAGCGTCGCGCGCATCCAACGCCGGATCTTCCAGCAGGCGCAAGCCCCAGCGATGCGCCGCCTGCTGCGCGGCTTTCGGCCGGCGATGATGGCGCAGCCAGTCGAGCCGGTAATCGGGGTTTCTGCGCAGATATTCCCAGGCCGTCCCAAGGTCGTCCAAGTGCAGCACGTACAGATACGCGGCAGTCGGATACCAGTGCTCGGCGCTGCGATCGACCATGACGCAACCTCCCTGCGAACAGGACTGGCCGCGACAGAAGAACTACGTGCTACATCGGTGTCATCAGAACGAAATGGGTTAAGGGAATAGTTGGGCTGTCAAGTCCGACTGGCTCCGATGCGTTGCGGTATTCGTCTCAATGCTGCGGCGGCAGCGTCCCTCCCGTGGGACGCCGTACAGGCCAGCCTGCCGCAGTCCGCGTCAGGCATCATGTCCGTTTGGATCAGACTGGCGCGGCTACGCCGCAAGAATCTCGATTGAGACCTGCCCGGTATGACACCAGACTGAAAAAGTCACAGTAGGCTGTGTTCAGTCCGGGATAGCCCCGTCGCGCTCGGCCAGCCGGGTGTATTCCGACAGCGTGCGCGTGGGCCGGAAGTAGCGGTCGCGCATCACGGGCTGCTGATGCGGCCCGACGATGCCAGCCAGCTCGGACAGCTTGACGGTTCCTTGCGCCGGCATTCCGATTCCCAGGTCGATGAGGCCCCAGGCGGTGTCGCCATCGGCGGGATCGAGTGCGGCCAGCAGCCAGGTCACATGCGCGTCCGGCGTGAACAGCCGCACCACGGGCACCGGGTCGATGGCCTGGCCAGCGGCACGAGCCTCGCCGTTGGCGAGCAGTTGCGCGCGCTCCGGGACGGTGGCGAGTGGCTGGGGCATGGTTGGCAATCCCACAAATCCAATGATGCACGGATGCGGTTTCACGCCCAAGCGCAGAACCGCCAAACCGGATTTACGCCTTCGTGTGCAAGCACGGATGCGCTTGCGTGGCTTTGCTGGAACCAGCAAATGCGGATTTCCGTAAAGGCACGAAAACGTAGAACACCAAATGAACACTATAGATTGTAGCCCTATAGGGCGCAATGGGCTGTCATCTTGGTTTTTCGAGGGAAACCATAGGTGGCGGCTGGGAACTCATTGGCGAAGGCGTTGAAGACAGTCAGGAAGGCGCGTGGCTTGAGCCAGGAAGCCTTCTCTGACGTGTCCAGCCGCACCTATATGAGCACCCTCGAACGCGACCTGAAAAGCCCGACCCTGCATAAGCTGGCCGAGCTGTGCGAGGTGATGGAGATCCACCCGCTCACGCTGCTGACGCTGGCCTACGCGGGCGACAGCCCGCACAAGGCCGACGAGCTGCTGGCGCAGGTGCGCCGGGAGCTGGAGGCGGTGCTGAAGGAGCGCGGCGCGGCGAAGCCGCGCGCGTGACGTGGTGATGTGCTGCGAACAGCAGCACAGCGCCCCGCCGCGATGGGCGGGGCGCTGCGGCGGTCACGCCGCCTGGGGCTTGCTGCGCGACCAGATCAGGTCGTGCGTACCGTCCTCGCCTTCGATCAGGCGGGCATAGACCGGAGCCGGGAACGAAGGATCGTCGAGGGTCACGGACTTGTATTCCCGCCCGGCCTCGCTGGTCTTGTTCCACGCC